>JAFKHV010000061.1 GCA_017306715.1 Legionella sp. | reverse complement strand
GAGCTTGATGATTTAATTTTGATTCGTTCAGATGGACATCCTACTTATAATTTTGCTGTAGTTATTGATGATTTGGACATGAACATAACGCATGTAATTCGTGGTGATGATCACATTAATAACACCCCACGTCAAATTAATATATTTCGTGCACTTAATGCTCTAGAACCCGTATTTGCTCATTTACCCATGATTTTAGGTGAGGACGGAAAACGCTTATCGAAACGACATGGTGCAGTCAGTGTGCTCCAATTTAGAGAATTAGGCGTGTTACCTCATGCGTTATTGAATTATCTGGTGCGTCTGGGTTGGTCCCATGGAGATCAGGAACTCTTCAGTGTCGCTGAGATGATTTCATATTTTGATTTAGCTCATGTAAGCCGGGGTGTCTCAAGCTTTAATTATGAAAAGTTATACTGGATTAACCAGCACTATCAAAAAAGTGATGATCCAGTTCAGGTTGCAGCCGCTTTGCGCTGGCATTTCGAGCAGGCAGGGGTCGATTTATCCTCAGGTCCAGATTTATCAGAAGTCGTTGCTTTGCAGGCTGAGCGCTGTAAGACCTTGGTTGAGATGTGTACTTTGAGCACCTATTTTTACACAGAAGAAGTTGAATATAACGATGATGCCATTAAAAAACATTTACGTCCTGTGATATTAGAACCGCTCACCGCATTACATCAAAAACTGAGTGCTTTACCTGCATGGGAAAAAGAACAGCTGCAAGAATGCATCAACGACGTATGTGTGCAATTTGATCTGAACATGGGCAAAATTGCACAACCTCTACGTGTTGCAGTAACAGGCAATGGCATGTCACCCTCGATTGATGCAACATTAATGCTCATCGGTAAACGCCGCTCGTTAATGCGTTTGCAGAATGCGCTTGAGTTAATCAAAAACAGGGCTGCAGCTAATTCATAAATTAAGGATAATTTCCAAAGTGCAGGAGGCACCATGAAAGTTTTTTTATATTTAGGACTCTATACAACTTCGATCTTGTCAGCCTATGGGCAGACCGGATCGGACTCATCCTACGAAAAAATCATTTCTTCTTATTACGAACATTATCGAAATAAAGAACATTTCACAGCGATACAGGCTGCAGTATTTATTCCACAATCGAATAACAGTTCTCCAGCAGCAATAAAAACCTTTGCTCATGGTCGTGTTTCCGATGCTCATGATGCGCCACCTGTAGATAACCAAAATCTTTTCGAAATAGGAAGTATCACCAAGTCGTTTACTGCGCTACTTTTGTTGCAGCTACAAGTTGCGGGTCTATTGTCACTCGATGATCCTTTAGGTAAATGGTTGCCCCAATATAGCAATTGGCACGCGGTAACTTTACGGCAATTATTAAATATGACAAGTGGCATCCCCAATTATTCTGAAGATCCAGAGTTTTCCAAAAAAATGTATGCGAATATAGGTAGAGTATGGAGTAATCAAGAACTCCTGAAGTATGCCCATCCTGAGCGTCCTTTGGCAAAGGAACGATCAAATCTTTACGAATACAGTAACTCAAATTATATCCTGGCTGCGTTAGTTATTGAGAAAGTCGCGCAGAAGAGCTTTTCACAGCAATTAAAAGATAAAATTATTAATTCAACCCATGGTTTTACGACTACTTTTTATCCGGTAGGAGATGAAAATCCACAAGAAAAAGAAGCGATTGCCGCGCGTCTAGTACACGGATATTATTACGATGAGAACACGCATAAGCTTCACGACACCGTGCAAGAAAATCTATCTTGGGCCGCTGCTGCAGGTGGACTTGTTTCTACTAGCGCTGAGGTGTTGCATTGGGTCGACTTGCTTTATCATGGCAAGCTGCTCCCTAAAGCAAAACAAGAGCAAGCGTTGACAGAAATGAAAACGGTTGTTTCCACAAACACAGGTAAAGCCATAAAATCAGTGTCCGCAGCAGACCCGCTCGGTTTTGGACTGGGAGTGGTCGCTTTTTATGATGCGACCTTAAAGCAAAAATTTTGGGTTTACAAAGGCAGCACTTTGGGTTTTCGTGTGGTTTACTTGTGGCAGCCTTGCAACCATATAATTACGGTCGTCTCAATCAACAGTAAGGGAGGAGAGGGTAATTCTCAATCCACAGAAGGAGATGAAAGTACAAAACTCAGCTTGGATTTATATAAAAATATTTTGCAGCAACATCCTAATTTACAGTGCGCTCTATAAAAAATTTTTAATACCAGGAGCATTAATTTTATGCTCCTAACCCCCTCAGCAAGCAGAGCGATTTATCATGATAATTTTTGTTTTAAATTGAAACAAAAATCTTTAATTTACATAATATTTCCTTAATATTTCTTTGTTACGATGCTTGTTGGCGTAAATAATAAGTTTTTGTCGATGACTTTAATCATAAATAAAAATAAGGATAAGTTTTTCTTAGCTTTGTGTAAAAGTAGTCAGCATACCTTTGTTCTGGTGGGGCAGTATGAAGGGTTTGTTGTAAAACAATTATTTTGTCGCGTCGCCAAATGCTACAAAAATAACAATAATTATTTAAAAGATTTATATCAGTTGTTCAGCGGTGGTTTTCAGGCAAATATTTACGATGAAGGGATTACACGCGATCACCCTAATGAGCGATATATGAGTTATCAAGCTTATGATATAAATTGGGACCAATATTTGGCATTAATTAAGTCCTTTAGCACACTCCAACGGCAAACTGCAAATAGTGAAGTGGAATCAAAACAGGGCAATTTCCAAACGATTAATAAAAATCAAAAAGTGGAAATTTCTGCCTTTATTCCTCTGCAGGAGCATAATGAACTCATAACTCTTGAATACAGGTCGGTTAAAGAATACTGCGTCGATTTCGTGGATGTAGAAGATATAAAAGAAAGTGTTTCAAATTATACTATGCGTAACACTTGCCGTAGCACCGCGATTTATCTTCTTGAGAAAACTTTAAATATTCAATCAGATACACGAATTCCTAAAAGTTGGATACAGGAATTTAATAGTACTACTTATTTATTCAAAGGCAGCCCATCTGCTCATGTCTCTTTTTATGTTCTTCCACCGCCACCGGATATGAAGTCTAAGAATAAAACCGAAAAGCAAAAGATTATGATTAAACTCTATAAACGAATGGAGGAAATAAGCCATTCTCGAGTGGGCATGGGTTATACGGAATTAAAGAAACGAACGGAAGATAAATTTCAAGCAATTAAAAATTTATATCAACAACTTGCCGCGACCGAGTCCATGTCACTGCCGCAATTAATAGAACGAATAAGTGATTGGAAGTCGAGCAATAAGAGTTCATTATCTGCACACCGAAATCCTTATCTTTGGGATTATTGGTTTAATAGACAATGCACGACAATGAAGCTAGTAGATAAAGTTGAGCAACAATTACAGAGTTTAAACAAGGAAGAAGCGAACAAGCGCATCGAACTTTAAATTAGAACGGATTTCATGTCGTAATTATAGGATATTTACTTTTACTAAGGGCACAAATGGGATTTGTAACCGAGTTAGACCTCAAATTTTTTCCGGATGAAGCATTTGAATCGATACATGGATTGTCATCACCCGAGCGTATAGCAGTTTCAGTTCGTAATTGTTTACGTCTATTGATGATGGGATATACCGTGGAATGGCATGAGTTGGTCATTCCGGAAGTATTTCGCGCAGTTTTTGTGGAACGAAATCCGCATTTTTTAAAATGGATGCGCCAAGAATTTCAGCATGGATTTAATTATTTGCTAAAGCAATTACAATTCATTGCCCCATTAGAAAAAAATCATTTAGCACAAATTGATTTATATATGAGTAATTGTCTTAGCTATTTTCCTTTTGCTGATCCTAGTCCGTACGAGTCAATTACCATTCCGCAATTTATTGATCAGACGTGGCAAGGGATTGAGTACAAGATAAAACCTATTGAATTGACTAATGGAGCTCATCATGAGACCGATCGCGTTTTTGCTTACGGTCTAGAACCTTTGTTTTTTACTAAAGCAAAATCGCATCTAATATTTATGGGCACAACCTATCCAGCTGGCCAAGGGTTTTTAACGCAAATACAAAATAATTTTAAAGGCTTTGAGTCTGTCGGCAAAGACTTGTATCGCACTGGCCGTAATAAAATACATACATGGCTTGAACAACAAAGTGATGCTGTGCATGTTTGCGGTACCAGCTTAGGCGGAGCATTAAGCTTGCTCCTTGCAATAGATCAAGGGAATTTTAATCTTGCACGTATTGATGCCCTTAATCCGCCAGGCTTACATGATGCAAAAAATAAAAGTCAATTCGATCACTGGGATTCATTATCACGAAAACCCCAGGTGGTAGTTCAAATTCAAGGAGATGATCCAGTTTCAACTTTCGGAATATGGAAGTCCGATTGGACTCTACTACGTGTGATACCTCCACCTGAAAAGAAGGGGCCTAATGGTTTCTGGGACCATGCTCTAAATTATGCAGGCATAAAAGGTACCGAAATTACAGAGCTTAATCCCCTTACCGAAAATGAGGCACGAAAAAAACGCAATTTTTGGCTTTTTTCTATGGGGCGGCTATTTATATATGCCATTCTAAAATTTTATGCATCACTCATAAGACCTGCTTACTTAGCAATGATAAAGTATGCCCAAGAGCTCATGTTGCTCATGCTGGGAGTAGCTGTTTTCCTCCTATCCGGTTTTTCACTTGTTGTAGCCGCAATCACGTTTTTAGCAATTATTGGAAGCTTGTTAAATAAAACACCAACCACCTTAGTCAGGATTGGTGACCCGAGCTTGCCCCGAAATGAATCTTTAGATTTATATAGTCAAGATAAAGAACAAGATTTTTGTTTTACTAACCAGGAAATAAACAGTTATTTCCGTGTGATGCGTTGCTTGGTAAAAAATAAAGAGTTTGTTCCGCACAACGATAGCTTTTTGTGGCACACCCAATTGCGTAAAAAAGATTATCTACAGCAAGGTTCCACGATGGAAAAGGCCGAGCAAAAAATTAAGGTACGCTTAAACAAAGCAAAAGCATTTATGATCTATAAGGTACTAGCCTTGCAGACTAAATCGACACCTAGCGCATTGCGTTTGGCGGTTGAGGACATTTACCAAGAATATAAAGCGGGAAAAAATTTATAAATTTCAATAAATTACATGGAGGTAATCAGTAATGAAATTGCACTATCTATTAATGGCCATGATCTCTCTACCCTCTATTGCTGGGAAAGTACAAATGAACTGGGGTGCGCTACCTGGGGGCAAGAATATGATCATTGATATTCAAGGTAAAGCTTTAGACCATCAACAAATGAACTGGCCATTCCGGATGATCGATAAAATTAAGGCTACAGAGCCTGCTTTGTTACGTGCTTCATATACCTTTACTGCGGACATTGAGATTCCTGAGCAAGGTGCTGAGGGAATGATTGTTACTCATGGTGGACATTTCACAGGCTATGGACTTTATCTTTTAAAAGGCAAACCAATTTTTGTATGGAATATCTTTGATCTGAATCCAATTCGCCTTGAGGGAAATGAAGCATTACTGCCAGGGGCTCATACCTTAGTATTTGATTTCAAATATGACGGCGTAAAATATTTATCAGCAGCAGCAACTGAAAAACAACTCATACGTGATGGAGAAGTGGCGTTACTGGTTGATGGTAAAGAAGTTGCGCGCCAGCGAATGCATAGTAGCCCTCCATTAATGCTACAGTGGGAGGATAATTTTGATATAGGTGTCGATTCGGGTACACCGGTGGCTGGGGATTATCAAGTCCCGTTCAATTTTACCGGAACAATTAAGCAATTTCGTATGGCTATTCATAATCCGCCTTGCTAATTTTGAAAGAGATTCCGAGATAAGAAAGCCAAAATGCTTAATTTTCCACATCCTGACAGGTACCGAAGTTTCACGTGCATTCTAAGTGAAATCAGTTGCACGAGGTTTTTGAGTTTTTAATATGAAACATTCTTTTAAAAATTTTTGTGCTAAGAAGATGCATCGCATCTTCTTAGCAGCGTTTATATGCGGTAGGCGATGCGTGCTGTAACAGAATAAAGGAATGGATAATACGTATCAACAGGACTTAAGCGTGACTCACCATATCCAGCAGTATAATAACCCGCCAGCTCTCCAAATAAATGTTCGGTAAAATTATAATTCACCCCAACACCAAAGGTCGGAGACATTCGCCAATCATCAATAATTAAATCACGACGATATAATGCGGTCGCACCTGCACTCGAAAAAATACGGAAATTGCTTTCAGGAATTAATAACATAATTTTACCCACTAAATTAATGCTATCCGTATGGGTTGTTAATTGTGATAAACCTTCATGAGTGAAAGTGAACAGACTAAATTCATTAAAATAAACAGTAGAACTTGGATAACGTAAATAACTTGCTTCTAAAGCGAAATAGGGGGTAAATTCATATCCTGCCATCACTCCCCATGTGGCCCCGCCTTCTTCGACGTCAATCGGAGTAGACATGGTTAGTGCTTCATTCTGACTTTCTTTAGGCGCCACTAATCCTTGCCAGGTAGTAGAGCCATAACCACCAATAGGGCCAAGGTATAAAGGGTGTTTTTGATAATCAAGATGAACTGTAGTTGCAAAACAATTAAAAGTGCAAAAATAAAATATACATCTACTGATAATTTTTTTAAGGGTCACAATCAAAATCTCTATCTAAAAATGAAAATACATACGCTAAAAAGCGTATGTATTAGAATACTTATTGGCAGGATTTAGCGGTGGAGCTGCATATTCTTCCACGAGAATCGACGCCACCTTGACGGAAACAATTCCAGTTATCAATGCAATCTTCTGTAGGTGTGTATTTTTGATATTCGCAAGCTTTCCGTAAAGAGCCGAAAACACTGATAAGGCGTGCATAAAGCATATTCATATCCTGGCACATTACCGCAGGCAAACCAGAGGCTGTGCAGTAACAAATTGCTGAAGTTTTAAACGATGCACAAAAATTAGGATTATCTGTAGGTACAGCGTTAGTACATGCAGCAAATGCAAATGCTGTTGACAGACTTAAAACGTACATCAGGACAGCAAAAATTCCTCGTATCATTTTCAGATCCTATAGTATTATAAATTGGGACAATTAATGTACCAGAAATTAAGCGCCTACGGAACCATTTATTTTTTCAGATATCGTTGAGGATTCTTCTGCGCACAGAGCTGGTTCAAACTCAGTCATCGCCTTTTGCATAAGTCGTATAATTTCATCAGCGATGCAGGTACGAAATGCGGGCTGCAGATTTCCGGAGACGACAATATAAGCCGTTTTTTCGCATTCTTCGTAAAGAAAACATACCTCAAGGACGTGATCAATGGTCAGTAAATCTTCTTGATGCGGGCCTGAGATGGGTGCTAATCCAAAAAGGCTGGTAGGATTACCTGAATTATTAATAAAGTTTGGTCGAACATTCAAATTAATGACAAAATACTTATGACGTTTAAAAAACATAAGTCGAGCAATACTTTGATTAATGACATTGCGATAAATTAGCGGCATTTGTACTAAACGTGTTGCAAGCTTAGCCATGGGTTTGATTAAAAAATCCACCCATTTCTTTTGATATTTAGCTAAAGTGTTCATGGCGCTAAATTTTATTAGGCTTGGGCAATGTTGATAATTGCTGGTGTCAATAATGGATTGGCGAATTTGTTTTGCCAAAGACCGGAGATCATTATATTCCTTGAGCGCAACCTTCACTGTGTCCACTCGCAGTATACAGCCAACGGACTGATCATAGAGTGAATTATCCCGTTGGGATTTAATCAGATTCATAACGATATGCTTGTTCTCACTTTGGTATTCATGACCACAAGCATGCTTAATCGCCAAAGCCACAATCGCTGATAATCCATTATTAATGGTAATATGATTTGCAGAGCAAAAGTCTTTAAGCTTTTGCAGCGCTGTTGAGGGAATTTTTTGATAGGTGGAATAGGGGCATTTCTGTTTACTCATATTTCTTACAATATATCGCTCAGGAAGTTGTAATAAACCTGCATCACTAAAATATTAATTCCAAAATGAAATATCCCCCTCTAGTGTGGATTGGATTTGTTCCTGCTCGTATTTTATATATGCCTTAAAATGAGAATCTAGTGATACAGGGGTTATCTCTTGTCGCAGGTGCTGAGAATAAAATTCAGATAAATCCTGAAATAAGATGTCTAATGATGCCTCGTCGATTAATACGTGGGGCATCGCTAATTGTAATTCGCATGTATCATTTAGAATAAATAGTTTAGCTCGCAACGCGGGCTTATTTTTGGGCCAAGTCTGAAATTGTATTAATTGATTAAGTCCAGCTGCAATTTTTTGTTCCGCATGCTCACAGCTTAGACATTGTATATTTTCCTCCTCGTAAGTCCATTCCAGTTGTCTACTTACGAACTGCACTGGTCTTAGTTTGGCGACTTGATAGTGAAGTACCTCATGTTTTCTAAGTAACTGAGAAAATGCGTGATCCAGCGCATTTTTGTCTAAATGTCCTTTAAATCGCTTGCGCGCAACAATATTTAATTTTTTTGCTTTAGGTTCAAAAGTATTTGCCATCCACATCATAAATTGTAAATCAGCAAGAGGAATTTCTGCATCATTGAAATAATGTTCCTCATTCGCAGAGAACTGTGGTTGCGGTGCTTTGGGATGTGATACTAATTTTAACGCGAGGTCGCGTACATTGGCATTCTGATAAAAAGTTTGCATGTCTACATTTATTTGTAATTGGTGGTTAATCTGTGCAATGAGTCGTGCTGTTGAAAGCGAATGTCCACCTAATTCAAAAAAATCATCATCAATACCGGGAAGAGGGATTCCCAATTCGGCGCTCCATAAAGAGATGAGCTTTTTTTCTAAGGCAGTTTGCGGCGCTGCATACTTATGCTTAGATAAAAATTGAGGTTTGGGCAGGGCTTTTTTATCTAATTTACCGTTCGCGTTATAAGGTAAGGCAGGAATCTTTATGAAGAGCGCAGGAATCATATAATCAGGCAAGTACTGTGCGAGAAATTGTTTAAATTGTTCCTGTTGTATTTCATTTTGCGGTTTTTTTAAAACAATATAGGCCACTAAACTGGGCTCAAAATGATTAATTTCTTGAGCCACAACTGCAGCATTTTGCACTGTAGGATGAAGAAGAAGTTGATTTTCAATTTCTGCCGGTTCAATGCGAAACCCCCGAATCTTTATCTGCTCATCTTTGCGGCCATAATATTCTATAATTCCTTGAGCATTGATTCGGCAAAGATCGCCGGTGCGGTAGCATGGATTAGGGTCAACGGGGTTTACCGGATTTCGTATAAAGAGTTGTTGATTTAACTCAGGTCGATTTAAATAACCACGAGCAACCCCCCGACCACTAATAATTAATTCTCCCATTTCGCCCGGTGCAACCAAATTTAAGTGCTCATCAACAATTAAGCACATCATATTATTTCCTGGCGTGCCAATAGGAACGTTTAGCGGTTGATAAAGATAATTATTTTTAGAAATCGCGTATTGCGTTACCGCAATGGTGGCTTCTGTAGGACCGTATTCGTTATGGAGCACATGGTCAGGATATAAATCCAGCCATTCTTTACATTCATTAGCACTAAGGTTTTCTCCACCAAGAATAAGTCTTTTCAATTCCGGTAATTGTAAATGAGTGTTATGTGCTGCTTGCAGTAGAATTTTAAAATAGGTGGGTGTAAGTTTAATAATATTGATCTCTTGCTCATGCAAGTAGCGCAAATACTTTTCAGGATTGCGTTTTATATTTTCAGGGCAGATAACGACGGTTAATCCTAAAAGTAAAGCCCCGATACTAACGGTTACGGCCATATCAAATATAGGATTCGCCGAAAAGTCTATACGCTCCTTTCCTTGTATATTCGTGTATTGCGCAAACCACTGACAATAGTTGATCAATGCTGATTCAGCAATTAAAACGCCTTTAGGCGTGCCCGTGGAGCCGGACGTATAGATTATATAGGTTATGTTATCAATTGGAGACGTCCAAATTGGATTATCAAGGGGATAACCTTGTATGATTTTTTCCTCATGTTCTGGAATAATAAACTTACCCGTAAAAGCAGATAGTTTTTTTTGTGTTGGTAAATCCGTAATAAGTAGGTCGGCACCAGCGTCCTTTAAAATATAGTGTAATCGCTCTTCTGGTTGATTGGGATCCAAGGGTAAATAAGTACCTCCGGCTTTAATGATTGCTAATAGTCCAATAAGAAATCTTTTACCGCGAGACAAACAAAGTGCTACAGGTTGTTGCTCTGTTAACCCCTGAGCTCTTAAATGATAGGCAAGCTGGTTTACATGTATATTGAGCATTTGGTAACTTATCGAACAAGAATCCTCAATTAGAGCGATATGCTCTGGATCTCGTGCAACCTGGGCTTCGAACAACTCATGTATCTTTCGCTTCATGCTCATTTTATTGCTCAGAGGTTAGGTAGTATGCGGTCCAGCCACCGGGGTAGATACCAGTTCCAGGATTTGAATAAGGCCATCGTTGCGGGTACTAAAAAACTGCGAATCAAAAAAGCATCCATGAAAATAGCCACGGCAATGCCAAGGCCAAATGCTTTAACCATAAGTACATCCGCTACTAAAAAAGATGCGCAAAGGACAATAACGATTAAAGCGGCGCTGGTAATAATCCGACTGCTTTTTTCGATACCAAAAACGATACTCTTATTATTGTCACGTGTGAGTAAATAGGCTTCGCGAATACGTGTGAGCAGGAACACTTCATAATCCATGGAAAATCCAAATAAGGCACAAAATATGATGACGAGGAGACTAATATCCAACATTTCTTGAGGTTGAAAATTTAACCATTGTGCAAAATGTCCCTCTTGGAAAACAAATACGAGTGCCCCATAAGAGGCGCATAAACTTAGGAGATTCATAAGGATTGCTTTAAAAGGTAAAAATACGGAGCGTAAAAGAATGAGTAAGATAAGATAGGAGAAAACCATAATCCAAATCATGGCATGGGGCAGGACACGATAAATTGTAGCTAACACATCAACACTACTGACTGCAGTTCCTGTTAAATAAAAATTCATACCAGTAGGAGGTTTCATTTGCCGTAGTTCTTTAATTAATTTTTTGGTCTCGGCAGAATTTAACGAATATTTACTGACGATATTTAGTACGGTGAGATGCGTTAGAGTACTTGTTGCTAATAATTGCTTGATGTCCGTATTTTTCAAGCTCTGTTTATTATGATACAGCGGATAATATTGATTTTTCTTCAGGTCACTATTACTTGAGACAATCCCGGTTACTTTTTTAATCCGTGGATTTTTTTCCAATTTCTCAACCAGATCGTAAATTTTATTTAAATTCACTTTAGACAGGATGGATGTCTGCGGAGATTCGATAATCAATTGAATCGGGGTTAGTTCTTCGATGTCGAAGGCTTGGGCATACTTATCATAAAAACTTCGTGCGGGGGATTTTTCAGGGAAAATGCGATAATCAGAAATACCAAATTGCGCTGATAAAAAAGGGTAACCGAGCACCAGCAGGAGGCAAAGAATAGTCAAAAATACGGTGTAGGGACGATGAACAACCCGTTCTGCGATCCAGTGCCAAATACTGAAATTGCTACGTGCCTTTTTGGGTATTATATGAACAGTAAAACGATTAATTTTATTTTTTATTACCGCAAGGATTGCAGGTAAAAGCACAGTCGAAAAAAGTACCGCATAAAAAACAGCCGCAAGTCCCCCAACAGCTACAGAAAATAGGATATTTATCGGAAATAAGAAGAGGGCGCTGAGACTAATAAAAACAGCCAATCCGCTAAAGAAAATGGCTTTTCCCGCACTATTTTGCGTGACTGCTATGGCTTCGTTTATTTTAAGTCCGTTGAGTAACTCATCACGGAAACGGTTAATAAAAAATAAAGAATAATCCAGGCATAAACATAAGCCTAAAAGCAGTGCAATGTTAATAGTAAATACTGATAAAGTGTAATAATGCCCTATAAAATACAAAGTTGTTAAAATAATTAAAGCACAGCCACTCCCAAGAACTAAGGGTAATATTGCTGCTACCGCAGATCCGAAAACAAAAAGTAGGGTGATCAAAGCCACAGGTGTAGCTATCATGTCTGCGCGATACAAATCGACTTGAGTTTGATGTGTAACCTGCTCTACGAACAACGGTTCGCCACCAATTTTTAGGGTCATGTCTACGGGCTTTTTAATAAGACTTTTAAATAGAGATAACTGGGCATCAGTTAACTGCTTAGGAGTTTTCACAACGACTACTGCATAGGCTGAATGCTTATCTTTCGAAATTTGTTGCTTTTTATTGGGTAGAAGAATTTCGTGATCTATTGGAAAGTCTTTTAAATCAGCCAAAGATTTCTTTACTTTGTTCAGAAACTCATCACTATTTGCCCGCAGTTTTTCGCTATGGTAAAGAAGAACGAATTGATTATTATTATCATAACCAAACTTTTGATTCAGGTACTGGGTTGCTTTGTAGCTCTCTGAATGTTCATCCATAAATCCCGTCGTTTTAAAGGGATCCATTATTTTGGGTAAAAAAGGAATACACGCAGCGATAAGTAGAAGCCAAACAATAATTATTGGCCAACGGAGTGTATTAATTAATTTTCCTACTTGGTAAAATACCATATTGTTCTCGTTCTTTTTCAGTAGAAATTATAAAAAGACTTCTCTTGATATTAGTATAATTTGCAAATAATTGTGAGGATTGCTGTATTGACAATTAGTTTAGTACACGAATGCGATGATTTGATTGCTTTGTTTAACGAATGTTTTATTGATGATTACCAAACACAACTTGCACGGGGGCAAGATGAACCTCTATACCTCCCGGCAAATGATCAGAATCCTTTGCATACCATTTACTTTGCGCATGGTTTTTTTAGCAGTGCTTTACATGAATGTGCTCATTGGCTTATTGCTGGGGCTGAACGTCGTAAATTGATTGATTTTGGTTATTGGTATGCACCCGATGGTAGAACTCAGGAACAACAAAAAGCTTTTCATCAAGTTGAAGTGAAACCTCAAGCATTAGAATGGATTTTATCCAAGGCTGCAGGTTATAAATTTTACATTAGCGCGGATAATCTAAATGGCGAACCGGGTGATGAAACAGGATTTAAAGAGGCAGTATTTCAACAGGTAATGCACTTATGTGCAACAGGATTATCGGCACGCGCACAAAAATTAAGGTTAGCCTTGTGTCATTATTATAATCAAAATCCACACTTGTCAGCAGCCGATTTTGATATAGCCTCTCTTTAAAAAGTTAACGCGTTACAGACTGAAAGAGCACAACGCCCAAGGTCCAATCCAAATTATTATTTGCCGGTACATAGGTGATTGCTTGTGTGGGCGAAAATCCATATCCATGAACAATCAATGCATAATAGTACGCGGGTAATAGACAATATATGTCAATAAATTCATTGTAGGGATATTGCGCATATAAATCATCCCAGGGTTGGTGACATGCTTTTTCTTGTCCTTGCTGGAGAAATAAATCCATAGTAAATTGATGTTGTTCAAACTGAAATGGCTTACTTTCTGCGGTGCTCACGATACCACCCAAGGCATACCATTTCAGGGTTGGATTTTGTTGTAATAGGGGTTGGACCCGAGTATTTACCTTATGAACCTCATTGATTAAGGGTATCATTGCTTCAGTGCAGGTAGTCGCATCACCGACACCAGGGTGACCTGTGGTTAGGGGATAATTTTCAGGAAAGCACGCTGCGGTATCCAGCAACTGATGAGACATTTCATTTTGGCCTAGGCCTAAAAAACTTTGTATGTAAACCGTTATTTTTTGATCATAAATTTTGATCTTTATTTTGTTTTTCGAATCTGCTGGATAATCAATCTCGTCTTTAAGGACAAAAGCAATTTGTGTTGAAGCACCGCCTATATCAAGTACTCCCACGTATTCGTGGCTTTTAAATGTGTCATGATGATAATTGACTGCAAGCCAATCAAACAATGCCTCTTCCTGGCCATAAAGTGTTTTCGCGTGGTTTAAATGCACATGGTTTTGTTGACCAAACCAATTTTCTAGGGCTTGGTAATAAGCTTTTTGTTTGCCTTGTGGTAAAAGTCGCATTCCCGCAGTTGCATAAAAATAAACCCCTAAGTTTTCAATGGGAATATTGGAGAAGAGATTGTCCAAATAATTATTAATTAGATTTTGATTTAACTCAACATTACTAAATCCAGGCTTAAGTTTTTTAGACCAAATTTCGTTGATGTGCTCCGGAGTATTGGTTTTATCTAAATCATAAGCATAAACATGAATGCGTGATCCAGTGCTTCCGGCATCTACTACCGCAATACATTGTTGTCTGGGGCAGTTGTTTTGAGCATAAACGGAAAGACAAATCGTGCTTAAAAGGAAACTGTATAATAGAGAGCGCAACATAAGTAAATCCATATTCAACTGGGCGACAATGGTACATCATGTATAAAAAAATTTCAATAGTCGCTAATATCCAAAACATGATAAACTATCTGTTGGCATTCTGCTAGGTAATCAAACAAATCATTGGATTTAAACCTATGATCAATAATGAGTTTCGTGGTGCAATTTGTGCGATTTTTTCTGGTTTTCTTTACGGTTTTATTGCCTATTTTGGTCTTAATGCGTTGAGTAGCCACTTTAATGAAGGAGCAATGCTTTTCTGGCGTTTTTCTCTCTCCTGCATTTTTATATTGATTTTCTTTTTCCCCTGGCTGCGTCAGAAGCGGGAGAGTCCCAAAGAATTATGGCGCCTATTGATTGCAGGAATTTTTTGTTACGGCACTTCGTCACTGCTTTATTTTCTTGCCTGCCGCTACATTAGCTCAGGAATCGCCATGGTGTCTTTCTTTACCTATCCTCTTTTCATTATGCTCTACAACATTCTCTTTAAAAGGCAGGCAGTTGTACCGTTATACTTTGGAGCGATGTTGGTGATGATGCTTGGTATGTGTTGCTTTATTGATTTGCGCACAGCCCAGGCCAATGTGGTCGGAATATTTTTAGCTATGGCCTCTGCAATTTGTTACGCGGCATATATTCTCACAAGTAAAAGAAGCACTGTATCACCTCATATGTCCACGCTCATGGTATGTGCTGGATGTACAATTCCCGCTTTAGTCCATTGTTTGGTTGATAATAGCTTGGCATGGCCTGCTTCATCCATTGCTTGGTTTTATCTATTCGGTATTGCGATAATATCGACGGTTTTACCTATTTTATTTCTTTTATATAGTCTGCAATTGATTAGTGCGGAAAAAGCGTCCTTACTATCGGTTTTAGAGCCAGTTTTTGTAGTGATTCTGGGTATGGTGCTATTGCATGAGAAATTAAGCTTAAAAAGTCTGGCAGGTATTATTCTTGTCCTGGCAGGTGCATTGATTACTTTATTAGAGAGCAATCCTCAATCAGGCCAAACCGTATATAAAGAAAAACTCGATATGTCGCAGCAGTATTAAAGCGAGCAAGCTCAGCTTTAATACCAGTTCCCTGTATAGCTATTAGAACCAGAGCAGTCACTCGGTACACACGTATTACGACAGGGGTTACAATTCGAGCAGCTCGCTAAGATGAGAGTGCAAGCTAAGGTGAACGAGAGCAGTACTATTTTTTTCATGATGCATCCTTGTAAACTTAATTAAGTAATCCGATCGTACTTAATAATAATATTAACACGAACCACAGCTATGTATAGTGTAGGCTAATTAATCGCACTTTGTGCTCGCAAAATCACGACGAAGTTTCAACTACATCGAGCCAATTGTTGATTAGAAATTCACCAATCAAGCTCCTTGAGGCGGTATTTTTTAAATAGGGTTGGAGTGATTTAGGTGTTAATGGCTGGTAACTGGCAAATAACTGTAAGAGTTTTAGATTGTCTAATGAAGTTGTGTAGGAAATACCATTAACAAAATAAGTTAGGGGCTCAATGCCAGTATTATCCAAATAGGCAATCCGGCAATGTGCATGGCGTATCAGCTTTACTCTACCCCTTTGAATATTGCCCAAAATTTCTTTAATCTCATCTTCGTGAATGGAATATTCTTCTAAAGGCTCGGTATCGGGCTGGGTCGCAAAAGTGCCAAACCATTTTTTTATGAGCGCTTCATCACTTACCATTTCCTGGATTAACTGTTGTGCCTGTTTCCAAGCGGCTGATGTAATTACTCCACGATCATCAAGGAGAGACCAGTCAGGGTCTGTGTATAATTTTTTAAAAGCCCCATGTTCTGCTAGGTAATCCCCGAAGCTTTCCCATAATTCTTGACCTTGATAACTCCGATACCCAAAAGAATAGGTCATGCATTCATCAGACAAAGAGATACCATAATGCCCAATATGGGGCGGTAAATAAAGCATATCACCTTCTTCAAGAATAAATGTTTCTTCAGTCTCAAATTCACGCATGATGCGCAATTCCAAGTCCGATATGTAATTTTCAGGATGACAATTTTTTGCAGTTAGCCGCCATTCGCGCTGCCCGAGTGCTTGATAAAGAAAAACATCGTAATAATCAAAATGTGGGCCAACACTGCCATGCAGAGTAGCAAAACTAATCATAATGTCATCAAAACGCCATTGCGGTAAAAAATCAAAATGTTGTCGCAGCGCTGCGATCTCAGGGATGAGGCGGTCCACACCCTGAACCAATAGAGTCCAAT
>JAFKHV010000060.1 GCA_017306715.1 Legionella sp. | reverse complement strand
TAGAAAACCTAATGAATCCTCGACTTTGTTTTATTTTTAATCTAAAAAGCAGGTAATTGTCCTTTTTTTAGACTTCGTGTTACAATACGCCCCTTTCATCAGAAGAGAAATAAGTATGGCCATCGCAAATTTTAAATCTTTATTGAATGATTGCTTACGGGGTGACCCTAATGCTATTAAAATGTGGCGTGAATATACAATCAACAAAACTTTTAATAAAGAGGAAATTAGCTATACTCTGTCAATCATAAATGACGCTCTATCTGAGCAGGCTCAAAAGGAAAATGCTCTATTTTTAAGAGGCTTATGGTATAGGCATGGAATTGGTGGTGATATAAATTTTAATGAAGCGATAAAGTTTTTTGAGCGCGCTATCTCCGGGCAAAACTATTTTGCAATGCACGATCGCGCACGAATGCATCAAGAGGGACTTGGAGGTCCAGTTAATTATCCCGAAGCAATTCGACTTTATGAAGAAGCTATCCGTTTCCAATATCCCCCCGCAATGTGCCATCGCGGATTGATGTATGAAAATGGGCTAGGGGGTCCAGTTAATTATCCCGAAGCGATTCGACTTTATGAGGAAGCGATTAATTTAGGAAATCCTTATGGAATGGCTTGTCGAGCTTTAATGCACTATCATGGTCGTGGTGGCGATATTAATGATTCTGAATGTATCCGTCTCCTTGAAGATGCTATTAAATTGGACGTTGATATAGCATTATATAATCGTGGTGCGCTGTATTATAATGGACGAGGTGGCGAAAGAGATTACGACCGGGCTTTTACTTGCTTTAGAGAATATGAACAAAAAGCACAAAAGAGAGTCTGTTTAACAGAGCTTTTTAAAGATACTATTTGTGATACGGAGCAATCCGAAAGGCTGGATAAATTATATGCATCAATTTATCATTTATCTTATTACGGAAGACACATTGATTCTACTAAAGGCGAGATGCTGCGATCTCATGCTACGGCTTTACAAAAAAAACTAGATCAATTTGTAATTTCTTGTTTAAAAAAATCACCCACCCCAGAAGAAGAACGAGCATTTAAAATGGAATTTATAGACTTATTAAAAAGTAAAGATATAGAAATGGGTAAACACCGACACGCTTTAAAGCCAATCATTTTTAACATCATTATTGCATTATCTGGAGTTGGATTCATTGCCTTACTCACTAAAATGACAATACAGGCGATTTCAAGCCATATCAATAACACTAAATTTTCTTTAAACAAAGCATGTTTTTTTGCAACAACAGCATCAGAAAATTTGGCTAAAAAAATTGAGTGTGCAAATAATTGGACCATAGCCTCGATACAAAGGGCACCGTTAACTTAATTTTAGCGATCCATGAAAATTTTGTCGCCTAATCTTAGGCGCAAAGCATCTCGATGAAATCGACCACCAAATTTCTTTGGTCTTTTGAAATTGGATTATTCGTTGATGGGCGGAATGAGTATAGCGCCCAACGGCGATAGCAAAGAATGATCTTTCTTATAGGGGTATAATTATCTCAAAAGCAGGCTCAATTCATTTACCGATAGATGATTTCATAGATGATATTTTACAGAAGGTAACATCTCACACTAATTTAGTAATAACGGCCGCACCTGGTGCTGGCAAGACAACTCGATTACCTCCAAAATTGCTTTCTATTGTAGCCGGAAAAATATTAGTGCTAGAACCTCGAAAAATGGCATCGATTGCTGCTGCTCATCGGGTTGCAGAAGAAAATAATTGGTTAGTCGGTGAGGAGGTTGGTTATCAAGTCCGATTTGTCAATAAAACATCACATAAAACCAGATTAATTTACATGACGGAAGCTTTGCTCGCTCGTCACATGATTCATTATCCTGAGTTAGACGATGTAGACATTGTGATTCTCGACGAGTTTCATGAAAGATCTTTATATGTTGATTTAACATTAGGATTAATACGGGAATTACAAGAGTTAGGGCATCCTATTAAAATTGTGGTCATGTCAGCGACACTCGAAGCGGAAAAAATAGCTGAATATTTAGGTAATTGCCCTATCATTTCCGTACCTGGAAAATTATTTGATTTAACAATACGGTATCAAAAATCACCCCAATTACTAACAACGCAATATCAATTTTATGAGCATTTATCTCAAGTCATCAAAGAAGCACAGCGACAAAGTGATAAAGATATTTTAGTATTTCTACCGGGTGTAGGTGAAATTGAACGCGCTAAAGCAAACTTACTTGATTGGGAAGAAAGCAAAAAAATAGAAGTGATCACGCTGCATGGCAGTCTTCCTCTGGAAGCACAGCGTATCGCATTACAAAAATCTTCAGCGCAAAGAATTATTCTTGCAACGAATATTGCTGAGTCTTCTGTAACTTTAGACGGTGTTAATACCGTCATAGATTCAGGTTTAGTAAAAATAATGAAACAAGATTTACGGACTGGATTTTCACGCCTAGAAATTTCGCGAATTAGCTTAGCGAGTGCCATTCAGCGTGCTGGTAGAGCTGCCCGACAATTTCCAGGTGTTTGTTACAGGATGTGGAATCAACAGGATGAACGTTCATTCGTAAAATCAGATATTCCAGAAATTCTACGTGCAGATTTAAGCGATAGTTTACTTTTTTTAGTTAATCAACATATCTCGAATTTTCAGAATTTTTCATGGTTTGAAAAACCTCCCCGTGTCAACATTGAACGTGCGGTCTATAGCTTACAAGCGGCTGGTGCTATCAAAAATAATAATGAACTAACATCAATAGGTCGTAAGCTTCTGGACTTCCCCTTACCTCTGCGTTTGGGGAGACTATTAATTGCAGGTATAGAAAATAATTGCATCGACCTGGCTGCAAAAATTGCAGCTTTATTACAAGAGCGCGATATTCTACGGAAAGAACGGACGAATCATTTTCAAGCAGACCATTTTGAATGTGATATTGCACCCCGATTAAAAATTTTGAATGAATTTCTAAAAGATGGTTCTTCATATCAAAGTCATTTCACCCTTTTACAAACGGTCGCGCAAAGTTATCAGCAGATTCTAGATTTAGCTAAAAAATTAAAAAAACCTGAGCCCCCTGCATATCTTGAAGAAGATGAAGCGAGACAGTTACTTCTTATTTTATCTTTTGGTGATCGTTTGTGTCGACGACGCAAGAATTCTGATCGTGCATTAATGGTTGGTGGTCGCGGTGTAAAATTATCCGATCGCACGCTTGTGAAAAGGAGTGAATTTTTTATTGCATTAAATGGTTTTGAAGAAAGCGGCGAGGCTGAAACGTTGATTAATCAGGCGAGTGAGATAAATAAAGAATTTTTGTTCAAACACTTTTCCGACAACATAATAAAAAAAAGAGACATCATTTTTGAAGCAGAAAAATCGCAATTTTATCAGCGAGAATTTAAAACACTTTGGGATTTACCTTTAGAAGAGCCTAATGTTTCGCAGGCTCCCCCTGCACACGTTGCAGAAAAATTGCCTGATATATTAACGGACAATTGGGTGAACACACTGAAGAAAAATGAAAATTTACATGAGTGGTATCAAAAGATTATATTTTTACGATTCCATAAGGCATTAATACCCCCTCATATACAAGATGAGTTGGATAGTCTTTTCGACGGCGATGCATTAAAAAAATCATTTTGCTTAACTGTATTTAGACAAGCATGTTTCGGTGAAAGTAAAATGACCTTCGTATTGCAAAAAAATTTAGTGTATTTTTTTGAGTTAAATATATCTGAAACATTGCGTAATATTTTACAAACCGAACTCCCAAATAAGTTAAAAGTTCCAAGTGGTAGCATGATACCCATTCATTATTCAACGGTTGAACATCCTTTTGTTAAAGTACGCATCCAAGAAGTGTTTGGATGGGAAGAAACACCGAAAATATTATTTCAGAGTGTGCCGGTTGTACTGCATTTATTAGGGCCGAATTTTCGTCCAGTGCAGGTAACAAGCGATCTAGAAAGTTTTTGGCAAAATGGTTATCCAGAAATCCGTAAAGAGTTACGGATACGTTATCCTAAACATCAATGGCCATTAAATCCTGCTGATGGCATTGCTCACGCGAAGGGAGCGAGGCGAAAATAAAAAAATCCCAACGATGAAACTATAGTTGTTTGGAAACGGGATCCCAGCAATGTGGTCTCGTTACCCTTGTTCTGAAGCCCTAAGACCCTAATTTGACACTTCAAAATTACAGTCTAAATTAGGTAGTCATTATGAGCTCCCTATTCATTTGAAATAGTTTTTATTAGCGGACGCAATATTGGAAATTTAAGTTGCTGGAAACTGTTACTTCCTCTTTAAATATCTTATCAACATTGACACCCTCCGGAAGCATTTGCTCAAGAATATATCGGTATATTTTGTGCGTTACATGAGATGTTTCGCTTTTTCTCTGATTAAACCCTTGGTAGAAGGTCTTGAACTTTATCTAGATTTCACTCAGGGCTTGATTATTTCGTGTAGGATTTTTAGGCAAATATTTAAGAGAGACAAGGATTGACTTAAAAATTGCAAAAAAGGCCTTTAATTAAACAAATAGTGATCGTATAATAGTCACTTTAACCTTATGTAGATACTTTATGCCAAACATTTGGACAGAATCAGCGCATTCTTTTTACCCTCATTTTATTGAAGTCGTTCGACGCATACCAAACGATAAAGCCCTGCTTATCCAAAATAAAATGAATGAAGTGACTAATGTTCATATTAATCAATTGCACAAAACCCTTACAGCTCCAGCCTCTCTATTCAATCAAGATTCGTTTATGCGTGATGAAATGTTTCCTTATACTGTGCTGCAAGCTCTGAAAAATGGAGAAATTACTTCCTTACGATTTGGTACTTTGATGAAATTATGGGGTAGAATGAAAGAGGTTTTGCCAGCCATATACCAGCCTGAGTTTATACCGCTGTTTCTAAGTGACGGTTCTAAAAATCCTCGTGCTATTGATTGTTTGCGAAAATGTTTAAACTCTTCGACAATATTACCTAATATAACTAAGAAATTCTCAGTGCAATTGCGTGAGGAGATTTTTAAGCAAGCGCAGAATTTATCTCGATTTGATCAAGGATTTTATTTTACTAAAAATAGAACGGATAAAACTCGTTATATAGATAACCCAGATCCTTTAAATCGCGCAGAGTATTTCTCAAATCACACGATTACGCAGGAGGTTAAAAACGGTACTGGACTTCATTTTTTAGATTTTCCCGCGCAATCTACCCATGAAATTGTTGCCGGATTTGATTTAGAACAGGTTTGCTTAAATGTATATTTTCCCCATCCAGTACGAATGAACCCAGTAATCGGAATATCAAGCGTTGATGATATTCGCCAAGGTAGCTTAGATCGATATCGAGATATCCAGATAGCTTTTCCGGAGAATGAATTACCGCAAAAAGCAGACTGTCTGCCCGCTCCCAGTTCTTTAGACTTTGTATTTCATGATGAATACCATTGTATGCGTTCTTCAAGGGTCACTCCTAGTGAGACCAAGACTACGGTTAGAATTGGTGACAAATTCAGAGATATTCAGCGTTACCTAAATAACGTTATTAAAGAATTCGAGGTGCGCCATAAATATCATCAGGAAAAATTACCCGAATTCGGGGCCAAGATAGAAAAATTTCCTCTAGCAAAACAAGAGGAACTAAAAAAAATTGCCTACGCAAAATATCTTCAAGAAGCCTCTATAATTGCGACTTTAAAGCATCTATCTTTATCTATAGGGCAGTTGAAATTTCGCCTCTATGATATGGAACGATTTCTTAGCGGTGGTCTTTTAGATTATTCTCACATACAAGATTCTGAAGTAACAGAAATAGTAAGAATTATCGTAAACATAGAAGCAGATTTATATCTTATTGGCAAACCTCAAGGCAGTAATCCCTTATTACCAAGTTACAGCCGTATTGTGGCCCATGCTGTTATAAATACGTTGGAGTTGGAGTATCCCTTATTCAAACAAGTCAAAGAGGCATTAAATTATGAACGATTACTGCCCACTCTCAAGATTTCAAGACCAAATACATATCAGTTTTATTCGGGAATATCCGATTGGCCTAAAATGATTGCCGATAGAGAAAAACATCAAAAATTTGTTTCTCAAGTAAACAAAACAGTTGATTATTATGCTGAAAGAGCGATATTGCTTAACCGAAAAGGTTCTAATGAAAAGGCTCAACTCTATGATGATATTAAAAAAATTCATGAGGATCAATTGGAGATCTATTTGCAAGCTCAGCCCTCGAATGAGGCAAGAAAAAAGTTTATAGAAGCAATTGAAAGCGAAGTAAAGAATCTAGAGGTAAGTCCGAAAATTAATGAAGGAAGAAATATTATTGCCCGTGCTTTAAGATGGATTGAAGCCATTGCGGTCTTTTTTGGTCTTAGACCTGCAAAAGAGACACAAAACATTAAAATTTCCGAACATAACTCTATGTTTCAAACTTCTAAAACTCGAACCGTGCAAAATTTATTAGAAATAGTGAATGGAGAACAAAATTTCGCTATATAAGTCTATTGGTAATTTCTGTTCACTTATATCCTAGATATTACGCTTTCTTAATCTTAAAAAGCGTAATATCTATATAGGATAATTTTTTAACCTTCTGATTATATTGGAATTTATCGGGATGAGCTCTAAAGTATTCATCGAGCTATGTCAGCGCAGCTCACAATAACTACATCCAAGCGCAAAAGTTTAATTGATCGTGCTGCTATATGTTATTATAACGACACAAAGGGTTAATGTTAGCCATGTTGGTTTTAAATAAATCTTAAATATTTGATGTTAGGGGAAAATATGTGGGATAAAATGGCTAAAGCAGAAAGAAACGAAAGCAATATTTTTTTTCAAGCGCCTGAACCGAGTCAGATCATCCATTATGCGTGGATAGGTCCTCCTACATATCAAGATGAAGGGGCTGTTCCAGGTCATGATGTAGACGGTCCCATACAGCTAGCACAAAAGTTACAACGTCAGGGCACAAGGAAGAATCCCATCAAGTTTTGGTGTATTAAAGAGCATCAGCATTATTATCGCAACGAGTTTTTAAAAGCCAATGTTGATATTCAGGTTTGTGCCATTGAGGACTTGTTGGAGCAAGAGCTAAAGGGCAATTTGGCTGAAGCCGCGCAACAATTCAAAGAGTACATGAAAAAAATAAATTTTCCTAAATTAACTACGGTTACGCAACGAATAACCTTCAAAGATGGTTTTTCATTATTTTTACTCCTAACACAATCGGGCTATTTTCTTGATACAAATGTAGTGCCGATCCAAAATAAAGAGCTACTTGAGTTCAATGGTGAAAAGTATTTTACTACGTCAGGTAGGGGAGATTCTAGTTGGGATTTTTTCCTCATGTATTCCCCGAGAGTAAAAGATCCGACCGCCATGCTCGTCTATAATAGATGGATTGAAAAGCCGGTATTTTCTAAGACTGACGTTTTCAAAGATGTGAACATTCCCGTGATTCCAAATGTCTTTGGGTCTGTATACGAGAGTCTTGGAGTCGAGAAAACTTCCTATAGATCGTACACTAGAACTTTAGATCATTTCTACTGGCTACATCCTGACCGTGTTAATCTTTTTGTACAAAAAAGAGGTTTTGTTGATATCAATAGACAAAGTCAGTCGCCCAATTTATATTTCTTGGAGAGTTGTAGTTTGCATTATGCAACTGACTGGAATCAGTTTTTCTCTTTACCCATCGAGACTGAAACTGCCTATGTTTCATTCAATCATGACAAGATATTTTTTATCCATATAAAAAATAAAAATTTTTTCTGTGTGCAGGATGGATTCGACAGCACTCATGAATACTTTCCTACACCGGATAAACCTGAACCGATCACAGACTCCGTTGCAACCCATAAGGTTGCCTCAGCCTTTTTAAAATTACCTCATCTGCGATATATAAAAAATGAAAAGAATGCTACTTATCTGCACGAGGCGGTGCTATTACGGCGCGCAGACATTGTCCAGGTACTTTTAGCGGATGGTGCAAATATGGATTTGCGAGCTACTTATCAGATTTTTCCGGACAATCAATACATTGAGGTTACTGCACAAGAATTAGCATCGTATTTAAATTTTTCGGAAATTGAAGAAATTTTTTCCAATCATATGATATCAATTTCGCCTGGGAAATAAGCATTTCTAAACAAAACCCAGAGGTAAAAATTTTTAGAATAAAAATATTATCCATTTAACTTGTCTGGGTCGAGTGGGCATACTAGATTGTTTTTGATAACTTGAGTAAGTTTTTACATTACAGTATCTCTCAGATCTTTTATAATCGAAAAACTTATTTTCTTTTCTCCTCTTTGAAAGTACTATCAAAAAGAAAAAATATAACCTCAAGCTCAAAAATACTCAACCTATAAAAGGATTTAGTCATGCATTTTGCCAATATTCTGCCATTTTTTGAAAAAAACATTAAAGACTTTTTTGATAGTATACATAGGGTTCAATCTCCAGTTTACGATGAGATTATGACGCTCTTTAACCTCGGTATTTATGATAAATGTCAGGTCTTACAACATTTAGTGAGACAGCGCCTTCATGTAATAAAAGATAAGCGGTCACGAGTATGTTTCTCACTCTATCTTCTCGAAAAATCATCTGAAAATTTTTTAGATCATTTAGCTGCTCATCTAAAAAAAAGAGATTTTCCAGCGGTCATTGAGTATATAAACAATAATGCTAGTCAATTCAAAAATTCACCGCAGTTAAGTAAATTATTACAAACATTTTTTTCAGTTTACACCTATTTTTGGTCTCACGGTAATCAAATGCTTTCTGAGAGTACAGTTAAAGAATTAAAACTTATGGATATTTTTTCATCAAAAATGGATCTGGCCGTTCGGAAGAAATTGCAGCGTTTACAAAAACTAAATCAGCTCACTATTGACACTCATGAAGGGCGTTATGAACTTGCCTGCATACTTCCAGATTATATCAGTCTGATAAATATCATCGCCCGTGGTCATACCCATCCTTCATTTATAACTCAATTATCGGATCTACTGTTACGAAATATCACTAATACATGTGATATAGAAATTGACCATTTTTTTATGAGTGGCTTTATCCATATCATTCCATATTTAAATGAACAAGATAAAAATAAATGGATTGATTTACTGAGGCCATTTACAGAGGAATTACTGACACATCCTGATCAAAAGAAAATTCTAAAACAGGTGTTTAATCGTTCTTTTCTTAATTATGGACTTCATTATGGCGTTAAAAGACTGATTAAAATTAATATATTTCTTCATAATCCTCAACTAATTCCTAAACCACCCAAGCACCTGAATGGCTTTGAAAGTAAACCGCTTCATAAAAATGATCCGTGGACTGAAGACAATCAACAAAATTTTTTACAAGCTCATTTTCATCAGGCGGATATTTTTTCTGTGTGTACTCTCGATGAAAAGATTGGGATATTACATTCATCCTGCTATAAAAAACTTAAAAGCCCTGAATCACATTACTGTATGCATTTGTATGATCTAATCATCGAGGAAAGTCAGGAGATGTCTGAGAACTTTTTAAGTATGAATGCTGTGAAAATTTAAGAGTGGCACAGCAAGTGTACATTTAATTAGAGTCCGCCATATAAAAATGATTTATATGGTAGTTAGAGAGATGCAAACCATCAAAATTATAACTTTGAAAACTCTAAGAACAGAGCCACCTAGGTGATTTTTTCTAACTTAAATAGAATGCTCACCTTCGTCTTCGTCCTTTTTCTCTAATTTATGGCCATCAAGGAATTGTTCTTCGTGATCAGTAATTTTTTGGGCATTCTGCTTTTCTTTCTTACTTCTCCCAAATTTTATGCGATTTTCGATGGCGGTCTTTTCTTTTTCAATGCGTTTTTTTGCCTTTCTCTTTTTATTCAGGTTAATGATTTCTGCCATTATTTTCTACTGTTAGTTAATTGGTTTACGCTAATTGCTTGGAGCTACCGCAATAAAATTATTGATCTCAGATTCCAGACAAAATAAGCGAATAGTTCGGACCAGGGTTTTACTCGCAAGCTTATCCTGGATATAAGAATTAAGTTCTTCCCAGCGAGTAAATGATTGTTTACAAAAGACATCAATGTACAGTGAACCTTCGAGATAATGTAGGTTAAAAAATGAAACTTCCGGAAAGCACTGGCTCATATCCATCAAAAATTCGCGCTTAATGCGTTTACGGCTGGGGAGATCTAAAGAAGGGCAAAAAATTTCGTCATCCTCGGG
The DNA here is from genome assembly GCA_017306715.1 of Legionella sp. Lineage (GTDB taxonomy): Bacteria > Pseudomonadota > Gammaproteobacteria > Legionellales > Legionellaceae > Legionella. The sequence goes on along the minus strand of JAFKHV010000060.1, from coordinate 6,663 downwards.
ATCAACGTGAACTATGACATCTTTCACACTCTCAATTCCATTAACTAATGCTTGCTGCACTTGTTGCGAGATATAATGACCTTCGGAGACTGATATCTTGGGTGCAACTAAAATGTGCACATCAATTAATACATCTCCGCCCATATAGCGGCTACGTAACTGATGGATGCGTTCAATGCCATCGATGGTATTGATGATTGACTCAATTTTTTCAATGAGCTCAGGTTCCACTGCCGTGTCAATCAGTTCTTTGATACTGTTCCAGCCATAATCCCAGCCCATCTTTACGATCATCAACGCAACCACAATTGCCGCTACCGTATCGAAATAAGCATAACCCATTAATGAGCCAATAAGTCCGATGAATACAACCAAAGAGGAAGCCGCATCGGAGCGATGATGCCAGGCATTGGCGGTGATAAGGCGTGAGCCGATATTCTTTCCGATGCGCAAAGTATAGTGAAAAAGTGCTTCATTCCCTAAAATCGAAATGAGAACGATAAAGAGTGCCAGTTCATTTGGCATTGTATAGCTGTGCTTTAATAGTTCTTGTACTGAATCCCAGGCAATGCCTGCTCCTGCAAGTATAAGTAGTAAGGATAGGAGAAAAGTTGCAGCAGTTTCGATGCGTTGATGTCCGTAGGGGTGCGAGTCGTCGGCATCGACACTGCCATATTTTGAAGCAATTAAAACCATGCCATCGGTAATTAAATCGGCAAAGGAATGAATCCCATCGGCAACGAGCGCATGGGAGTGAAACCAATATCCACCAAGTACTTTGATGATACCCAGTAATGCATTTTTTAAAGCACCGACGAGGGTCACTTTTTTAGCTTGTTTGTATCTATCAGAGGTTGCCACAGTCATTGTTCCTATTTTTTTATTATTAAACCATGATTTGGCATTATTCGGCAGTCCTTTTGATCATAACGCTCCTTTATATCAAGGAATCACAATCCTAAATAATCTGAGATTAACCTTGTAAATAGGAAGTAAAATTGCCTAACCAGCGTTCACAGAGCATTTGTGCTGTGGTGATTGAAGTATTAAGCAAATTCCTGGCGATTTCAGGCACACATTCCAAAAGCTCGTGATCGCGAACCGGATCTGCGATTTTAAATGAGCGATAGCCCGTTTGCCGCGTCCCAAGAATTTCTCCCGCCCCACGCAATTCCAAATCTTTTTCTGCAATAATAAAGCCATCTTGAGTTGCGCGCATCATTTTTAAACGCTCAGCCCCCTGGGGAGATAAGGGCGCTTGATAAAGAAGTAAACAATGGGATTGAGTGGCGCCTCGCCCCACGCGCCCGCGTAACTGATGCAGCTGGGACAATCCGAGACGTTCTGCATTCTCAATGATCATAAGACTTGCTTGTGGAACATCAACACCCACTTCAATCACCGTCGTTGCGACCAGTAAATCCAATAAACCCTGTTGGAATTGCCCCATAATTTGATCTTTTTCCAAAGCGGTCATACGTCCATGTACAAGACCTACTCGTGCATTGGGAAGTGCTGCCTGTAATTGCTCGGCAGTAGCAGTTGCGGCCATGCATTGGAGTTTTTCGGATTCCTCAATTAGGGTGCATACCCAATAAGCCTGCCGTCCTTGGGCTAGAGCTTCTTGTAGGCGCGACACCACCGCTATGCGTTTTTCTTGGCTTAAAACAGCAGTTGTTATGGGGGTTCTGCCTGGCGGTAACTCATCAATAATCGATATTTCCAAGTGACTTAAGTAGGTCATGGATAACGTTCTGGGAATGGGAGTGGCAGTCATCAAGAGTTGATGTGGTAGTTGTTCTTCTATTTGCCCTTTTTGTTGAAGCGAAAGACGTTGTTCTACGCCGAAACGATGTTGCTCATCAATAATAATCAATCCTAATTGCCTAAAATGCACCTCTTCTTGGAAGAGTGCATGTGTTCCGACTACGAGATGACATACACCGTCTCGTAGCTGTGCTAATACCTCACGACGCTCGGCAATTTTTAATTTTCCACTGAGTTTTAAAACTTTAAGTCCAAGTGGGGCAAACCATTTTTTTAGATTCTGTGTATGTTGTTCGCTGAGCAGGTCAGTGGGTGCCATAAGCGCAACCTGATGGCCTGCGCCAATGGCATGTAACGCTGCGAGCGCTGCGACCACAGTTTTACCCGCACCCACATCACCTTGAACTAAGCGCAGCATGGGTTTGTTTTTGGTTAAATCTTCTTGTATCTCCTGTATCACCCGTTCCTGAGCCCCCGTTAAGGGAAAGGGTAAATTTTGAATAAAGGTTTTCTGATAATTTTGAGTATCAATAAGCCTTGGTGCACATTGTGACTCTCTCTGTCTTCTTGCAAAAAGCATGCTTAATTTTTGAGCAACAAGCTCATCTAAACACAAACGCCGCAAAGCCGGATGTTTGCCTTCTTCGAGTGAAGACAATAAAGTGTCGGGTGGTGGATTATGTAACAGCTCAATTGCCTGCGCTATAGGAAACACGTTCTGTTCTTGACATTGTTCCTCACTCATCCATTCTAAACCATGCAGTTGCTCCTGATATTGAGTCAGTGCATTGCTTACAATGTGTCGCAATCGATTTTGTGTTAAACCCTGGGTGCTGGGATAAATCGGTGTTAATGTTTCTGCAACGATTAAAGGTTCATGTTCGGCTAAAAGCTGGTATTCAGGATGAACCATAGTCCGTTGTTGATTAAATTCACGCACTTCACCAAAAGCATGAATCCAGGGTGCCGCCAAAAATGCCTTTTTCTGTTGTATGGTAAAATGGAAGAACTGGAGCTTAACCATTCCCGAGGCGTCTTCAACATAGCATGTAAGGAGTGCGCGCTTCCCGGGACGTACCTCAGTTTTGCACACGCGTCCGGCAATAACCGCCCATTCAGGAGGACGCAAATCGGCTATCGGTGTAATACGAGTACGATCCTGATAGCGGTAGGGAAGATGAAATAAAAGATCCTGTACTGTTGAAATACCGCATTTTGCTAGTTTTTTAGCAAGGGCAGGTCCCACCCCATTTATCGTCTCACAGGAGATATTAAGCACTGAGTTATCCTCTGCAACCATGAGGGGCAAAGTGTATCGTGAAATACAGGTAAAGAATACCTTTGTTATAAATAAGGTAGGGGGTTTGGAAAGGCGTGCTATTTTTTATCGAAAAAACATTCCCCGTTTCCGAGGTTAGCTGTGCACCTCACGCCCAAAATACTTTTCAAGCAGCAGGAAAAAGCGCATAATAGCGGCATTTTTTGATGAAAAATAATTCATATGAAACAATTAGTAGAACAGCTTTTGCAACACGCCCTGGAGCAGTTACAACAAACAGGTGATATTCCTGCTGATATAAACGTGCCAATTAAAGTTGAGCGAGCTAAAGATACGTCCCACGGTGATTATGCGACGAATTTAGCTTTAATCCTGGCAAAACCCTGCCGGCTTGCGCCAGCTATGATCGCCAAGTCCATCATAGAGCATTTACCAGCTACCGCAGAAGTCGAAAAAGTTGAAATAGCAGGTGCTGGATTTATTAATTTTTTTCTTCGCAATGATTCACGTACTCAGATTATTGCCCAGGTTTTACAGCAAAAGGAAAAGTTTGGTCAAAACCTTTCTGGAGCAAAACAAAAAGTACTCGTGGAATACGTTTCTGCTAATCCCACAGGCCCCCTGCACGTAGGACATGGCCGAAGCGCGGCTTTTGGCGCTACCTTAGTGAATGTATTGAAAGCCGCGGGTTACGATGTTGTTGCAGAGTATTATGTAAACGATGCGGGTCGGCAAATGAACATCTTAGCCGCCAGTGTGTGGGTACGCTATTTGCAACTCGCCCAAGAACCAGTCGTCATTCCTGCAAATGCCTATAAAGGGGAGTATATCGTTGATATTGCAGAGCTTATATGGCAGAAGCATCAGCGGGAATATGTGTATCCCTGGGCTGAGGTGGTAGCAAATTTACCGGCTGACGAACCTCAAGGCGGTGATAAGGAAATATATATCGATGCGCTTATTGAGCGTGCCCACTCCTTATTAGGACGCGAGGGTTTTGCTTTATTTCATCAGCACGCACTCAATACGGTTTTAGATGATATCAAAGACGATTTGGAAGCTTTTGGTGTCCATCATGACAATTGGTTTTCTGAGCATTCACTTTTTACCGATGGTTCTATTGAAAAAGGGATTATCGCTTTAAAAGATGCGGGGCACACCTACGAAGAAAATGGGGCAATTTGGTTTAGAGCGACTGCTTTTGGCGATGAAAAAGACCGGGTGCTGGTCCGTGCTAATGGTCAAAAAACTTATTTCGCCTCCGATGTTGCCTATCATTGGAACAAATATGACCGCGGATTTGACCGTGTGGTGAATATTTTCGGCGCCGATCATCACGGATACATCACCCGTTTGCGCGCAGCTGTAAGAGCGCTGGGGCATGATGATACTGCGTTAAATATACTACTCGTGCAATTTGCCATATTATATCGAGGTGGCGAGCGTGTGCAGATGTCTACCCGGAGCGGCTCATTTGTGACCTTGAGAGAGTTACGGGAAGAGGTGGGTAATGATGCGGCACGATTTTTCTATGTGGCGCGTAAATCAGAACAACATATGGATTTTGATTTGGATTTAGCTAAATCAGAATCGAATGATAATCCCGTTTATTACATTCAATATGCGCATGCACGAATTTGTTCTGTACTCAGACAACTCCAGGAGCGCGGTTTAAGTAGAAATAAGGAACTCGGTCTAGTTCATATTGAACGACTTGAAGAGCCTCATGAAGCTGCCTTAATAACGCTGTTAAATCGTTATCCAGATGTGATTAGTCTTGCTGCAAGCTCATGCGAACCGCATCAAATTGCTTATTATCTGCGTGAGTTAGCGAATGGCTTACATAGTTATTACAATGCGGTAACGTTGCTTTGTGAAGATGAACATTTACGTAATGCCCGTTTGTGTTTGTTAAGTGCAGTCCAGCAAGTTCTTTATAATGGATTAACTTTATTGGGTGTAAATGCCCCAGAGAGTATGTAATGGGAAGAGAGTATAATAAAAGGACTACCCGGGGGCGCACGAGTACCCCCAATCAACTGCTCATTATCTTGGTCACTTTTTTTCTCGGGTATCTGACAGCGACCGTATGCGATATAGATACTATATCACGTTGGCTGGATAAACAGGTCATGGCACATAATGAGGAAAGAAATTCTTCGGAGCCTAAAAAAGAACGGATAGCAGAAAAAAAATCCGCAAAGCCCAAATTTGAATTTTATACTTTGCTCACCAATGATGAAGCCGGTCGTAAGGAAAAACCAACGGCACAAACACAACTAGCCAGTCACCCCGTGAATCATGCGCAAGAGCAAACAACGAACACGCCCCCCGTGCAGAATTTGCAGCTTGCAGCAAATTCTGCGGCTAAAGCTGCTCCAGTGGCCGCTCCTGCTGTTAAAGTTGCCGAAGCCAAGCCGATTTCTCCTGCTATTGCCGTACCTGCTCGTGGAAGTTTTTCGGTGCAAGTAGCCGCGTTCAAAGCGCGCCAGGATGCGGAGCATATGAAGGGGCTTCTGACTTTGAAAGGGTTTAATGTCAGTGTAAATCCAATCAATCATCCCAGTCGTGGTCTTTGGTATCGCGTGATGGTTGGTCCCTATGCTAACCGAGCTTTAGCCCAAAAAGCGCAAGTGGATTTGGCCCGAACTGAGCGATTAAAAGGAATGGTAACCGCAGGATAAACGAATTCTTGTATTCGGCGCGGCTTTAGCGATGTACTGTAACTTGAACCAGCGTGGCATTTTTTATTGCTTGCGGTTTACTCACAGTTACGCTTACATGACTTGCCGTGGTTTGCGCTCGAATCAGTTGTGCTACTTCATTGGCCACAGTTTCGATTAGTTTAAATGATTTTTGGCTCACGTATTCAGTAATAACCTGGCTGAGGATTGCATAATCAACCGTCTTGACTATATCTTCAGCACAGTTGGATAAATCTAGCCCTAAGCTTAAGTCAATAAGTAGGGTTTGATCAATGCGTTGTTCCCACTCATGGACCCCGATGCGGGTAGCTATCTTTAGACCTTTAATAGAGATAGTATCCAAAAAAAGGCACCTCCCAAAACAAAACTTTAGTGTAACAAAATTTATGAGGTATAGCCTCAATAAATTGTATAATAGAGGTTAGTCCACGATTAGTAATTATTTTAACTGAAATGGTCATTAGCGAGATTAATCATATTACCTTAGCATGCACTGATATTAATCGTTCTTTCATTTTCTATAAAAATATCCTTGGGTTTAAGCCACTGGTTAAATGGGATAAAGGAGCCTATTTTTTAATAGGAAAATTTTGGTTTTGTCTTAACGTGGATAAGCTCCGGCAACCGCAACCTTGTTATACTCACTATGCATTTAGCATCTCGAAGCAAGATTTTGAACTAATGGTGAAAAAGATTTCTGCAGCAGGGGTTCCTCTATTTAAAGAGAATACCTCACCCGGGGAATCCGTTTACTTTCTTGACCCTGACGGGCATAAATTGGAGCTTCATGTTGGTAATTATCAAACGAGAATTGAAGCCAAAAAAATGGATAAAGGACTCTGGGAGAATGTGGAATGGTTTGTATAAACAATAATTTGTCGCGCGATACTACTAAAAATGTCTTACAATGTA
>JAFKHV010000125.1 GCA_017306715.1 Legionella sp. | reverse complement strand
TCTCTTCTTGCAACACAAGTTGTTTCAAGAATCAGAAAGAATCTAACTGTAGAACTTCCTCTAAAGGCACTTTTTTCTTCTCCTACGATTGCTGGAATTGAGGAAGAAGTATGTCGTTTGCAAGGGAGTGCTGTTCTAACTCCTCCTATTGTAGCCGAGACAAGACCAGAGAGAGTTCCACTTTCTTTTGCTCAACAACGTTTGTGGTTTCTTGATCAGTTAATCCCTAATCAGTCTATTTATAATATCCCTATGGCTTTTCACCTTAAAGGGGTTCTTGATGTAGAGGCATTAGAACATGCCTTGGTATACCTCATGCAAAGGCATGAGATTTTACGTACTCATATTGAATCAGAGAACGGGGAAGCTTACCAGGTTATACGACCAAATTCTTTCTTTAAGTTAGACAGAGTAAATTTATCGTCTCTTGTTGAAAAAGAGGAACTTGCACGTGAGCTTGTGAGGGCTGAGGCTTTACAGCCTTTTGATTTAGAGAAAGATTCTCTCATAAGAGCTAAACTTTTAACGATGGGAACAGAAGAGTATATTTTTCTGTTGAGTATGCACCATATTGTCTCTGATGGATGGTCATTGGACGTTTTATTAAGAGAACTCAAGAGTGCTTATGAAGCCTATAGGGAAGGAAAAGAGCCAGAACTTTCTCCGCTTTGTATTCAATATGCTGATTTTACGTTATGGCAAAGGGGCTGGCTTCAAGGCGAGGTTTTAGAGAAGCAGCTTGCTTATTGGAAGAAAGAGCTTGAAGGTGTTCAAGAAGTCATTGCTCTTCCGACAGATCATAGTAGGCCTCAAGAGTTAAGTTATCGAGGCGGGTTGCATGTTCAACATATTTCTAAAGAGCTGTTAGCTAAGATTAAAGCGCTAGGAGAAAGTCAGGGTTCAACATTGTTTATGACCCTGTTAGCAGCATTCCAAACCCTCTTATATCGATATACAGGACAAGAAGACATTGTTGTAGGATCTCCTATTGCTAATAGGCATTACAAGGAAATAGAAGGATTGATAGGCTTTTTTGTTAATACGTTAGCTTTAAGAGCCAGGGTTACAGGTAGTTTGACTTTCCATGATTTATTAATCCAAACCCGAGAAACAACTCTCAATGCGTATGCCCATCAAGATGTGCCTTTTGAGCAATTGGTTGATCATTTAGAGATTCCAAGAGAAATTAATCGTAATCCTGTGTTTCAAGTTCTATTTGTATTGCAAAATACGGGCAATACGTCGTTTGAACTTGAAGGAATGGATTCTAGTGTTGTCGGGGGTGAAGCAGAGGTTGCAAAGTTTGATCTTTCTTTATTTGCTCAAGAAGTGAATGATGGGCTTGTTTTGAGTTTTGAATATGCAAAGGATTTATTCGAACCAACAACGATAGAAAGATTGTCTCACCATTTTATGCATCTTCTTCAAGAGATTGTTGTATCTCCTGAGAAGCAACTCAATATGTTCTCTTTTTTAACAACTAAAGAAAAAGAGCAGCTTTTAGTCGAATGGAACCAAACTGAGATAGACTATCCAAAGAATAAAACTGTATACCAGCTATTTGAAGAACAAGTAGAGAAAAAGCCAAATAACAGTGCGGTTATATATGAGGATGAAGAACTTACCTATCAAGAACTAAATGAGAAAGCTAACCAGCTTGCTCATTATCTTAGATCACATGGAGTAGGGCCAGATACACTTGTTGCTATAGCTGTAGAGAGATCTCTTGAGATGATTATAGGTCTCTTAGGCATCTTAAAAGCAGGGGGAGCTTATGTTCCTCTTGATCCTTCTTATCCTGAAGATCGCCTTCAATTTATGTTAGAAAATACACAATCACCTGTTCTTTTAACTCAGAGCCATCTTAAAGAAAGATTCGGGAGTTATTCAGGCAAGCTTCTT
>JAFKHV010000059.1 GCA_017306715.1 Legionella sp. | reverse complement strand
CCAGGATTGGAGCTTATTGCTTCAAACAAACGCAAGACTACAGTCTGACCGCCATATTCAAACGTGCGGGCTTCCTGTGAATCAATAACGTTTTTATAAATACATGCCATGAGAAATTTCAGGAGCATCGCGGCCTCAGGAACAAGCGCTACATTGTATTTGAGTAAGTTATTTTCAAAATGTTCATGTGCAACTATTACCGTGGTCGAAGTAATAAAATAATTTACGAGCTCACCAATTGCTTGTTTTCGAGTGTACGTATCTGAGTTAAATAATGCACTGATTAAACGTTCGCGATGTGGTGCAAGCGGTGTATGGCTCAGTAACTCTTTAAACTCAGGAGTATCGAGGTGACTGATGTCTAGAAGTTTCAAATGGATGGCATCTTCCAGGTCATGTACGCCATATGCTATGTCATCTGCTGTGTCCATTATGGAGCAATCGAAGCTATGAAATGCTGATTTACCGACTCTTGTATCTGTGGGGGCGACAAGCAGGGATTGAAATAGCTCTCTATCCTCGATGCTAAATGGGGATAAAAGCCAATTGACCTCTTCTTGCTCACAATCGAAATAGGCCTTGGGAGGTAACCAATCATTGATCTTGATTGTTTTATGAATGGATTCATGGACAGGGGGCTGTAATGGGGCCACAACTTTAGCTCGAGGCACAGGATACTTTAATATTCCTAATAAGGCACGCCGCGTCAGATCAAGACCGAAAGGTCCGTAACTACTTTCAACTTTTGTTAATAATCTTAATGTTTGTCCATTTCCTTCAAACCCACCATAATTTCTCATCATATAATTGAGTGCGACTTCCCCTCCATGACCAAAAGGGGGATGGCCGATGTCGTGGAGAAGGCAGATTACGGAGATTAAATCATCATTGGGTAATAAACCGACAATAACCGGATGTTGCTCTTGGTTAATACGTAAATTTCTGACAATGCTACGACCGATCGAGTCAACTTCTAACGAATGAGTCAAGCGGGTGCGATGAAAGTCGCCTTCATCCGTACCGAGAATTTGGGTTTTTCGTTGTAACCTACGAAAAGCAGGGCAATGGATAACTCGGGTACGATCGCGCTCATAGGGGTCACGGTGATCTTGGGTGCCACGTTGATGATTTTGTCCCGAACGTCGATGAGTCCACATAGTCCACATAGATAAAATGGTCTAAACTTAAAGAAACCTAACTTTAAGCCATACGATGTACTTAAACAATACGCTAGCCTAAAGTTTTTTAAAAAGATGGGGATAACAATAAAAGCGCAGCTAGACTGGGAGAATAAGAATGAAAAACGTTAAAGTTGCTCTAACACTGATACTAGGTTTTAGTTTATCTTCCTGTGTGATCACAGAAAATGAAACCAGCGATAATTTATATTATACCCATTATGCCCCGACTGATGAGCAAAACCTGTATTCGGGTAATAATTATAAATTGCCAGATGATCGCAGTAACTATAAATACACGTATGAGTCCTCAAATCAACAAGTGGTCGTTCCCGACTCTTATCATGTTGGACAAGTGCGCTCCCCGGTGCGTTTTCAAGAACGAGATCAGGTATGGGTAAGTAGTCAAAGTCCTAAAGCTTATACCATTGAACTCGCTGAAAGTAATAAACCTGCGCAAGTAGCACGTGTCCTCTATAATGCACCGAAAAATAATCGGATGGCACAAGTAAGATCTCAGCGATTTGGTAAGATTTATTACAAAGGGGTGTATGGCAGTTACAATACAGCCGCTGAGGCACAGCAAGCGATGGAGTCATTACCTGCTGAAATCCGTCAACATGCCGTAGTTAAAAGCTGGAGCAGCATTCAATAAATTAACACGATTTTCTAGTGCTTGCTCAATCTTGGCGAGCACTAAGTAACGTGCTGAGGCTGACAAGTCCAGGAGTTGTGGTACGTTCAACCTGCAGCTGTTTTAAAATCATCGTATAATTCTGATTCAATTGGTGGAACCATAAAATAAATTGGTTGAATGGTACACTTTCAAAACTTAATTGAATATCACCTGCGCTGGTCTGTTGTAATTGATAATTAAATTTTTTTATTTCACTTTGTTTTAAATTTGTGGTTAATACAGTTAATAATTGGCTCCCATCCAAACTTTCTTTTGTTTTTGGACGCTTGTAATGAGCTTTCACGGTGTTCATCCAGGTGAGGGTTTGAGATTTATCCTGAAGTTGTAATTTTTTATGTTCAAGCTTTTGGGCTAACGGGAGATAGAGTAGGGCATAGTAGACATAAAAAATTAGGAATAAGCCACATAGGATAACCATCCATTGTTCTCGTTCGTTTAAATTATTGAATGCTGGAATCATGATAACTCCAAAGTAGCGGCGACTTGTTTTTCGCGAGTTGCAGCCTGTATTTGTTTGACATTAATGTGTAATTGTTTTAACTGATTTTCCAATTGCTCCAAATTTGCAAAATCGGGGCTTAGGAGATTTATGGTTAGCGTCTTATTCTGAAACCTTAACTGTTCCAAAGTATATTTTTCTGGATTAAAAGTTTTAGCAAATTGATTTATTAAAAACCAGAATTGATTTTGTTCCTCATCCGTACTTTTTTTGATTAATTGTTCAATCCGAAACTTAGGACTAATAATTTGTTTGGCATTTGGAAAAAACTGTCGATAGGTGCTTGCTATTTGCTCGTCCAGTTGGTGATTTTTCTTTTGTACAATATATAGATTAAATGCATTGGTTCCGATAACCACTAAAAGCCATAAAACAAATAAAGCGCCTATTATTTTTAATTTTTTCTTTAGAGTATCGCGTTGATGGCCATGCTCCATTTCACCTTGACATAGGTTAATAAACTTACCTTCTGTAAGTCTTTTAGCCATCCAGACATAGGCATCATCCGGGAAAAAAGGAGAAGCAGTTTCCTTGTCATTCAAAGAGGACAAATTATTGTCTTTACCATATAAACTTGCCAATTCGCTGGTAAGTGCTCCTTTGAACTGCTCGTCATTAATGAGTAATACATTTTCTATATTTAATGACTCATTAGGCGCAAGCGCGAACCAGTCTAAGGTTATGGCGCTGAAATCAATGCCGTGCTCTATTAACTTGTTCGTTATGTAACGTATTCGTTCTTTACTAATAATCGCTAATAAATACTGGTTGTTGCTATAAAATTTTTTATCGAAGGCCACATGTAAGAGTTCTACAGGTTGCGCCAGCTTATCTTCCAAGGCATAAGGTATGGCCTGTCGTGCTTTTCGTTCAGCGAGCCAGGGTAAATCTAAAGTAAAAATACTCGCATTTACGGTGCTTTCAACAATAATTGTTTCACAGGTTTCCGCCAAGGGCCTTATCTCAGCATAAGGCCGAAAAGAACCAGCAAGACTTATTGCACCGCTTGGTTCAAGCTGTAAACAATAGCAGCCTTCATCCTGCAAAAGATTTGAGAAAAGGAAGAGTTTATTCACTAGCTGTATACCTTAGGCCTGGAAGGATGTAGGGCAATCCATTGCTCTTTTAATTGTTGTGAGAGTATATGAACTACGAGTGCATATTGAGGGCTTGAGTTGTAGCGGGTAATCACAAAAAAATTCGGGTACGCGATCCAATATTCATTGCCTTGAACGGTCGTCATCTCCATCAATGCTGCTTTGGTAGCAGCATTTGCTGGCGTGTTCTCAGCTCTGACACCACTGGATGAGAGTTGAGAAACTAAATAATTAGCCGCCCGAGGGTTAGTAATCAGACGTTTATAACTGGTACCTGTAATGAAGGCATGCTGTGCTACTTTTGCATTGGTTTGCCAGCCATGAGCCTTAAAATAATTGGCTACACTAGCAATGACGTGCTCATTGTTTCCAACTAAATCACGGGCCCCTTTGTTGGCAAAATTTGTTGCGAATTTACGGTAACTACTGGGCATAAATTGTGGTTTGCCGATAGCCCCGGCATAGGAGCCTTTATAACGTGTGGCCGGAACTCGATGTTCACGACACAGTAATAAATACTCTTTGAGTTCATGCTTAAAATAGGGTGCGCGTTTGGGGTAGTTGAACGCTAGTGTTGCTAGAGAATCAAGAACCCGGTTTTCTCCCTGCCGCTCACCATAAAGGGTTTCAACCCCTAAAATGGCCACAATAATTTCAGGCGGTACACCATATCGCTTATAAGCTAAATCAAGACTTTTTTGATTCGCCATCCAATACTCAATTCCACCTTTTACACGGGTGGGGGTGAGAAATATATCACGGTATACATCCCAATTTTTTTTCTCGTAAGGTTTATCCATCGATTCAATAACCTGGGGTAACAAGTGAACTTGATTCAATGTACTGATAAGCGCTTGTCGATTAAACCCATGCTGTTTGATCATCATTTGGATAAATTCCTGTACATCTTTACGTTTGGTAAATGATGTGTCGGCTTGCGCATTCAACGTGAGTGTGAAACTTAAGAGTAGGATGCTAAAAAATTTTATAAAAAGCTGCATTGAATGATCCGGAAGGGAATGAATAGGAAATTCTAGTAAAAACAGGATTTATTAGCAATGACTTTCAGCAGAAGGATATTTACGATAAAATGCAGCATTTGCAAGAAGGGTAGCCTAAGTTGAGCGACTTAAAAAGAATCCGCAATTTTTCCATCATTGCACATATTGATCATGGCAAGTCCACTTTAGCGGACCGCTTTATTCAGATTTGCGGTGGTTTAACAGACCGTGAAATGAGTGCACAAGTTTTAGATTCAATGGATATTGAGCGTGAACGAGGCATTACCATCAAAGCGCAATGTGTTTCATTAAACTATAAATCGAAAGACGGTAACACCTATCTCCTTAATTTTATTGATACTCCTGGGCATGTTGATTTTAGTTATGAGGTATCGCGCTCTTTAGCCGCTTGTGAAGGAGCGATTCTAGTTGTTGATGCTGCTCAAGGCGTGGAAGCGCAAACAGTGGCAGTCTGCTATACCGCTATTGACCAAGCGCTTACGGTTTTACCCGTACTTAACAAAATTGATTTGCCACAAGCTGAACCGGAACGAGTTATTTCAGAGATTGAAGATATAATCGGGGTTGAAGCTCATGATGCGATTAGAACCAGCGCTAAAAGTGGCCTGGGCGTTGAAGATGTTCTTGAAGCATTGGTTGCACACATACCTCCTCCAGAAGGTGATACTCAGGCACCATTACAAGCGCTAATTATCGACTCGTGGTTTGATAGTTATTTAGGCGTGGTCTCTCTAGTACGTATTGTCAATGGGTCCATACGCAAAGGTGATAAAATGCGCGTTATGTCGACCGGTCGTTCGTATGAGGTTGATCAGGTGGGTGTATTCACTCCTAAAAGGACTCGCCTTGAGCAGCTTGCTGCAGGTGAAGTAGGTTATGTAGTTGCAGGAATTAAGGAAATTCAGGGTGCCCCTGTTGGTGATACCTTGACGTTAGAAAAAAATGCAGCCACCACACCTTTACCTGGCTTTCAACGGGTTAAGCCACAGGTTTACGCAGGTCTATTTCCGATTAGTGCAGATGATTTTGAGGCTTTCCGCGAAGCTTTAGCGAAGCTGAGCTTAAACGATGCTTCACTTTTTTATGAGCCGGAATCATCAGAGGCGTTAGGGTTTGGTTTCCGTTGTGGATTTCTCGGTATGCTGCACATGGAAATCATTCAGGAACGTTTAGAACGAGAATATAATCTGGATTTAATTTCAACAGCGCCCACTGTTGTTTATCAAATTATCACCCAGAAAGGAGAGACTTTATTAGTTGATAATCCATCGCTGTTACCTCCCGTAAATCAAATAAAAGAAATGTATGAGCCCATCGTCCGAGCCAACATACTGGTTCCTCAAGATTATCTTGGATCGATCATTACTTTATGTATTGAAAGGCGCGGGGTGCAAGTCAATATGACCTACAGTGGACGTCAGGTCTCGGTCACCTATGACTTACCCATGAGTGAAGTGGTGTCCGATTTCTTTGACCGCTTAAAGTCCGTCAGTCGCGGATATGCTTCTCTGGATTATAATTTTTTACGCTTTGACCTGGCTGATCTGGTAAAAATGGACATCCTCATCAACAGTGAGCGTGTAGATGCACTTTCTGTAATCGTGCATCGCTCATCAGCGCATTCCCGGGGAAAAATTATTGCGGAAAAAATGAAGGATTTGATTCCTCGACAAATGTTTGATGTGGCGATTCAAGCTGCGCTAGGCAGTCATATCATTGCACGACAAACAGTGAAAGCTCTGCGTAAAAACGTTACCGCTAAATGTTATGGTGGCGACGTTTCTCGTAAACGTAAGTTATTGGAAAAACAAAAAGCAGGTAAGAAGCGCATGAAACAGGTCGGGCACGTTGAGATCCCCCAGGAAGCATTCATGGCGGTGTTTCAGACCGATAAAAAATAGTGGTAACTACTGTTTGCCAGGACACATTTCAAAGCGTTTAGTGATGAGTTAAGCGTGATCTTGAAATTATAGATGGGGATTTATGCTATGAATTTTGCTTTAATATTGGTTTTGCTTTCTGCTATAAGCGGATTTATTTATCTTCTAGATGTCATTTTTTGGGCTAAAAAACGCAAAAAAGATCAAGCACCCAATAAAATAATCGAATACTCCCGTTCTTTTTTTCCTGTATTCTTTATTGTCCTAATACTCCGCTCTTTTTTAATAGAGCCTTTTCGTATACCCTCAGGATCTCTGGAACCTACGCTTCTCGTAGGTGATTTTGTGGCCGTAAACAAATTTGCCTATGGTCTCCGATTGCCTGTAGTTGAGAAAAAAATTATACCGATTGCCAATCCTAAAACGGGAGAAATTGCTGTATTCCGTTGGCCTCCGGATCCATCATATGATTTCATTAAAAGGGTTATTGGGGTGCCAGGAGATAAAATCTCCTATCACAACAAAGTCCTCACCATTAATGGGCAGGAAGCGAAACAGGAGTTTATCGAGTATACAGTCGATGAGAGCTCCGGTAATGCCGTAGCCAAATATCGTGAAAATCTAAACGGTGTTCAACATGATATTTTTATACGTGCAGACATGCCTGCGGTTGATTTTGATCTCGTGGTACCGGATGGTAATTATTTCATGATGGGAGATAATCGGGACGACAGTGCTGATAGCCGTTTCTGGGGTTTTGTGCCGGATAATTATTTACGCGGCAAAGCGTTTTTAGTTTGGATGAGCTGGAACAGTAAGGACTATATGGTTCGTTGGTCTAAAATTGGTAGATTAATCCATTAGCTTACTAGACTTACGTAGATTGCCATTTGAACTAATTTTATAAAACTGCGGATCTATCCGATTTAATTTAAGGTTTTTTGTGAAAATAGACTTAGATAGACTCACCAGAAAATTGAACTATCAATTTGAAAATAAAGCTTTTTTAAAACAAGCACTCACTCATTGTAGTATGGGTAGTGAAAATTACGAACGTTTTGAATTTCTAGGGGATTCAATTCTTAGTTTTATAATCGCCCATGAGTTATTTAATCGTTTTCCTGATCAAAGTGAGGGGCAATTAAGTCGATTGCGATCTTTTCTCGTACGCGGGGACATGTTAGCGGAGTTAGCGCTGGAGCTTGGCTTGGGAGATTACCTGTACTTAGGGCCTGGTGAATTGAAAAGTGGCGGTTTTCGCCGCTCCTCAATCTTGTCAGATGCTTTAGAGGCGGTCTTTGCTGCTGTATTTTTGGACGGAGGAATAGACGCTGCTAAAGCGGTTATTTTAAGCCTGTATCAAAGTCGACTCAATGATCCTAATCTTAATGATTGTCTTAAAGATGCAAAAACAAGGTTACAAGAATATCTGCAAGCAACAAAGATCGCTTTACCCGAATATTTATTAGTGCATTCGGAAGGCGATGAACATGAACAGATGTTTTATGTTAAGTGTATTGTCTCAAGTTTAAAATTAGAAACTCTTGGTGAAGGCTCCAGTCGCCGTAAAGCAGAGCAAATGGCTGCTCGCAGTATGCTTAGCCAGTTGGAAAAAAGATAATAATCCGCTTCTTGGAATAATTCATGCACTCTTTAGAAGATTTCCTTAAAATAGACATACACTACCATGCCAATCCGGATCTCTACTTAAGAAGACACACAGCACTGATTGCAGGAAAAACCTATGCTGATTATCAATCTGCAGTGGTACTTACCAGTCATTTAGGATCCACTGCGGTGCAGGCAATTATGGCGCAGGAATTGGGCTATCCCGTATTAGGTTCTCTTGTGATGAATCAGATCGCAGGCGGGCTCGATTTTCGCATCATTCTGCGAGCGTTGCTTGAATATCGTACATTGATTCCAGCAAGGTTACTGGTTCATTTTCCAACAATTACTGGACGTCAGTATACCTCAAGACTCTCTCGCGAACTTACGAAACCCAATTTCGCCAAACAGAGTATGCAACCGGTTACTTTATTTAATGAATCACATCAACTAAAGGCTGAAGTTAAGGAAATTATCCGCCTTGCCGCTAATGAGCCGATTGTTCTTTCTACAGGACATGCAGGACCCGACGAAATTTATGCTGTAGTCGAAGAAATCGAGCGTTTTTCTCAGGTAAAATTATTGATTAATCAGCCTGCACATCCACTTACCAAATTAAACGCTGCAGCGTTGATTGAATTAGCTAAGAATGAACATGTTTTTTTTGAGCAGACTACATTAACCTATTTATTAGGATATCAGGATGAGCATGATTTTGCTCAAGTGCTGCAACAGGTACCTCGTTTAATCTATAGTTCTGACTTAGGTCAACTCTCCCAAATGGATATTCATCAGTACATGTTAACCAGTGAGAATTATTTTAAGCAATTTGCGCTAAGTGATGATCGAAAACAGGATATCTGTAAAAATAATCCTGTACGGCTACTTAGTTTATAGCTCTTTAGTTTCTTCCAGCTGCTCTCCAAGCGTAAGCCATTCATCTTCTGCTTGTTGAAGTTTATCACCAATCAGAGCACGTTGCTCAAGCAGCTTCGTTAATTGGCTCTTTTTGTTACTTTGTTCATAAAGCTGGGAATCTGTGAGTTGATGATCAAGCTTAAGGAGCTCCTGTTGATAACCTTCCATCAGCTGTTCCAATTTTTTTAAACGATTTTGTAATGCTCTTCTTTCTTTATAATCCAAAGTAGAGGTGCTTGGTTTAACAATTTCGTCTTTATGAACAGGGTCTTTATTGATTAGCCATTGATGGTAATCATCCAAATCCCCAGTAAATGCTTGGACTTTGTGATTATAAACTAAATAAAAATCATCAACAGTCGTGCGTAAAAGATGGCGATCATGGGAAATTAAAATGATTGCGCCTTCATAACTTTGTAAAGCTATTTCGATGGCTGCTCGCATGCCTAAATCTAAATGGTTGGTCGGTTCATCAAGGAGCAATAGATTCGGTTTTTGCCATACCAATTGTGCTAACGCAAGCCTTGCTTTTTCCCCACCTGAGAAATAATGGATCGGCTGCATAGCCATATCGCCATTGAAATTAAATCCGCCTAAAAAATCTCGTATGGTTTGTTCTCGAGCATCTGGGGATAAACGCTGAATAGTTGCTACCGGGCTTAACTCACAATCGAGTTGGTCTAATTGATGCTGTGCATAATATCCCACTCTGAGATGAGCAGAGCAGTGTAATGAACCACTTAAATGGGGAAGTTCTTGCGTTAACGTTTTAATCAGCGTTGATTTTCCTTGACCGTTAGGTCCTAAAAGAGCGATTCGATCTCCGGGATTTAGGGTTAAATTTATTTTTTTTAAAATAATTTCATCGGCAGAATAGCCCGCATTCACCTCATTACATTGCAATAACGGACTGCTTGCGCGCTGACAAGGAAAAAACTCAAACGAAAAGGGTGAATCGACTTGAGCTGCAGCTATAACTTCCATGCGTGAAATTGCTTTTAAACGCCCCTGAGCTTGTTTAGCCTTAGTTGCTTTCGCTTTAAAGCGATTAACAAAACTCATCATATGATTAATTTTAGATTGTTGCTTTTCATGCATTGACTGCTGTAATGCGAGTTGCTGAGCATGAGTTTTTTCGTAAGTAGAGTAATCTCCGCTATATAAGGTAAGCTTTTTTTGGTGGACATGGAGAATATGGGTAACAAAAGCATCTAAAAATTCTCGATCATGAGAGATCAGAACAATTGTTGCAGGGATCAGTTTTAGATAGCGCTCTAACCAAAAGATCGCCTCCATGTCTAAGTGGTTGGTTGGCTCATCGAGCAATAGGAGGTCGGCAGGTTTCATTAAGCAACGCGCTAAATTTAAACGCATACGCCAACCACCGGAAAAACTGTTAACTGCTTCATTTTGTTGGTTTGCCGTAAACCCAAGCCCCGCCATAATGATCGCCGCCTCAGCTTTTTTACTGTAACCACCACTTAAATTTAAGGCATCATGACATGCGGCGATCTCAGTAGAATTTTTATCAATTTCAGCTTGCTCAAGACGTTGCAGAAGAGCCATGTGCTTTTCATCACCACCGAGAACAAAATCGATTGCAGGTTGTTCAGAATCAGGAAGGTGTTGTGCAAGGTGGCTTATTCGCAATTGCGGATTTAATTGAAATTCACCCGTATCGGGTTGTATGTTACGCAGTAATAACTCAAATAAGGTAGACTTACCGCAACCATTATGTCCAATGAGACCTACTTTCTGTTTCTCATAGAGCATGACGGAGGCATTTTCTAACAGAATTTTATTGCCTCGCGATAAAGTTATTTGTTGCAAGCTAAGCATACTACGTCCACTCAATTACCTGAAAAGCGATTTTAACAGAATGTGTTTTATTAATGTACCTTATTCAAGAAGCAGAAGCCCTGTTTATATTGGTTCTATAGTTTTCTTTTGTGCCGATTTATATCGAGCCTGCTTTTCGATATCGATATAGCGGTCGGTAGTCGCGCTCGAACTATGACCCGCATCATCACGCACATGTTCACGCGGACGAATTTTTACATCTTCTGATATTCCAGTATGTCGTAACCAATGGACTGTTGCCGCTCCCAAATTATCAGCTTCTTCATGTTGCCCTAACTTTCTGAGTTCTTGCTCAGCCAAATCAAAACATTTTTGAACAATCCGTCTAAGAGGAGCAGTATCTGCCATGGGGCCATTACCTCTTATCCTTGGAATTAAAGGGGAGTTATCAGCAGGAGAGGGGAGCGGTGTGAGTCCCAGATAGGTGCGCCATCGCACAAGACTTGCAAGCATGGATGCACTAACGGCAATTTGACGTTCTTTATTTCCTTTACCTACCGTTGTGAACCACCAATGACCATTACTATCCTTTGCAAAATCATTCATACTGGGAATCCAGCGTTCACTGGCAGCCAATTCAGATATTCTCAAATACATGCCAAACAATAAACTCAATATAAATAATGTACGCTCATGCATTTTGGGGTTCTCTGCAGCCAATTGCTCTCCCACATGTAACACCGTAGACCATTGATTATTACTAAGACGCCGGATAGGTGCGTTCTCCTGTCGCTTGCGAATAAACTTACTTTTTTGACGGATGAGCGCAACAGGGTTTGATAAGAGATATTCCTCGGCGATCAGAAAATTGAAATAGGTACTTAAAATCGCAAAAATTTCCTGGGTTGAGCCTTGAGCTAACTTAAAGTCTTTCACTTCGGGTTCATGACCTTCCCGCACAACAGATTTAGGGAGAGTAACCACGAAGGGACGCCACGCTTCGTTAGGGACTCTTTTCCCCTCTTGCTCAATAAAACGGGGTACTTTTTTTAAGCCAATCCAGCTTTTTGGTGGATTTTGACAAAATGAAATATAGTTTTCTATGTCCTCTCTGCGCAAGCTTTTTAACGTGGTTTTGCGCTCGCCCCAAGTCCAATGCAAAAGTCGCTCAGCCTCGCGACGGTAACTATTGAAGGTACCTTGACTACCAATATAACTTTTCAAAAAATTTAATGTGTATAAAAAATCATTTCGTAATGATTCGTCAGGCAAATGCACCTGCTCATGATTTTTGTGCAGGTGATTTAAATTATCGAATAAAGGTAGTAGTTTGTATTTCATAGATAGCCTTGAGCCATTTTATGAACGATATACTAAATTAATTTTTATCAATTATCGAGTGACCGCTCAAAATGAGAAGCAAATAGTCCTGAACACCGAAATTTGTTTTAAAAGAAACCAAAAAAATTGAATTTGAATCGTCTGCAATTTAAGTTAGAAAAAAAGATAAAAAAATTAGATTTTTTAGTTGACCTCATACCCCGCTATGAGTATCATGTGCGCACTGTCCTCGGGACGGGTACGGGGTGTAGCGCAGTCTGGTAGCGCGCCTGCTTTGGGAGCAGGATGTCGGGAGTTCGAATCTCTCCACCCCGACCATTAATGCGCCCGTAGCTCATCTGGATAGAGCATCGGCCTTCTAAGCCGAGGGTAGCAGGTTCGAATCCTGCCGGGCGTGCCAGCCCAATTTACATCTTATGGCATTTCTTTAAATAGATGACATTTTGGTGAGCGTAGCTCAGTTGGTAGAGCCCCGGGTTGTGATCCCGGTTGTCGTGGGTTCGAGTCCCATCGTTCACCCCAGTTTTTTGGGTAGAATAAGTTTAGCGCTAAAGATTCATCTTGAGTCTTTACAAGACTGAAATACTGAATGATAATCCAACCTGATTGCGAAAGTGGCGGAATTGGTAGACGCACTGGATTTAGGTTCCAGCGGGGTGACCCGTGAGAGTTCGAGTCTCTCCTTTCGCACCATTTCATTATAAATTCCAAGAGGTGAATTAATGCAAGTTTCTGTTGAGACCCTAAAAGGTTTGGAACGTAAGGTAACCGTTTCTGTACCTACAGCGAAAGTTGAGGAAGAGGTGAGCTTGCGTCTCAAAGATTTGGCGCCCAAAGTTAAAGTAGACGGGTTCCGTCCTGGCAAAGTCCCAATGAATATAGTCAAGCAACGCTATTCTGATAGTGTTCGTCATGAGGTTGCAAGTGAGTTAATCCAATCTACATTGTATGAAGCATTGACTGAGAAAAACCTGATCCTAGCTGGCTCTCCCTACATCACTCCAGAGCAGATTGAAGCAGGAAAAGATTTAAAATACAGTGCAACATTTGAAGTACGTCCAGAAATCACAGTAAATGAATTAAACCAAGCTGCAGTGGAATTAGCCAAATCTGAAGTTACAGATAAAGATGTTGATGCCATGATCGAAAAATTGCGTGAGCAAAACAAAGAATGGCACGAGGTAACACGCGCAGTCAAAAAAGACGATAAAGTTATTTTAAACTTTGAAGGTTTTATCGACGAGGTGGCTTTTGACGGTGGTAAAGCAGAAAACTATGAAATCGTCATTGGTTCGAACAGTATGATACCCGGCTTTGAAGACGGTATCGTAGGTGCTAAAAAAGACAAAGAAACGGATATTAAAGTCAAGTTCCCTGAAGATTACGGCCACAAAGAGTTGGCAGGTAAAGAGGCACTATTTAAAATTACCGTAACCAAGATAATGGAAGGTAAATTACCTGAACTCGATGGCGCATTTGCTGAGAAATTTAATATCAGTGAAGGCGGCATTGACGCTTTAAAAAAAGATATAAAAGAAAATATGTCTCGCGAGCTTGAGAATCGTGTCAACATGAATAATCGTCAAAAATTATTTGACAAATTAATGGATGTAAATCCAATTGATTTGCCAAATGCTATGGTCGATCAGGAAATTGAACATTTAAAACATGAAATGTATCATCGCATTTTTGGTCCCCAACATAACGATAATGAGCAAATACCCGATTTTCCGCGTAATTTATTTGAAGATCAGGCAAAACGTCGTGTACATTTAGGTCTTTTGTTCAGTGAGTATGTTAAAAAACACGAAATTGTGGCAGATAAAGAAAAAGTTGATGCGACAATTGAAAAATTTGCAAGTGCTTATGAAAATCCAGATGAATTGCGTAACTGGTACCGCAGTAGTAAAGAGCATATGGCAGAAATTGAAGCATTAGTCATGGAAGAGATGGTCGCTGAAAAAATATCAGCTGACGCCAAAGTAACCTATAAAGCAGCGGATTATGATGCCATCATGAATCCTACGCCAGTAAGCGAAAAAGCCGAAAAGAATAAAGGAGAGTAAATCTATGTCAGGTAATTCAGATAACATCATACGCAACGCCAGTGGTCTAGTACCAATGGTCATTGAGCAAACGTCTCGAGGCGAGCGCTCATATGATATTTACTCCCGGTTATTAAAAGAGCGTATCATCTTTCTTCTGGGTGAAGTTGAAGATCATATGGCAAACTTAGTAGTTGCTCAATTGTTGTTTTTGGAATCTGAAAATCCTGAGAAAGATATCTCTTTGTATATTAACTCGCCAGGAGGTGTTGTGACTGCTGGATTGGCCATATATGATACCATGCAGTTTATTAAACCTGATGTCAGCACATTATGTATCGGCCAGGCAGCGAGTGCTGCGGCCTTATTACTTTGTGCTGGTGCAGAAGGAAAACGTTTTTGTCTACCTAATGCACGGGTAATGATCCACCAACCTCTTGGTGGTTATCGCGGCCAGGCCACTGATATTGAGATTCATGCGCGAGAGACCTTAGCAGTACGCGAGCGTTTAAACAATATAATGGCGCAACATACTAAAAAAACTCCGGATCAAATTATGCGTGATACCGAGCGAGATAACTTCATGAGTGCTAATCAGGCTGCTGACTATGGTCTCATCGATAAAGTTATTTACAATAGAGATAATGAGTAATTTCCCTTAATATACATATTTCGTTTATAATCAAAAAAAAGTTCCTCTCTTATATTGTTAAGTTGTTCATAGATAACAACTTTAAGAGAGGTCTTCTGATGCAAGATACTATCTAATCTCAAAATTTATGAAGATTAAATGGCATATCTATTTCTAGTTGACTAAAATTTTACATGTAAATTACCTGGTTCTGGTAGTAGCGGTAAAAGAGGGGTGGGATATGAGTAAATCCGGTAATGGAAGTAATGATAAGATTCTTTATTGCTCTTTTTGTGGCAAAAGCCAACATGAAGTTAAAAAATTAATTGCTGGTCCTTCCGTATTCGTATGTGATGAATGCGTTGAGCTTTGTAATGACATTATTCGTGAGGAAACTCAGGAAGCACATGAGGATACAGAAGTTCATTTGCCCGCACCCAAAGAAATTTCCAAATTTCTTGATGAATACGTCATCGGACAGGAACATGCCAAAAAAGTGCTATCCGTTGCGGTATATAATCACTATAAGCGATTACAGCACAAAAATGAGGATGGAGTAGAATTAGGAAAAAGTAATATTCTCCTCATTGGCCCTACAGGAAGCGGTAAAACATTACTCGCACAAACTTTGGCTCGAATATTGAATGTACCCTTTGCAATGGCCGATGCGACCACGCTCACTGAAGCAGGTTACGTGGGTGAAGATGTCGAAAATATTATCCAAAAGCTTCTGCAAAAATGCGACTATGATGTTGATAAAGCTCAACAAGGCATTGTTTATATTGATGAAATCGATAAGATTTCCCGAAAATCGGATAATCCTTCGATTACACGTGATGTCTCTGGGGAAGGTGTGCAACAGGCACTATTAAAGCTTATTGAAGGAACTATTGCCTCAGTTCCACCTCAAGGTGGTCGTAAGCATCCTCAACAAGAATTTCTCCAGGTAGATACCTCCAATATACTGTTTATTTGCGGCGGTGCTTTTGCCGGATTGGATAAAGTGATACGTGAACGTAGTGAAAAATCTGGAATAGGCTTCTCAGCACAACTCAAAAACAAAAAAGATGCGAAAGAAGCAATTGGTAAAGTTCTAAACGAACTAGAATCAGATGATTTAATCAAATACGGTCTCATTCCTGAGTTTGTTGGACGCTTACCTGTAGTTACAACGCTTCACGAGCTTGATGAAACTGCATTAATAGATATTCTAACCAACCCTAAAAATGCTTTAACCAAACAATTTCAATCTTTATTTAAAATGGAACAGGTTGAGTTGGAGTTTAGAAGCGAAGCGCTCGTTGCAATTGCAAAAAAAGCGCTAGAACGCAAAATGGGTGCACGTGGCTTACGTGCTATACTTGAAAATATTCTTTTAGACACCATGTATGAGTTACCTTCTTCGGAGGGAATTAATAAAGTGGTTATTGATGAAAATGTAGTCAATAATAAATCGAAACCTATATTAATTTACGAACATGAAGAAGCTAAAAGCGTAGCAGGTGGTCAAGAGTAATCGGTCGTTCAAGTTCATATTCTTGCCCCTTGTTTGTTTATTGCTAAACTGGAGGGGCAGTTTTAATCATACCAATCCCTTCTCATAAGTTGTCGACTTTACTGTAAATATTAGCGATATTTACCTTTATCGAATTAAATATATTCACAGTGAAAATATAAAAAATGTAGTAGAATGATAACTATAGCTTTTTAAATTAAGGGTACATTATGTCTATTGAAAATATAGTGATGCAAGATGAAACCAACAACAGGACGCTAATTCCTGTATTGCCATTGCGAGATGTGGTGGTGTACCCACATATGGTCATTCCTCTTTTTGTTGGTCGCGGAAAATCAATTAAAGCATTAGAAGCCGCAATGGTTGACAGTAAGCAGATCTTTCTTGTTGCGCAGAAAAAATCTTCAAATGATGATCCTTTACCCACGGATATTTATCAGACCGGAACTCTTTCAACAGTATTGCAGTTACTAAAATTACCTGATGGTACGGTTAAAGTACTCGTAGAAGGTGAGAAGCGCGCGCGTGCAAATGAATATTTTCAAGATAAAGGTTATCTCGAATCTTCATTAGAAATCTTAGAAGAAGTTAATAATGCGGTTGAAGAACCAGAAGTTGGCATACTAATGCGTTCTTTGATGTCGCAATTTGAACAATACATAAAACTAAATAAAAAGATTCCTCCCGAAGTACTGTCGCCACTTGCGGGTATAGAAGAACCTGGACGCTTAGCCGATACAATAGCTGCACATTTAACACTCAAAGTAGATGATAAACAAGAACTTTTGGATACCCTTGATGTCGGCACGCGATTAGAACGACTCATGTCCGCTATTGAAACAGAAATTGATCTTTTACATGTCGAGAAAAGAGTACGTGGCCGTGTTAAAAGACAAATGGAAAAAAGTCAACGTGAATACTATTTGAATGAGCAAATGAAAGCGATTCAAAAAGAGTTAGGAGAACTTGGCGAAGAAGGTAATGAATTAGAGCAACTTGAAAATTCAATCAATAAAGCCGGGATGCCAAAAGAGGCAAAAGAAAAAGCTATGGCTGAATTACACAAGCTAAAGATGATGTCTCCTATGTCAGCTGAAGCAACAGTCATTAGAAATTATCTCGATTGGATGCTTAATGTACCCTGGAAAAAACGCAGTAAAATTCAGTTTGATCTCAAAAAAGCAGAAGATTTACTTGATAAAGAGCATCATGGTCTGGAGC
>JAFKHV010000058.1 GCA_017306715.1 Legionella sp. | reverse complement strand
GCAAGCAATACCCGCCCCAGTCCGTTAATAGCGTCAACATCTTGTGGATTATTGTGCAGGGCTTGTTGATATAAAGTTAACGCTTGCTTTAAATCCCCTTGTGCGGTGACGGTTCGCGCCAGACCTAAAAGTGCAGGGCGTGATTGAGGCTCTTTGGCAAGGAGCTGGGTATAGAGCGCTTGGGCAGCTGCCGGTTGCTGCGCCCATTCATATGTAACGGCTAACTCTAAAGTGGGCACATCATTATTCTTAGCCGCTACTTTTTGCGCTTGCTGCAACCAGTTGATGGCTTGCTCATACTTTTGAGTGCTTTTAGCGTCTTGACGCGCTACTAATCCATGCAACAACAAAGTTTGTACGGAATTGGGATTTTTGCGATCGCAAGCCTGCAGAATAAGATGGATTTCAGCAAGGGGCAGCGGATTATTTTGTAATAAACTCAAACCCTTATTCGCGTCACAAGGAACTGATAAGGCTAAAGCTTGATTAAAGAAACACAGCAAAACCAGTAAGATACGCCCGTTAATCTTCATGATATTCCATAATAGGTGTATAAAAAGGACAACATCAAGAGCGCCCCTAACAAAATAATTTCACATCCCAAGATCCGTAACTCTTCTTTTTTATCCAGAGCTAAAGCTTCACTGAAATTATAACGGGGTCGATGATGCGTTCGAATCGGTTTGACTTTGCCCCGTTTAATGGTTTTCTCCCATTTTAATTCATGCTGGGTTAATTGAGTGATATAGGCAATTAGCGTTACAACACATAGTAACGGACCAAATCCCACCAGGAGTAGGAGAAAATTGCTTAGTTTCGACGGTATACGTGCGCGGTCCAGGCGATAAACACACCAGGCGAAAAGCATACACAATGAGATCCAGCTATTGAGCCAAATAAGCAAATAACTGTTATCAACAGTCCACCCGTGAATATTAAATAAAAATGCAACCAGGCGCTCTACTTGATTCGGTAAAACCGCGATAAACATATTAAATAAAGACAATACCCCGGGGAACATAAACCCTGCAAACCAAACGCGTTTGGCGGTTTGCGGATCAATACAGAGGGCAAAAATTGTTGTGAACAAATAAGAAATCATACTGATAAGCGTAAACATACGAAATAATTCCCACGAAAGCCCTCCTTGAAGAAAAAATAATATATTCAGGGAAACCGAGGTAACAATCATAGTAATGGGCATGACCATGGTACTAAACCAAATTAAACCAAAAAAAATACCCCCCAATCCGCCCGGGGCATGAGGATGAAACCAGAGCTTTTTAAAATGGCGTGTAATCTGCACATTTCCCTCAGCCCAACGAAAACGCTGTTTCCATAAATCGTAAATCCGCTCAGGTTCCTCTGCGATCGCTACAGCATTCCCATCAAAAACAACGCGGTGATTATTTATTTGGGTTGCAAATGTCGTGAAGGTGTCTTCGGCAAGCGTTGAGGTATCCACACGTCCGCCCAGCTCAACCAGATTGCTGCGACGATGTAACTGCGCACCCCCTGCAAGACACGCCAAAGTTCCTAAGACGTTTTGTGCGCGACGTGTAGCGGCTTGCGCCACAATATATTCAAAACCGATGTAGTGTGATAACAAATTACCTGGGACTTGGCCTTCTTTTATATAAGCAGTGACCGCATTAATTTCCGGATCGGCTAGATGTCTTGCCATTTTACTCAGACAATCCGGCTCAAGCATCACATCCGCATCCATGATCATGATCGCTTCAGCCCAAGGCTCGTTTAAGATTATATTCAACCCATGGTTAATTACGGCCGCTTTACCAAAATCAATTTTTTCTGGACGACGCAGGTTAAATACTACCCCCGGATATTGCTCAGCTTTTTGCTGCAAAATTTTCGGGGTCCCATCGGTACTGACATCATCAACCGCATAGACTCGTAGATGGTCTCGCGGATAATCAAGCTGCATCAAGCTATCAATACTTGAGGCGATGACATCTTCTTCATTCCACACCGGAACAATCACCGCAATATTTGGTGTATAGGGTTGGCAGTGTACATAGTGATTTTTCCATCCATGCACGCCCACAAGTATGAACTGGAGGAATAAGGTAATTAAGGGGATGATACCCAAGAGCACCAAAAAAGACAGAAAATTAATAAGCGAAATTTTAAGCATACACTGCCTTGTGATGGTGAGCTTTCCAGCAAGTCCCTCTGGGAATAGAATTTTGGCTGATCTCCATCTTAGCCAAGTCTAGAATCTATTTCAAATGATACTGACATCCCATTTAAATTAAATTGAATGGATAGAATACCGCAAAATAGACTATATTTAAGACACAATGGAATAAAAATAGACTTTTGGATTATGTTATCAAACATTGAACTCGGCGGCAGATACCCTTCTTCAAAATACAAACAAACGCGTAAAATCCGTGATTATGTGAAAGCAATCAATGGTGCGTGCTTGGCACAAAAGTATGATATAGCGATAAAATATACCGATAAACTTCTTGATTATCTGACCCATTTACACGAAAAAAATCGGCTTTGCAGCATTGCTACGGACTGGTTTCATAAAAATTCACTGATCGACGTTCGTGAACAAATTCATCAAGCTAAAATAAAACAGGATACCCGTGAGCGTTTGGTCAAACTTTCAAGTCATACTAATTTATCAACCCTGTACCAAAAACATTATACCAGCAAAGAAAGCTTTCGCGATTTAACACAACGAGCCTTTAGCAATCCCAAACTTACTCAAGTAACTGAATTAGCTAGCAATAATAATCCCATAACGATTGTGAATAGTGAAGAGGGGCAGTTTGTAACGCGCCTGTTACGCATGAACAAGGACGACGAGATAGCCGGAATCTCTCCGCGACAACTGCGCCGCAACATGGGTAATCTGGTTCCGCAAATCCCGCAACCATTGGTTTTGGATGAAGTTGAAAATGATAGGCTGGAGGTAACTTTTTGGGAACGTAGTGAATATTTTCCAGAAGGTGACCTTGCTCATTATTTTGCAAAATTACGCCATGAGCGCCAAGCCAATACCCTGTCCGCGGACGCCTTTGACCAAGCCTTGTTACAAAAGAGTTTGAAGATTGTCGAGTTCCTACAAGTAATTAATGAAAAATTCAGCGTCTGGTATACGGATTTAAAACCTAGTAATCTTCTGCTGAACAAAGGAGAATTAGTTCTCAGTGATATTAAAGGATTAGTTTATTCCCAAAAACATTATATTGAATCAAACCGCACCAATTCGACTCATGCCTATTACAGCTCTGCAGTTTTTTTTAATCAAAATAAATTTGATCTACAGCTTTTGCAAAGCCAAACACTGGGCACCAGTATTTATGAGATGGCCTGTGGTGAATTGCCAAGGCAGGTGGATACAGGGATGGGGACGTGGAAAAATGTTTATAACTTCAAACATCCGGTGTTCACGGGAAAACAGGGCATATTTTTAAAAGAATTAATTAAATCATTAAGCAATGATTTACCCCCCACTTTACAAGAGCTTCACCAAATTATTGAGAAGCAATTAGACGTTCTTGAAAATCATCAACACGGGGTAGCTGAGGAATCCCCGCGCGAGCGTTTTTTTAATTTCTAGCTGTATATATTCCTTTATTATTCCTGCCGCTTGCCAGGAAATACTAGTTTTTTTGCGAATGCATTCGCATTAATTACCATTAATATTTTGGTTAAATGCCTCTTAAGATTCTCCACCATCAGATAAAGATTGGTGTCACATCAACCCTGTTGTAAATACAATCCCTCAGTATATAATAAATTTTTAGCGCGGAGCGCTTGGACGATAACTCGCATAAGGGATGTGCATGTACATAATCAATGAATACCAATTACTCCATGTTGTTGATGACGTTTATCTGAGTACATCGAAACTCGGTGCAAAAATTCCTCATCCTCAACTAATTGCGCTGCTGCATGCTTTAAAATTGCAGAAAAAAATGGAATGTACGGAAGAGCAGCTCATCGCACTTGCGCAACAGCAGCAATTAGAGATAACGCGTGTAAAAAAAATACTGATCGACAAACTTCATGTATTGAAGCCGATGCAAAGGCAGAAAATACCGCTGATTTACATCAATTCTGATGATGAACTTATCGCAAAACTCTTACAGGAAACCTTGGAGAAAGAATACACAGTGCTGACAGTTCCCGAGCGCTATCATCAATATGATCGGGAGGGATTACTTATCTTTTATCGCACAAATTATTCAGATAAAGATTTTCAAACACTCTACCAAAAATTACCGAATAAACTGTACCTCATAACCGCAGGAGTTATTCACCAACTGCTCATGATCGATAACTTATATTTTCTGAATAGTGGTTTACCGACCCATTTTTCAAATTTGCAGCACTTAATGAGTTATTTAAATAGTGATATTCCGGCGACTAAAAATAATTGGCTTTTATTTTATCGCGAACTTACCAAAAAATCTTTAGAAACATTTCCAACACCGAACTTAAACAGCTGCCAGCGGGCATACATCGCTTATTGTCTTCACCGCTTTGTCGCCCAATATACGGATTTATGGAGTACACCGACACCCCTGGATCAAATAAACTGCTGCTGGCAAGCTGATTTAAACAACTTCAGTATCCATACTGAGGCCGCCTTGCATTCTCCTTTTTCGGAGTATGATATGCGCCTTAATCTCCCCCAAGTTCAGGAAGAGGAGATGGTCTAATGACTGCAAACTCAACCTTCATAAACAGTCTGGTAGAAGGCAGTATCGATGCCCAAGTTTATCAAAATCTGCGCCAAACATTTGCACGTGAAAGCATTGCATTCATGCCGCATGGTAATGTGGGAATTACCGATGTAAACAACCAATTGATTTCGCGTGTCCAGTTTACCGAAAGTGAAATTTCTCCATTTCATAAGCATGATATTTCCTGCGCGCATATTGCCCCGCGGGAAAAGACTCGTGCCGCCTCGACAACCACTTTTGCCGAGAAAAAAATCGAGTTGAATTTAATTCAAAAATTACTGGTACATGCTTTTTGCGTAGATGATGTCCAAAGTAGAAGACCTTATCCTTCTGCAGGTGGGCTTTATCCAATAGAACCCTTGGTTTTTCTCTTTCCTGAACGGATTAACAAATGGCCTAAGAATTCACCTGCAGGCTGTTATCATTACCGCCCTGTGAGTAATAATTTACAGCTCCTGAGAAAAATGGAGCAGCCGGCTCTATATGAGCAATTACTCCATGGTTTTGTCGGTAATACACTGGAGCATTCACCTAATTTTGCCATTCTCTACCTAGCGCAGATTAATAAAGCAATTTTCAAATACCGTTATCGCGGTTATCGTCATGCATTAATGGAGGCTGGTTCGATGTACCAGCAGGCGACTCTAGTTGCAGAAAACCTGGGATTACGTACGACGGTATGGTCTACTTTTAGCGAGCCAGAAATGATGTACGCCCTAGGCTTGGATCATGGGCTTTATCTCCCATTGACCATGCAATTATTTGGCTATGGAGACAGAGTATGACAAAATTTATAGGGCATTTCCCGCAATTACCGCAATGCAAAATCAATCATGCCTCGTTACAGCATGCGCACAAATTCAAGCTCTGCGGTGAGAGTTTCCTGGCCGCCCCGAAATCAGTCGTTGTCGATGGGCTTATTAGCTATGGCGGAAGTACCGGTATCGGTCTAACACTTCCAGCCAAAGCCTATGGCGAATTCTATGAGCGCAATCATCTCTTCACCCAAGTGAAACGCAAACGTCATAAAAAATTAGCAACGATTGCGCCCAGTGCCTATCGCGATAAACTTCTTTCGTTATGTGATCTACAAAAAAATAGCGCGCATCAATGCTTAGAACATCACTTTGCGGTTATTGATGTCTTTAATCTTTTCAACCATCAGCGCCAAGATTTTTTCTACAATGCCATCTCGTTAAATGGCCATCACGATGATCGCAGCTATTTGAGTTTTAGCGACAGTTGCGCCTGCGCCGCGCATCCCCAGCAAGAGCGGGCTTTATATAATTCATTAATGGAGTTTTTAGAGCGCCAAGCGCTGCTTGGCAGCTGGCTTTCCAAGTCTTATCAATATACGATTAATCCAGAAATTTTACGCCGCATCACCCCCTACGCTGAACTGGTCGAAATGCTCCTGGATAATGGCGAACTGCATATTTTTCAAAATGGCAATCAATTGCCGGGTCACAGTGTCATCATGTTTTATTTTGCAGAATCTGCTGTAGATCCGGTGCAATATTCGGTGGGTTCCAGCAGTGGATTAACCTTGGAAGAAGCATTGCAATCAAGCCTTGAAGAGCTCTATCAATGCTATACATTTCTGTATAATACCGAAAGTTCCCAAGGACTCGCGAACAAAGCTGGGGCAGGCTATCACTTGGAGTTTCAGCAGTGTAATCACAAAACTATTCGCGATACGATTCCGTTTATGCGCAATATTAAACCTTATTTAATTACCTCAGTCGCCGATTTACGACATGCGAAGCAATATTCATATGAAGAAATTTTGGCAGAGCTCGCACAAATATCCCCCGATATTTATTATTACCATCAGTTTGATGCCAACACCCAATTGCATCATACCAAAATCTTAAGCCCTGATTTTTTTATGCATATGTCCCTAACGCATCACTTAAATTTAAATAATGCGTACGCACGCAAACTGCATATAAATAGTAAAAATGCATTTTTGGGGAAAATTCCTTTTCCATGATGCTCCATAAAACGTGAATTTTTATGATTATTTACAATGGCAGGTAAACACTATAAATTAATCTGCCCCTTTGCGAACAAAAGAAAAGATTTAACTGAACGTGCAATTTGAATTTTTTTAATAGACCAATAATTATAATAATAACATAGGAAAAAATATGACTAAGCAAAACCTCGGCGCCTTAGTACTCGCGATGGCATCGGCTACTTCATTTGCAGGCTCTATGGGTGATGTGGTTACCCCAGAGCGTCTTTTACTCATTGAAGGAGGCGTTTCATATAGTCACAACTACTACAGTGATCGTGCTTTTTTTGCAGAATCGATTAACAGTTTTACACCGGCTGGTTATGTGATTAATCCCAATGACTTTTATCCAAATGATTTTTTTGGGGGCTACATTGGCGCCTCGGTCTATTTTCCATCGGATTGGTTAACAAACTTCCGCTATGATATGTATGGCAAAAAACGCAATACTCACCATACATTACCTCTTTATATCGACTTCGCTCCAGTGCGTTTATCCTTCACTGTAGATAAAGTATTTGGTGATTTCCGTGCATTTAGTTTTGGTGTAGGTGGTGGTGCCGTCGTAGAGACGCTTAACGAAGGAAATTATGTAAATTATGACCTGACCCGTCCTCCGTCAGAATCATTACAAGGCCGTACGCGCATTGATCCTCTAGTTGAAGGTTTTGCAATGTACCGTTTTGCCAATAATTTTGGCGTAAAATTTAATTTAGCCTACCAAATTCCTGTGAACAACAAATTTAGCAACGGCGACTTAAATTTGAATCTTGGTCTAAACTATGCATTCCCAATTTAATTCATAATAACAAGGAGATAATGCTATGGATGGTGTAACGGAAGTCGATTTGGATATTGAAGTTTTATTTGATGACAGCATCAACTTTGATCCCTCTCTTTCATCATGTTGCTGTTGTTGTACTGCGGCTACATCTGAAAATATTGAAAAATAATTGCATCAGTAAGTGTGCCCTTAAGCACACTTACTGAGCTTCAAGTTATATATTATACGACCTGACTCATTGCTGTACTTGGCTTAAAAATAGAAGATAAGTCAATAAATCGCACCGCGAAGAATGCGCTTGCGCATCAATTCCCATAAAACAGAGTGGTTTCGCCATGAAGGCTCTGCCACAGATTAAACTTTTGGCGCTTACGGATAAGAACAAGATGAGAATAATAAGCAACTTAAATGGCCTTCTTTTGTGTCCCTACCAAATCCTTGTTGACCTATGCGAACAGCTCCCAGAATGCCCATCTGCTATAAAAAAAATCATCTTTGCCCCCATTTGTGAGCTTAATTCCACAAATGATTGGATCAATCTCGAATCTTTAGGCAACCCAGGAGCAGTTAGAGCAAAAAATTTGGTGACGCAGATTCAAAAATATTTAGACCAAAAAAAAATAACCCACCTTACCTTCGCCATCCATTGTGATGATGGCAATTTAACGCTGGATAATCTTTACAGTCTTATTTATTTAAGCGCGATTTACTGCCTTAATTTAGAATGCTATACGGAGAATGTATCTTTATTTGCTGAAAAAATAAGTGCGCTCGCGAAACATGCGAACATTCGTATTAATCTAAAAAATAACGCGAATTTGGACACGAAACAGTTACACCTCTTGCAACAAAATCGTCAAAATAATCTCTTTCGTCTCGGATTCAAAATAGAAGAACAAGGGTTAGCGGAGGTTGATGCTCACCCAGAACAACTGGGACCCATAATTGGTTATGCCTGGCTTTGTCTTAAGGCTGGAGCCTACGCGCCTGCATGTAAATTGCTTGAAGCGGTCCTAGAAAATAGCGCAATCAATAGCCCCGCGTATGAGCGTCTCTTTATGCATTTACTGATGATGCGCTTTTTTTCACATCAATACGAATTAATTGCCTTAGGATATTTTCCAGCACAATGGACTCATTTAAATGCTCAAGAAGTGCAAACTTTATATTTTTTTAAGGCTTATGCTGCGACTCTAAGCCGACATTTAACTATTGCCCAGGAATTCTTTTCTTTAGCAGGAATTCATGCGCAGATGGTTATCCATAATGAAACAGCCCTTTATCAACTGAATTTGTTTGCTTTATCTCGTGTATTATTAGGTCAAATTGAAACCGCTTTTGATCTGGAGTTTCGCATCAAAGAATATTGTGAACTCAAAAATATCACCACCGTCGGCTTACGCTACGTTAACCTGATTAATATAGCTCGTTTATATCGAAAAACGAAAAATTTCGAACAGGCATTACATTACTACGGCCTTGCTTATGCGCAGATAGAAGGTGGCTACAGCACTGGGGACTACATTTACTGGGCGATAAACCTCGCTGGCGTATATGAAGAACAGGGGGATAAGAAAACCGCATTAAATTACTGGATACAAGCGGCTATTTTCTGGTTGGCTTATGACAATAAATACGCACTCTCATGGCGTCCTCGATTAATTTTATGTACAGAACAAATTAACCAAATAAACTCGCCGCTTGATCTGGATAAAGCGCATCTATTTTTTGCAAATAAAATACAAATGCTCATCGAAGAGGTTAATCCACAGATACTTTCGTTCCCCACCATCCCCTGTACTTTTACAGCACGAAACGGTTCAGGAACAGAAGATACCCTCCACATTTCGCAAAATATAACCTTGTTTTCCCGTGACTCCAGCACGAGCCCAGGCACCTCACAGACTGCAGAAGCCATGCAACTGCAAAGCATTGTGAGCCAATTTCTCTATGCGACCATGGCTGTAGCCGTTGCGGCCGACATTTTGGTAGAGTCACAGCACGAATTGCATGAGATCAATACTGAAAAGCAAGCTTATCGCGTTATGGCACTCACCCGTTGCAACACATGCTATTTTAACGGGATATGGTTAGATAATTCGCAGCTGAATTTGCCCGTTACTATCAGTTTAAGTTCAGCTATTGCGCACATCACCCCACAAGATAATATAAGTCTGGTGCATTATAAGCGCAGTTTTTTGAATAAAGCCCTTACAGAAAAAGCAGAAGTAGCGCTACTGGAGCGTTTGCAATTTAGCAATGTGGAGATTACGCCGTTCAATCAAGAACAACTCCATTTAATTAATATTTTAGCTAATAAGAAAATCATTGAATTGTGTGACTAACTTTTTTGAGCATAATTCATGCCAATTTAATATTTAAAATTTGCGTTAATTGTATTCTTTTAATACACTTTCTAATAGATTAAATATCCTTGTAGTCGCATAAGGTGGTATAATGCCTAAGTCTGATTCAACTGATAACACGAATAAACCAAATAATAATAACGAACACTCAGATAACCCCCCCGTAAACAATAACACTCCCAATAGCACTCCTAAGTCCGGTTCCAATTCACCGACCACGGTACGTCTTGGGCCAAATAATAGCCAAATGAAAATAAGCAAAAGCCTGGGCGGGTTCTTTCAAGAGAGTCAGAAATCGACAAAGTCTAACACTAATGAGATCGCCTCAAAACCAATTGACCTAAATTCAATTGAGGAAAAATCTGAGCCGATACCTGAAGGCCCCATTAGTTATAAATCACCGAAAACTCGCTTCAAATTACCGGATATGAAACGCTCGACAAGCTTGAGCAACCTGCATGAGAGCGGCAGTGATTCTGAATTAGAGAGCCCTTCGCCTTCAGGTCTTTCGCGTTCGTTTGAAGTTGATGGTGGTCTTAAAATCGAATACACCAATGGCGAGGAAAAACTTTTTTACTACTTCCGCGCGCAATCAGCAACAGATATGGAGCGCTTACAAGAAGCTCATCCCCTCATCGCAAAGCGCGTTCAAAAAATATTAAACGAATCAGTAACCCATCAAGAAAAATCGGTGTGTATCGGTTCGGGGACCTTTTCTTCGGTCTCTATTGTCCTGGATGAAGAAGGAAACTTCCATGCTTTGCGCAAAATTCAGACTAAGGAAAAACTTGAAGAAAACATGGGTAACCGCCCCATTGAACGCGGCCAGGTTCTTTTTGATACCAACACCGAATTGAGAATTCATACCTTACTTAAGAATGCAGGCTTGGACAATCTGATGTTTTTGGTAGAAGCAGCAACAGCAAAACGTGATAGTCAGGGTATGCAACTGTATCAGATATTACCCTTAGCTGACCTTGGAAATGGCCTTGAAGTCGAACATAAAATGACTTACCTAAATCCTGAAGCGCAGCATAAATTATTTTATTTTATTGTCAATCAATTGCTGATTACCAAATGCCGCATCCAAGATTTACACATGGCTAACAATGATATCAAGCCTGAGAATATTTTGTTTGCCGCCAATGGGCGCATTTCTTTTGCAGATTTTGGCTCCGCCTCCTGGTTTGATCCGACCACCAATCGCGTAACCCGCGCCTCAAGCTTAAAAGATATCCGTTTTGCGGCGCCTTACAAAAAAATAAAGCATAATGGGGACCGCCTCGCTGTCGAATTGCGTGGCGACCTTTGGTCCTTGGCTCTGACGCTCCTGTATTTTTATAATAGTGGCATGGTAAAGCATTTTATCGATCAAACAGTTAACTTAAATTCACCAAAAAATGCACGTAAGCAACGCCGTGCCTCATTACCCGTGGTAGCCTACACGGACGATCAACCGCTAAATAATACCAATCAAACCCGGAATATAATCAGCACTTATCACGATGATGGGGATGCGAAACCCTTGGCACAATCCATAGATGATGCCAGTTCGTGCGAAAATTATGATCTGCTCGATAATGACCAATCTCCCACCCATATTCTCAAAAATAGCGAACAAGCCTTACACCAGTTGTTTAACCATCCTGATTTTTTGGCACTACCAACGACCTATCAAAAAATATTTAAAGACATGCTTTACCTTCCGCATGATGTTGCAGAAATGGAGCATTGGGAAAGAATAAATTATCTATCTGCAATTTTGCAAAAAAATTTAGCAACTACAGAAAATAATCCAGAGGTTTTAATGCATGATCTAGCAAGCGCTCTGGAGACACCACTCTCAACGCTGGACGAGATTAAATCGATTTTACAATGCTTTGAGTATGTTCCAGACAACGCATTTAATGACGAAAATTTCTTGCTGATGAAGAAACAATTACCCATTATCATCCGCTTTCTTTTTGATGAAGAATTTGATATTGGGATCATCAACTCCCCACATGATTTACATCATATCCTTGAAGCGTTCATTATCCAACTACAGGAGCAAGCTCCCTCTGAATCTTTGCAACTAAGAAGATATCAAGAACAAACTCTCGCACTTCTGGAAAAAATTAGTCAAGGTAATATCACCTATAAAATGGCCGAAATTGACATGAAAATGATCATCAATAAGGTTTCTATAGGCCTTGATCAGCAATCGGAAATACGTCCATCAAATGGCGGTGGTCTGTAACCTGCGGCCACTCCCTTGGGAGAATAGACAATTTGCCATAGCTGCAATTGACGTGCGCGGAATATACCGGCACAACAATAGAGGTAATAACGCCACATGCGATAGAATACATCATCATACTTGCCACGAAGTGCGGGCCAGTTCTTTTCAAAATTGTGTGCCCAAGCCATTAAGGTCGAATCATAATAAACACCAAAATTATCCCAGTTTTCCATAATCATTCGCCCCTCGGAGGCTTTACTAATCTGTGCTACAGAGGGAATCATTCCATTAGGAAAAATATATTGATTAATCCAGGCATCGGTATTTATCCGACTCTTGTTTCCTCCAATCGTATGCAGTAAAAATAATCCCTCTTTTTTCAGACATGCTTGAACTTTTTGAAAAAACAAAGCGTAATTTTTCATCCCCACATGTTCAAACATACCTAATGAGGCAACACGGTCAAACTGCCCATGGATATCCCGATAATCGAGTAAGCGAATTTCGATTGGCAGCTTGGCACAGTTTTTTTGGGCATAAGCAAATTGTTGTTGTGAAATGGTAATGCCAACAACTTCAACGCCATAATGCTCAGCGGCATAGCGTGCCAACGCACCAAAACCACAGCCGATATCCAACATCCGCATTCCGGGTTGTAACTGCAGTTTCCGACAACTGAACTCCATTTTATTAATTTGTGCCTGCTCCAGATTTTCAGCATTTTGCCAATAACCGCAGGTATAATTCATTCGCGAATCAAGCATGGCTTCAAATAAATCATTTCCTAAATCGTAATGCTTTCTGCCCACGATTAAAGCGCGTTGCTTACTTTGAGGATTGAATAATTTATAGAAAATTAGCTTAGGCCAAAGCCATTTATCCGCTTTGATTTTCTCATCAAGCTCGGCACCCATTACCCGATAAAAAAATTGGTCAAGACATTCGCAATCCCACCATCCCTCCATGTATGCCTCGCCAAAACCTAGACTTCCATGTTTGAGGACGCGTGCGTAGAGTTTTTCATTATGAATTTGTAGATCCCAAGGGTTGACGCCGTTAATAGTTACGCCAGCCTGGTTTAGTAGATTAACAAAAATTTCTTTTATCGCTTTATGATTCATAACGATAATCTCAATCCCTTGAATGCTTTCTCATTATTATGGGACACAAATATAAATAACTAAATAAAAATTTAAAAATCATCACGTTTGCATTCAAGCGCCGGGGCCACTATGTTTTATTATTAAATATACAGAATGCGCGATAAAGCGATCGTGTCTCCAGGGAGAAAGGATGACTGGTTTATTAAATGGCAAATGCAGCCCCAGTGCGTTTGCCCTAAATCAAGGCGGCGATGGTATAGCGACTTTAATTTCACTCGGGGTAATTGGTATTGCAAGCCTCGTTACCATTTCATATAAGAAATGGGAGCAATATACTGAAAAAGTTCATCGCGATAAAATGCTCATTATTAATAAACTTCACGACAAGCATCTAAGGGATTTATATATTCCTGGGGGCGCCAAAATTAACGGCTTTCCGCAAATCTTTCAGGTTAACGAGCACGATAAAACCATTGACTCCTTACATTATAATGACGATGAACTTGAAGATATAGGTTGTATTTTGCCCGAGGTTCCGGTTGTGCTGACTAAATATCGTCAATCAATTGTGGATGCAATGTTTAAACTCAAAGAATATTATTTTGATTTGTCCATCAAGGACGATATTACCAAAGGGGTGCTTTCTTATTTATTGAACATGCTCCAGAATCGCTGCTTAAGTTTTGTCGGCTACGATTATGACATTGCGTATCTTAGAGCATTAACTGCCTTTGTCAGTGCCTATGCCTCACTAGAAAATACTGAGAATAACCAGCATTTTTCGCGATTGAAAGGAGTTTACTCACCCTTAATGTATGCGCTACAAGAGCTTGAGCGGCATAAAGAATCTTTATCGCTGCAGGAACTTGTCAACGACACCCGCAATATTTGTTTGGAAGTAAGTAACACCCTATTACGGCAGTTGCTGACGATGATGACCCCCGAAAAGCATCAATATCTGGTTAAAACCGTTACCTGCAGTGAATTGAGCGAAAATATCTTACGCAAAGAATACATTGAAAAGGAAGTAGGTGGTGTCGCCATTTCGGTAAAAAAGAAGATAACCGTACCCGACTCCCCCTGCCAACCGTGGGTTCAGGGATTAGCTCAGTATTATCTCCTCTCTCTTAACGCGCGTATTCTTTGGCATGAAGAAACGGTCATACGACCTGAATCTTTTTTTAAATTTATTACGCAGGCAAAAATTGTCTTACAACAAAAAAAGCCAGGAAAAAAATCCAAACGGGAGTTTGACCGGGCCATGGACGCAGTACATGAGGTATTTAAAAATGCTCCGAATTTTCTTAACCTCAAACTCATAGACAGTAAAAATAATTTAAAATTCGAGCTGGTGAAAACGGATGCTGAGCGCATTGCGGTGCTGGAAATTATGGCAAATTTCGCACACTTAACGCATACCATTATCTCGTTACAAGGCCTCTGTGCGGAGCTACAAAACAGCATGGACCGTTTAGGGCTTGATTTTTTTGATGATCAAGAGAATTTTCACCAAATTTTTGCTGCATTTAATACCTTATATATCCTGGTGCAAGAGGATTTAGTTCGAATGCGTCATTATCTGACCGATATTGCGACCGCGAATAAAAATGAACTGCGGCTCGCCTCTAATCTGGAGTTTGAACATGCCGTCAGTACGAGTCTGGATGCCGTGGAATTTCGTGTTTTAAAATGGGCGAAATTAGTAAAGGATTACACCAACCCCCATCCCCAATCTACGGAGCGAACTAAAAAAGAAGTCCTCGCAGCCGGTGCCTTCTTTCTGCAACTTTATGGAAAAAAAATCGAACCGACAGCCATTGAAGGAGCTACGGTAGAGGAAGAGGCGTCCGAATCAGCAACTGCGGCTGAAGAGAAAGCAGGGCGTAGCGAAAGGGAGATGGAAGAATGTCTTACCGATTTATACACGACACTAAGTCTTAAACTTGCGCAAATCACTCAAGAACGTAACGACGACCCTTATTTCCAACATTATGAAAAACTATCCACAGCGTTAAACCAACTGCAGCTAAAAACCATGCGCATGCTGCAAGAACCTAACCCAGTTGCTGACCGTGCGCACAAGGCCTTAAAATTGTTTAAATTAACGCAGAGTTTACTGCAACAAGGTGTTGATTTTTTTAGCCTGACTGCGGGTGAACGTAATGACCTGCGGCAACAATTTATTCAGAAAGTCGAAACGGAACTAACTAAACCCACCAATAAAGCCATCATCGACCGGCACCACCACAGTATGCCCAAATTAATTTATGAAAATTTAGGCTTCTTCTTGACAGATACCCGTCACAAAGTGAATGCTGTAGTGCACATATGTCAGGAATTAAAATCCCTGCCTCAGATCAAAATAACTCAGTAAGGATTACGAATGAGCGGCTTTTACGATGCGATTGTTTATATCATCCTTGCTTCAGGAACCTTTGTGTTCCTGGATAATCTCTGTGCGCAGCTGTCGCCGCCGGTTGCCTTATTCATTATGAGCGGTATCGCATTGGTGTGCTTTCATTATCTGGCGCGAGCCCAACTTGAAACCACCTATCGCAAAGTGTTGCATTACTGGCCTTTGTATCTGACGCTATCCATCGCTCTGGGGATTGATTGGTTATGCATGATTTATGCATCGCGGCGTTCGGACCCATTTGTGACCATGACCGCCATGTTTGCGACCACTTCCTTTTGCGGGTTTGCATTCATGTATAAAAAAAGTAGCGACCTGTTCCACTTATTGAGTATGGGCCTTTTAGTAGGAAGCCTCATCCTACTGCATTATATTTACAAGCTAGATCATACCAAGATATTGGATTTAGGCATTTTGCTTGGTGTTATGGCAGGCCTTGCCTATTTTGTCTACATGGTATTTTCCGAAGAAATATGCCGTAAAGCAGATTTAAGCACCCTGGAATTGTTAGCCAGTCGCTTTTGGCCACTGTTCTTAGGTACGGGATTCTGGGTTTCTTCGGAGGAGATCGCGCATGCATTGTCCCTATTTGGCGGCTCTTTGGTACTCATGAGCTTAATGGCG
Source organism: Legionella sp. (assembly GCA_017306715.1). Classification (GTDB taxonomy): domain Bacteria; phylum Pseudomonadota; class Gammaproteobacteria; order Legionellales; family Legionellaceae; genus Legionella. The sequence continues at coordinate 1,506 of JAFKHV010000058.1, read as the reverse complement.
CTCGTGATTCCGGTTTACTTTAATCAACAAGCGATTAATAAACTAGGAGCAGGCATCACCGCTATTCTCATGAGCTCGGTGCCCGCAGTAACGTTTTTATTTTATTGTCTTTATCATGGCCGCATCAGTATGGCAAACCTCTTTGTCTGTATTGTCATTTCTCTAGCATTAATCATACCCCGGCTGTTTAAAAGATAACTTGATGCCCTATTCATGGTCTATTCTTTAAGAAGAGGGCATTATTTAGAGAAAGAAGATGGGTAAATGGCAAAAATTTCATACACGACACAGTCCAGTAAAAAAATTTAATCCCAACACCGGTGATAGCGCTTTTGCTGATGATTGGTTACGCTCATCGACAGATATTCCCCGCTTTGAAATTAATGGGATTAAGTTTGAAGATTATAAAGAGCGTTATCCGTTTTATCAGAATAATGCAGAGGATACAAAAAAGTCCGTTAACAAACTTATTAGCGAGGTCGTATTAAAGAATCTATCTCCAAACCTGGATAAAGAAGCAATCTTAGAATATCTAAACAAAACCTTTCATCAGGGAGGATACTTGTATCCCGTTTCAACTCCTTTATCCCATGCTTTAAATGACGAAGCGGGTATACAAGCCCCAGGGAGTTATATCGAGCGACAAATCAGTATACTCAGCACTGAGAAAGGATTTAAAATCCAAGAGATCATTAAATCCAGTTGTATTATGGTGACTGATGATAGAAAAGCACCGGCTAAATTACAGGCATCCTCCGTAAATAACCTTATTATGGCTGATGAAGGGAAATATCTTTTGAAAGCTGAAGCAACCCTTGATTTAGATTTCTCTCAATCTACAGATAATCCTATACTCACTGTAGAATCTAATGCGATTAGTTATGGCAAAGGAGTAATCCGCGAAGCGTTGGATACAAGAAGCCTAGGTGAGCGAATCACCGATTTTTTCCGTTCCATTTTTGGTTTAAATAAAGTCAAAGAACTTTCAGTAGATCCCGTTAAAGAATCCGTAAAAGCAGACGCTCCCGAAGTAGATTCCCCAGAAGATGAAACGACTTTATCCATGCGTCCTTAGTGATCTCTGACATCTACTGATAAATTCACTATAATGATAAGGCCTGCTCATCACACGGCCTACAGGAGGTATTATGAACAAAAAATCGCAACCACAAAAGAATTCGGATAAACACCCTCAAGATCGGGAATACACCGAAAAAAAACATCCTACTAAAGCGGAAGAAGACAAAGAATTGGATAAACGCTTGCAAGATACGTTCCCTGCAAGTGACAGTACGGCTGAATACTAGACCCTATTTGTGAATTTGCACTAATGCCTCAGAGTTCATTCGTTTTATGTTGCCTATCAATACTGGCGAGCCCGTGGGATTAGGGAGCATTAGCACTGTTGTTGTTCGAAGCAAGTGACTCAGGCTGAGGATAACCTTTATTCACGAGTTCTGATAATTGCTCGGCAAGACGATTAACTGCATCCCAGCGCGTGCTTCG
>JAFKHV010000002.1 GCA_017306715.1 Legionella sp. | reverse complement strand
GAATGCAGTTGTTTCTGTGAGGTAGTAACTAGTGCCGAACAAATACCGCGAATGCTGCATATTGCCATGCAGACCGCGCTTGCTGAGTCGGGAGTAGCCGTTCTTGTTCTCTCCGGCGACATAGCCTTGGAGCATGCGCCTCATGCCGCTAATAAAAATCCACTATACGGTGTTAGTCCTGAAATTATTCCTCCAGCCCCAATACTGAACCAACTGGCGCAACGACTCAATGAGTCTTCAAAAATAACGTTATTTTGTGGTATCGGTGCGGCACATGCGCAGGAAGAAATTATCCAATTAGCTCAGATCCTGCAAGCGCCCGTGGTCCACACCTTACGGGCCAAACCCTACATCGAACCCAATAATCCATTCGATGTGGGCATGACAGGACTTATCGGTTTTTCTTCAGGCTATCATGCCATGCATGATTGTGACACTTTACTCTTATTAGGAACAAGTTTTCCTTATCGCCAATTTTATCCAGAAAATACGCAAATTATTCAGATTGATCGCTGTGGGGCTCGACTGGGCAAACGAGTCGCACTTGATATGGGGATCGTGGGGGATATTGCGGGTACTCTAAAGGCGCTGCTTCCCTTATTAAAATATAAAGATGAGAGCGCGCAACTGGATAAAGCGCGCACGCACTACCAAAAGGTACGAAAAAAATTGGATGCTCGCGCGGTCCCCACTGCAGATGGACAACCCCTGCATCCGCAATACCTTGCGCATTGTGTGAGTAACATTGCGGATGAGGATACAATCTTCACCTGTGATGTGGGTACCCCGACGGTATGGGCGGCACGGTATTTGGCGATGAATGGGAAACGACGTTTATTAGGCTCGTTTAACCATGGTTCAATGGCAAATGCTATGGCTCAGGCTATTGGCGTGCAGGCAGCTTTTCCCAAAAAGCAAGTTGTTGCTTTTTGTGGTGATGGCGGATTTTCGATGCTTATGGGCGATTTATTGACCTTAGTACAGCAACAGCTACCCGTTAAAATTATTATTTTTAACAATGGGGCTTTGGGTTTTGTTGAAATGGAAATGCATGTAGCGGGAATGATGGATTATGGCACCGATTTAAAAAATCCTAATTTTGCGGCCCTGGCAGAGGCGGTTGGCATCAAGGGCATACGTGTTGATAACGCATCTTCGCTGGAGCGTGATTTGTATACTGCGTTTGCTCATGAGGGGCCTGTTGTTATCGATGTCCCCGTTCATCGAGATGAGCTTATCTTACCGCCTACCCTGGATATGGCGCAGGTTAAGGGTTTTAGTCTATATATGATGAAGGCCATACTTAGTGGTGAGGGCGATGCCGTGGTGGATTTGTTAAAAACCAATGTGTGGCGTGATTAATGAAAGATTCACGGAGTATACCCCGCGTAGATTCGCGGGAGTATACACCGATGGTATGAGACCTTATTTAGGTGACGTCATGTCTTCAGGACGAACCCATTGAGCAAATTGCTCCGCGGTGAGGTAGCCTAATTTGACCGCAGCTTCTTGCAGAGAAGTATTTTCCTGATGGGCTGTCTTAGCAATTTTTGCGGCTTTGTCATAACCGATATGCTGATTTAATGCAGTTACCAACATTAACGAATGATGCAGATAATAATCGATTACAGGATAGTTAGGCTCAATACCTTGGGCGCAGAATTCATCAAAAGAATGACAGGTGTCACTTAATAAATTTAAAGAATGCAGAACATTAAAAATAATAACGGGTTTAAACACATTTAACTCGAAATTACCTTGGCTACCAGCAACCGTAACTGCTACATCATTTCCCATCACCTGGGCACAAACCATGGTCATGGCTTCACACTGGGTGGGGTTTACTTTGCCGGGCATAATTGATGATCCGGGTTCATTTTCGGGAATAATTAATTCACCGATACCGCAACGGGGACCGGAGGCAAGCCAGCGAATATCATTGGCGATTTTCATTAACGC
>JAFKHV010000057.1 GCA_017306715.1 Legionella sp. | reverse complement strand
AATTGACGTGCATTTCGTTTACGCATCGTTCCATCTGTAAGCAGTTGATGTAAATTTATACGTTGCTGCACCGCTGCTAAAGGATTATTTGTTTGCTGGTAAGCAGTAGCTGCAAGTTCATAATTTTGAATCCGCCAATATTCATTGAGAGTCGATTTATCTTCTATTTTAGATAAATAAGCTAAAACCTGCTCTGGTTGTCCACGAATTTTTGCAATTTTTGCCAATAAGATGTTTTTTTCATCCTGCTGCGACACTGATAATTCCTGAGTTTGTGATAAAATACTTCGCGCTTGTCGCCACTGCCCTTGTTGCAGAGCCTTATCCGCAGCCAAAATGAGTGCCTGCTGGCGGGATGAGCCTTCGTGGTCGCGAGCTTGTTCCAAAGTATTAGCAGCTGAATGGACAGGAGGTGCCTCTTTTTTTACAGCCGGTGGTTGACTCTTGGGCGCCTCAATCATTTGGGACTCAGTAACTGAGCATTGACTGATCAAAGGCAAAGTAAATACCAACAGCAACAGATGATTTTTAGCGAAATTGGTTAACATTGGTTTTAAAACCTGTCCGGCCATGAAATGCAAAAGGATAAACTATGACTACCTCACTCGCAACAGAAACCGGTACTCTCTATGTAGTTGCAACACCTATTGGTAACCGCGAGGATATAAGTGCTCGCGCATTAGCCATTTTGGGCAAAGTAAACCTTATCGTCGCCGAAGATACCCGCCATTCACTCCCTTTACTAAGCTCTTTCGGTATTAAAACGCGACTAGAGTCCTTACATGCCCATAACGAGCAGGAAAAAAGTAAATTCATTCTAGAAAAGTTACTACACGGGATGAATATCGCATTGATCAGTGATGCCGGAACACCGCTTATAAGCGATCCTGGGTTTACTTTGGTGCGCTTGGCGCGCGAACATCAGGTGCCTGTTGTACCAATTCCAGGGCCTTGTGCCATTACAACAGCACTTTGTGCGGCAGGAGTTCCTTGTGAAACCTTTCTCTTCCATGGTTTTTTACCAGCAAAAGAGCAGGCACGCAAAACATTGTTGCAATCGTTAGTCACCCTACCGCATACCTTAATTTTTTATGAATCCACCCATCGAATTCATGCCACCCTTAGCGACTTGCAGGAAATCTATGGTCGGAAATGCGAGATGGTCCTTGCTAAAGAATTAACCAAAAGTTTTGAACGTTTTGTTCACGGAACTATTGCGGATGTTTCAGATTGGCTTAGTCTTGACCCTGCACATCGCAAAGGGGAATTTGTATTAATCATCCCTCCTCGCCCAGCCCCAGATCAACATCCAGAATATACGCATGTTCTATCCGTGCTTCTGGCAGAATTTCCGTTAAAACAGGCCGTCAATTTAGCCAGTAAATTATTAGCAGCACCTAAAAATAAGCTTTATGATATGGCCTTAATAATCAATGAACAGAAAAAAAACTAAAGAGATTCATAAAGGCAGGTCCAATCCTAAATTGAACCCGCCTTTATATTACATTACGGCAGGACTTGCATCGATGGCCATCCTATTCACCTCTTGTTTCTCCGCATGCTGGTTTTTCGAATGCAGCAATTCTGAACCCAGATAGATAGCGGTTAATACCACTGCAATTGGCCAACAAATTGCGAAACTGGCAATAAGAATCGATGGGGCTACAGTATGTTTAACCAGATTGAAAATTAAATCATTGCGCGCAATTTGATACTCTTTGAGTGCTCGTTCATAAGCCTGTAAATCATTTTGAGGGTCCTGTTCTTCAAGCGTTAGCTGCGCCGTTTTAAATTGGCTAAACCGGTCTCCTGTAAAATACATAGCCACCGCGATGGTACACATAAAGTAGCTAGCCACGGTAATGGCCGGCAATGCCAGAAGCAAAGCCGCTGCAAATCCTGAGGCTAAAATGGCAGCAGCACCGGATAAATAACTTAAGGTAGCCTTTTTTATTTCCCATTCTTTTTCCAGCTCCGCAAGTTGTTTTTCTAAAATATCTTTTTGATTACTTGGCTCTACTCCTAGGTCATTTAATTCCTGATTGTATTGTGCTTTCTTAACTTGGTAATCGCGATAGGTATTATACATCCGATATAGAAGTAAGCTCACATCAAAACAGAGAAAACCCGCGGTTAAATAGCCAGCTAATGCATTGGAAATGCCCACCAATTGGTTAAAATTCGTTAAAAAATTAACATTCGCCCATACGAAATCATTGGCCAAACGATACTGACGTTGATTTAATTCAAATTTAAATCGCTCCCATCGCGTCGAGTAATTCGAGCGTCTCTCGTTTTCGTCCGGAAAAAAAGTATGCTTAATCAACATTCCTGCATCCATTAGGAAACGCGTTAAGAATAACCCCACACTGAAATAATTTAGAATTCCATTAGGTGCCTGGAAAGTGGTGATTATTTTATCAACATCCGTTTTGGTGCCTAACACTTGGTCCAGTTTAGCAATCCATTGCAGATTTCTGGCTAAATTAAAACCACTCGTTAACGTAAGCCGACAAAAGACCCAATACAATCGACATAGATTAGTAAACCCTACATAGTCGCGCAGTTTGGATAAATGAAAGGGTGATTTGATAAGATTGGTAATGCCCTCACGAAAGCTTCCCATTAAATGATCGATAAAAGCCTCTTCATCTTTGGCCTGAGGTAATGTTCTATTTTCTATAAAGTCCCTTATCTCCGTGCGAAATTGCTGGTAGTCATCCGCTTTCTTTTTCTGTCCGTACGCATCGTAAAAGTAGTAGAGTGTTGAAGCTAAATAATAGCAATATGCCCAAAATGTGTCTTCATTTTCTTGCCGTCGCTGTTTTAAACTTGTAAAGAGATGCGTGAACTCGGACTCAATTAGTTCTAAATTTGCCAGGGTAAAATAATCGGTTAAATTGGCAATTTCGGTAAGCGTGCTTTCAATGGAGTTTCCAACGTTTTGAAATCTGTTATTGTAGGTATTAAAAAATTTTTTCTTATTATATAAAAATAGAGCAGTATTCTGAGCTGATTGTGGCATAAAAAGGCCTTACCAAAAAAAGAGCAAAAAGGGATGATTTGTACACTATCATCACTTTTATGCTTTGACAAGGATTTTTTGTTCTTTAAATATACATTTAGTATGAATGTTATTGATTAGATCACCTATCTGTTCATGAAGAACTCGAGCTCTTATTTTGTAACCACCACGATACGCTCATAGCGCCAACCACCGCAAACATGATTGGAATCAAGAAAATAAAATTGGCGCGTGTCATTTCAAAAAGCATAATCACTGCAACGAGAGGCATTTTTTGTGCTGCTGCTAAAAAAGCAGTTGCTGCAACCAAAGCAAAAGCTTCAAGATCGGTATGTGGCCAGATAACATTCCACAGACCACCCAATAAAACCCCTAATAATGCGCCATTCGCCAACGAAGGAGTTAATAAACCACCCCAAGCCCCAGCACGTAAACTCCCCCATACAAATAGAGTACGTAAAAATAAAAGTATTGCACTCGTATGGATAAGGACAGACTCATTAAATTCTATCTGCACAATACTTTTACCGTTACCCAACAAAGCCGGAAAGTAAATTGCGGCGAATCCCAATAAACCGAAATTAACCAAACAGAAAAAAATGATTGCCCGCCCTTGAGCCGCACGAAGTCTTTGTTCGTTGGCGAGACGAATAAATCCAAAGGCTAATCCACCTAAAAGGGGTCCCACTATCGCCGACCAGATAATTAAAGCAGGTGTAATTTCTGCGGTATGAAAAGTATAAGTTGGTGCATTGCCTAAACCCCACCAAGAAACAAATACCGCGAGTGCAGAGGTTGCAAATGCAGGGATTAGTACTGCCCAACTAAACTCTTGAAGCAATACTTCGGCAACAAATAGAGCTCCCGCTAAAGGCACATTGTAAACCGCGGCTAACCCCGCACCTGCTCCACATGCAAGCATAAGTCTTGTCTCACCAACAGTAAGGTGCAAACGCGAGGCGATTTTTTGCGAAAACAGTGCACTCAATTCTCTTGGTGCCACCTCCCGCCCCAACGGGGAGCCTAGGGCAATGGTTGCTATTTGTAATATCCCGTGAACTATGGTCGTCAACAGCGGCATCATTTTATCTTCTTTAATGGCTCGTGCAATGCTCACTAAAGGGGAGCCTAATTTCTCTAATAACCACCAACCACAACCTGCAAGAAAACCACAACTGACTAAAATTAGAAATCGACGGGAGCGCGCAGCTGCGGTTACGCCCTCTAAAAAACTTTCACTACTTATGATTTGTTCCGGACTATAGCCAAATGCAAGATGTTGTAGGTAATGCAACATCAAAACCAAAACCATTCCAATTAATCCTGAGGCGATTCCCACTATGAACAGTATCCACCCAAGAACAAAATAAGAACTTTTCAATGAGGAGACGATTGGGGTGTTCATAGATTTTCCCTGTTAATCCATTCTAAAGATTAATATTTAATTTTTAAATCGGTTTTATTGCATTAAAGACTACCGAAATGAAGACCGTTTTGTCTATATGCTATGTTCTAACAACCTCTTACTAACTAGCTAATTGTCTGCTTATAAGTTGCAGATAGCGTGTATAACTTTAAATCGCACGGATACTAATGACAGGATATACCGGATTCATGCTGAGGATATGTACAACTTTACCCATGGTGAATGAATGGCATCAATAAGGCTTATCGAGAGTTATCCACAGAAAAATGCTTGCTATATAATAAATAAAAAGATCTAAATATATATTTTTTTATTATTATCTGCGGCCAAAAACTGTTTTGTGAAATGTACGAGTAAATAATTTTTAGCTTTTTGCCAACGGGGGATGAACTTTTGGTTTACAACGCTATCTCACGCCCCAGAATAAGTTCTGTATAACTAGCGTTTTTTAGGGGTAAAACCTGGTTATTAAAATGCTTTCGTCTTATTTGCTCGATCTTATTCACATGAGATAACATGCTATAAATGGAGTTATGCTCAGATTAAAATTTAAATTAACTTATTGATTTATTTATCAAATAATAAGTTACCCACAGAAAAAGGTTTTACTAATAACAAAAAATAAATATAAACTTATATTTTATTTTAATTAATGTTTCCGATCAGTAAGCATTAAAATGCATCCCGAAAAGAACGCTGATTTGACAGCACGCTAAAAGTTCTCTATTATTGCCACCCTTATAAATTTATTAACAGGTTCATCATGAAACGCACTTTTCAACCCAGTAATCTAAAGCGTAAACGTGATCATGGTTTCCGTGAGCGTATGGCTACTCGAGGTGGTCGTCTCGTTATCAAACGCCGTCGTGCCAAAGGACGTAAACGTTTATCAGCTTAAGTGTTTGCTTTTAGAAAGGCACATCGTCTACTCTCAAAAAAAGAGTACGACTTTGTGTTTAAGCAAGCAAAAAAAGTGGTAACTCCCGAATTTGTCATCCTTTTTCGAGAGAACAACTTAGGCTATGCAAGACTTGGGCTCGCGCTTTCTAAAAAAATGATTGCTAAAGCCCATGACCGCAATCGAATTAAGCGCCTAATTCGAGAAAGTTTTAGGCAAAATAAGGTACCAGCAGTTGATCTGGTTTTTTTAGCCAGAAACGGGGTTACCAAACAAAAAAATGCAAATATTAGCGCCAGATTGGGAAAAACATGGGTAAAATTAATTTCTTACTCCGGCAAATAACCTGTTTTCCTATAAGACTGTATCAGTTCTTGATAAGTCCCTTGCTTAAACCAACCTGTCGCTATTATCCTAGTTGTTCGCAGTATGCCTTAGGTGCCATCATGCACCATGGTGTTATTTCCGGTCTTTGGAAGGCTTTTAAGCGCTTATTGCGTTGTCACCCCTGGTCACCAGGGGGATATGATCCCGTACACCCTAACAACGAGAAGCTTTGATGGATATTAGACGTACTATTCTGTTTGCAGCGCTTGCGCTGGTTAGTTTATCTTTATGGAATGCCTGGCAAGCTGAGCATCCTCCCGTTGCATTGTCTGCATCATCACCAACTAGCTCATCTAAAGAGCCGATAGTGCCACAGATGGAGTCAGTAAATACCGCAGCTCCGGTCAATATGGAAAATCCGGAAGCTTCTATAGCTCCTAGCTCCTCCTCCTTAGTCGAAGTTAAAACAGATGTGTTAAACGTCCAAATCGATTTACTACAGGGTGAAGTTGTTCTGAGTCAATTGTTGCAATATCCGTTAAGCGTAGAGGATAAGAACAAACCTTTTAGTTTATTAAAAAACTCTGGGAATGAGCGCTATGTTGCGAATAGTAATTTGTTGGTTTCATCTGCGCAGGGAACACGTCCGCTGCCTTTAAAATTCAGCAGTTCTCAAAGTAATTATGTATTGCAACCGGATCAAAAGCAGCTCGTGGTTCGCCTAACAGCACAAGAAGGTAACCTGGATGTTGTTAAAGAATTCATATTCACTAAGGGCAGTTATTTAGTTGAAGTACACTACAATATTACCAATCAGGGTACTGAGGCTTGGAAAGGTTACTTAAACACTCAGTTGTTGCGCACTCCGCCACAAGATGAAAAATCCAGCATCTTTCAGGTAGGCTCTTCCTACACTGGCGCATCCTACTCAGAGCCAGGAAAACATCGATATCAAAAAGTTAGTTTTAGCGATATGGGTAAAAATAACCTGGATGTGGATACCAAAGGCGGATGGATTGCTATGCAACAGCATTATTTCCTAACCGCTTGGGTTCCACCTGCAACTGCGGACAATAAATTTTACACCCGTACCAGTAACGGTGAGTATTTGATTGGCGCGGTAAGTCAACCGGTGACGATTAATCCACAAGATAAAGCAAGTATGGGTTCTCGACTCTATATGGGGCCAGAGATAACTAGTGATTTGCAAAAAATCGCGCCCTCTCTTGATTTGACGGTGGATTACGGCATTCTATGGTTTGTATCCTCACTCCTCTTCTCGCTGATGAAAGCGATTTACAATGTGGTTGGTAACTGGGGATGGTCTATTGTTCTCGTTACAGTATTAATTAAATTAGCCTTCTATCGTTTATCTGCGACCAGTTACAAATCAATGGCTGGGATGCGTAAATTGCAACCAAAGCTTCAGGCTTTGCGTGAGCGTTATGGTGATGATAAAGCAAAAATAAGTCAGGCGACGATGGAACTCTATCGGCAGGAAAAAGTTAATCCTTTAGGAGGATGCTTGCCAATTTTGATTCAGATTCCCGTGTTTATCGCCTTGTATTGGGTATTACTTGAAAGCGTCGAGTTAAGACAGGCACCTTTTATTCTTTGGATTAATGATCTGGCTGCAGCCGATCCCTATCATGTTCTACCCTTGATTATGGGTGCAACCATGTTAATTCAGCAGAAATTAAATCCTGCACCACCGGATCCAATGCAAGCAAAGGTTATGATGTTTTTACCGGTACTTTTTACTGGTTTATTCTGGAATTTCCCTGCAGGCTTGGTTTTGTATTGGATTGTGAATAATACGCTATCTATTTTGCAACAATGGTATATTACCAATAAATATTCAGAGGATAAGCCAGCTAAAAAACTTGCTGTGTCTACCAAATAATGGATGAAGAAACTATTGTTGCCATCGCTACTCCCCCTGGCCGCGGGGGAGTAGGTATTATCCGTCTTTCAGGACCTCGCGCGCGTGCAATTGCTTTACACCTTAATGGCAATAAATCTCTCCTACCCAGATATGCGACCTACTGCTCTTTTGTACATAATGAGGAACTCATTGATCAAGGGATTATGATTTATTTCCCTGCTCCTAACTCATTTACGGGCGAGGAAGTTGTAGAAATTCAAGGGCACGGCTCTCCAGTAGTTCTCGATCGTTTAACCAGTATCTGTATCGATGCGGGTGCGCGTCTGGCACGACCTGGGGAGTTTTCTGAACGTGCATTTCTCAATAATAAAATGGATTTAACACAAGCGGAAGCGGTAGCGGATTTAATTCATGCCAGTTCGCAAAACGCTGCACGTATGGCATTAAATTCTTTACAAGGGGTATTTTCTGCGCGGATTAATGCCTTAAATGAGCAAATTACTTATTTGCGGCTCTATGTAGAAGCGGCGATTGATTTCCCCGAGGAAGAAATAGATTTTTTAAATGATGGTAAAGTTGCGCGATTACTGCATGAAATTATGACAGCGCTTGAGCAGTTGCATCATGAAGCTCATCAAGGGGTTATTTTACGTGAAGGTTTGACCTTAGTCATTGCCGGTCGCCCCAATGCAGGTAAATCCACTTTAATTAATCATCTTGCCGGCCGCGATATCGCTATTGTCACGGAGATTGCCGGCACAACGCGTGATGTCATGCGCGAACACATCTTGCTCGATGATATTCCAGTCTATATAGTAGATACTGCAGGGCTTCACGAATCGAATGATATCGTTGAACAAGAAGGGATAAGACGTGCATGGGAAGAAGTGAAAAAAGCTGACGTCGTGTTGCTGGTAGTGGATAGCCAAGCTGCGCCAACTTATGAATCATTGCAACGCGAATTACAACAGGTCGTCGCATCTGATGTTCCAATCCTTCTGGTGTGGAATAAAGTTGATTTAGAGCAGCAACACTTGGTTTCTGAAAAAAAAGAACCGGGTATTTTACTCTCAGCGAAATATGGACACGGCATTGATAAGCTCAAAGAAAAGATAAAAGAGCTCATTGGCTATCAGCCTGGTGAAGGACAATTTTTAGCTCGCCGTCGCCATCTCCAAGCGTTAAATAAAGCAAAAAGTTTATTGGAAATCGGAAAAAAACAATTGGCGGAGCATCAAGCAGGAGAATTACTGGCTGAGGATTTACGACTGGCGCATTTGGCTTTATGTGAAATTACCGGCGAGTTTACTCCCGATGACTTGCTCGGCCTTATCTTTTCTAGTTTCTGTATTGGTAAATAAAGCGCTTTAGATCACTAATTCCAAAGGAACATTACCTCCAGACAAGATACAGACGATTTTTTTATAGTCCGTCTGCTGGGCAAGTTGTACTGCAGCAGCAGCACTACAGGCAGCGGCTCCCTCACACAGAAGTTTATTGCCGGTTAATAGTTTATTCATCATATAATGGATTTTTTTTAAATCAATCACCAAGCTATCACGAATGATTTCTTTGATTACATCATAAACTCCGGGTAATACTTCAGGAGTACCGATTGCATCAACAAATGATGGAATTCTGTTCACTTTACTGGGTTTTTTTGCCAATAAAGATTGTTTCAATGGCGCTGCAGTTTCGGGTTCGCAGGTATAAATCGCAATATCCGCTTTTAATTTACGTATTGCTGAACCCACGCCGATGCTTAACCCCCCAACGCCAAACGGAATCACGATGGCATCAAGGTCCGGCATTTCGTCGATTATTTCCTCTGCAATAGTTGCATATCCTTTCAACAAAGATGAATTATAGGCAGGATGTATAAATAATCCGTTATTATGGGTGCGCGTATTTTCATGAACCATCTGCCAAATTTCTTGATAAGGAAGCTCGATTAATTGGGCACCCAAAGCGCATATGCGCTCTTTTTTAAGTAGTGGCGCGGTATCGGGTATAAATATTTTACAGGGAATTTTTAAAATTTTGGCTGCATAAGCTAGCGCTTGAGCCATATTGCCCGCACTGGCGCATGATAATCCCCAAGGCAGGGTTTCAGGATCCGCATCTTCAATTACTTGTGCTATCCCTCTTATTTTATAAGAACCCAGCACTTGCAGATTTTCAGGTTTCAGATAGATACGAGTAGAATAATTTCCCTCATAAAAAGGAATCAGGGGCGTGGTTATTATCGAAGATTTTATGAGGGTTCCAGCATTCATTTTCGTCAACCCCCTACATTCCAGACGCATTCAACCACATCATTGCGTATTGCATAAATCTGTTTATGTAAAAAGCCCATGGCATCAGTATAACCCGGGATAAGGACCAATTTATCGCCATACTTTAACTGTACTTGCTCCCGTTCATTTACGGCAGCAAGTTTCGTGTGCTCAGCGCTTAGGCCAATAACCTGCAGATCCTTACGATCGCGTGGCATAGGTAATCCACCAAATGGATGCCATCCCACGGCTTTAAAGCCCGCATTTCCAATAGCACGGCTTTGATCGCCGGGAACACTGATAATTTGCGTTAATATCAGGGATCCCATCAAATGACCATAATCTTTTAATCCTGCTTTATGATAGTAAAGTAAATCTCCAAGAGCACCACCACCAGCTTGGATTTCAGTTAAAATACCCAGATTTAAACAATCAACATAATTACAACTGCCACCGCCACTGACGACACGAACCGGAATGCCCTCTGCCTCGATGAGTGCTTTTGTTTGCGCTAAGATTGCGTGTGCCTTGGTGGTTTCCGCGGTTTTGCTTTCGGGGGGAAGGATGGGGGTATGCCCTTCGTATCCGGTAATACCTGCAAAGATCAATGCTCTCGAACTTAATTCAATGTCGTACGCTTTTTTTGCTAAATCCCGGGCTTCTTGGATCGAGGTTCCACAGCGATTATGATTGATATTTAATTCAATTAGCACCTCAATAGACGTGATAATTTCCCACTGTTGCACCGCTGCAGCCAACGCATATAAATAATCCACATCATCGACCGCCACGCGTAGTCGTTTAACTTTTTTTGCTAATAGGGATAGTCGTGTTAAATCCTCTGGCGAACCGACTTGATTTGCTAAATAAATATCGTCGATGTTATTTTTGGCAAAATACTCTGCTTCAGAAAGTGTAAGCAAAACGACCCCTGAAGCTCCTTGATTAATAATATACTGTGCTAATTCAGGGCACTTATGCGCTTTGGCGGGAATTCTCCAAGAGATTCCTTGGCTTAGGATCCGTTCCCGCATTAGTCTTAGATTATGATCGACCACATCAAGGTCAACCATAAAAGCGGGCGTTGGGAGCTCATAAATTGATTTACCCACGGATGGATTTTTCTGCGGAAGCCGCTGTGCTCGAATCACCTCTGCCTGATTACGCGACTCACTCCAGCAGGTAAGCTCTATCCACATCCCCCAGGGAGAAACGAGAAAGGTAGATGTACAAACCTCACCGCGTAACGGGAATTTCATAGGTGGATCTTGAATAAAGCGTACTCCATCCCATTTAGGGATGACCTGTTCCTTAATATGCTGCATTACCTTATCCAAATCACGAACAGTAAATGAAATATAGCTGTTACCTAGATCGCTAAATTTATGCCAGCCTCTTTCTCCCTGGGGATTTATCTGATCGGGGGCATGCCATTCAAAGAGCTCGATGTATTGAGTTAATACGTGGTCACCGCATTTCAACATAATCACATGAGGCATATAAGCCTCAGGATGAACACCAAATAATTTAGACCAGCCTCGCGCTCCTGCATTGGGGCTTGGTTCACGTTTTACCTCCCAATCAAATTCAGCATCGAACACCTCCATCAGGAAATTGGCTGCCTCTTGAGCATTAGGAACAACTATTCCCACATGATCCATACCCATATTGGTTGGAATTCCAGTACCTACTTGGTCTTTATAATCCATAATGTATATCCACCGTATCTTTTTCTTGGTTATGAATGGGGGGGCTTTGGATACTTAGGAACAAGGTGGTACTTTGCGTAATAAAGCCATGTGGCATTTTTGCAGGAATCAAAAAACGTAATCCTGGTTGATATAAACAATGCTCATCCCCTAAAATTAAGGTCCCCTCGCCGAGGATCATATAAAGAATTGCACTGCTTAGTTCATGATAATGAGGTTGATAATGAGTATGTGCTTGCAATTTAACCAATTCGACAATCTCTTCAATTGATTTAGAAGATGGGATTTCCGAGTTAATTTTTAATAAAGGGACATCAACTGTAAATGTACCTAACTTGAATAACTCAAAATGCTCCTCTTGCGGCTGGGTGATCGAAACATGAGGTATTTGCAGCAATATATTATGGGGATTCTTCATGGGCACATCCTTGATACATATGAGTAAATAATTTCCTGTTATTCTTTATCCATATCATAACATGGCAATGAAAAACGCACAGTTATAAAATTTATTCATCTATATGGTCTAATATGTTTGTATAGTACCAAACAAAAATTATTTGACTTCAAAAATTATTGACCATGGTTTCTTGTGCTTTGTTCAAAAAACATGCATGCCTTTTTAAGCTCTTCTTTATTAAAATCAGGCCATAGCGTAGGACAGAAATAAAACTCCGCATACGCTGCTTGCCATAAAAGGAAATTACTCACGCGAATATCTCCGCCTGTACGTATCACAAGATCTGGATCGGGTATCTCTGCCGTCATTAATTTTTGTGAAAATAGCTCCTCGGTTATATCTTCTACCGTGGTGTTTTGGTGAAGAATATCTTGAGCCAAATGTTTAGCGGCATAAACAATATCATCCCGTCCACCGTAATCTAGAGCGAGGAGTAAATATAATACTGTTTCGTTTGCGGTGGTATTCTCAATTTTTTCAATCATTTCGAGATACCTAGAGGAAAAATGATCCCTACAGCCAATAAATTTTACCTTAATCCCTAAATCTAAAAATTTTTTTATATTATGAGTTAAGTAAGCTAGGATAAACTTGACAAGGTGTGATGACTGGTTTGCCTTTTTTCGTTTCCAGTTCTCGGTGCTAAAGGCAAATAAAGTCAGATATGGAATTTTTAAAGCGATGGTATCTTTTGTGATTTGCAAAGCTGTCTTTGAGCCTGCAATGTGTCCCATGATCGGAGGAAGACCACGTTTTTTTGCCCACCGCCGATTTCCATCCATAATAATAGCAAGATGTTTTAACGAGAAATTTTCCATATTATCTATCGCATAAAGGTATATTCTCTATCCATTATAGCTTAGTAACTCCTAAGCTGTTTCAACATTTTATGTGGATAACTTTTGCCTTTATGATAAAGGCTGAGTATAATCTGCTTCCTGGCTTCGGCGAATCACAGTAATTTCACTGTAAAAATCAAGCTTAATTACTGAGGATACAAATTCCTCATCTGGCTAATTAAGGGCTATCGATATTTGTCTGGTTACCTTGTGTTAATGCTCAGGATATACGGAAGTATGTTTCACTATCCCGACTTAACCGATTGTAGTTGTTTTCTTTTACCTTTCCTTTATAAGAGGAGTTAACGTTGTGTCAGTAGCTGTTTGGCAAAAATGTTTGACTTTGTTGCAGGAAGAGTATTCTGCCCAACAATTCAATACCTGGTTACGCCCATTACAAGCACATACAGATGAACAGCGCCTAATTTTATTGGCTCCTAATCGTTTTGTAGTGGATTGGGTGAAGAAAAATTTTTTTTCTCGTATTGAAGAGCTAATTCAACAGTTTTCTGGTGAAGAGATTTCTTCAATTTCTATAGAAATAGGGAGTAAACCTGCAGAGGAAATGTCCCAAGCACCAACCACTAGTGATAAGAAACTTAATACACCTGCTGATATACCCGCAGCAAAGCAGGCTCCCAAAAAAGCGGTGGATTATAAAAGTAGCCATTTGAATAAGAAATTTTTGTTTGAAAGTTTTGTTGAGGGTAACTCAAACCAATTAGCTCGTGCAGCTTCCATGCAGGTCGCGGAGCGTCCCGGAGATGCTTACAATCCTTTATTTATTTACGGTGGCGTAGGACTTGGAAAAACCCACTTAATGCATGCTATTGGCAACGAAATCTTACGAAATAACCCTGAAGCAAAAATTCTTTATTTACATTCTGAGCGATTTGTTGCCGATATGGTCAAAGCGCTACAAACAAATTCTATAAACGAGTTCAAGCGCTTTTATCGCTCCTTAAATGCCTTACTCATTGATGATATTCAATTTTTTGCTGGAAAAGATCGTTCGCAAGAAGAGTTTTTTCATACATTTAATGCCTTACTGGAAGGCCAGCAACAAATCATCTTGACCAGTGATCGTTATCCAAAAGAAATTGAAGGGATGGAAGAGCGGTTGAAATCGCGTTTTGGCTGGGGATTGACGGTTGCAGTGGAACCACCCGAACTTGAGACTCGTGTAGCGATTTTGATGAGTAAAGCGGAGCAATCCAATATCGAATTACCTTATGAAGTTGCTTTTTTCATTGCGAAACGTATTCGTTCAAATGTGCGAGAGCTTGAAGGTGCTTTAAGGCGTGTTATTGCCAATGCTCATTTTACGGGTAAGCCAATTACTATCGAATTTGTGCATGAAGCTTTACGTGATTTGTTGGCGCTACAGGACAAATTGGTCACGATTGAAAATATACAAAAAACCGTTGCTGAGTATTATAAAGTCAAAGTAGCCGATTTGCTTTCTAAACGCCGTAGCCGCTCCATAGCTCGTCCACGTCAAATGGCAATGACCCTAAGTAAAGAATTAACCAATCATAGCTTGCCAGAGATCGGTGATCACTTTGGTGGCCGCGATCACACCACCGTGATTCATGCTTGTCGCAAAGTTAAAGAATTAATACAAGATGACAATGATTTTGCCGAAGATTATAAAAATTTAATGCGAATTTTAACCTCTTAAGGTGGTATGAACTGTGGCTGAATTTACAATAAAAAAAGAAGAACTGTTGGCTCCCTTACTTATGGTAGCTGGCGCGGTGGATAAGAAGCAGTCTTTGGCCATCTTATCCAATTTTTTATTTCGTATTCATGAAAACATTCTTTACCTCACCGCCACCGATCTTGAAATTGAAATTTCGGCACAAGTCCCTTGTGATGCGGATTTCAGTGGTGAAATCACGGTTCCAGCTAAAAAATTTATTGATATTTTACGCTCTCTGGATGAGCAATCACAGCCACGATTTCTAGTCCAGGATAATATTCTCACCATTAAATACGGCCGTAGTTCGTTCAAGCTAACTACGTTGCCCGCAGCAAGTTATCCGATTAGTGAGGATGAGTGCAATGAGGTCGAATTAACTATTGCGCGTGGAGTGCTGCTGCAGTTATTACAATCCACCCATTTTGCCATGTCACAACAAGATGTACGTGTATTTTTAAATGGCTTGTATCTGGATTTTACTCCCAATCAAATTGCTGCGGTAGCCACCGACGGACATCGAATGGCCATAAGTCGTTATTCATGTGAGCATACTAGTGATCGTAAGTTATTAGTACCAAAAAAAGGTGTCCAGGAATTATTAAGATTGCTTAATGCGATTGATGATGAACAAGTTCTGCTTACTGCCGGTCGCTCCCATTTTAAAGTCGTAAGTAAACAGTTCACCTTTATATCGAAATTGATTGAGGCTCGTTTCCCTCCTTATGCTAAGGCTATACCTCGTAACCAAGATAAAAATTTGTTAATCGATGGTGGAATCTTAAAAAAAGCGTTGCAACGTATTGTTATTCTAGCTAACGAAAAATCTCGAGCCGTTTTGTTACACGTGCAGTCCGGTCAGCTTACTTTAATTGCTAATAACAATGAGCAGGAAGAGGCGATGGAGAGTTTGTCTGCTCAGACCGAGGGTGAAGAATTAAAAATTGGACTTAATGCGAATTATTTATTAGACGTACTGTCTCATTTTGGTGAGGGTACGGTTCGTATGTCTTTATCCAATACGGATAGTAGTATCCTTGTCGAGTCTTTAGCCCATGATGGTTATATGTATATCATTATGCCCATGAAAATATGATTAATGTTTTAAAAATTCATCATCTCAGAAATATTTCCTCCGCTTGTTTAGATCTTGGCCCTCACTTTAATTTTATTCATGGTATCAATGGGAGTGGTAAGACTACGCTTCTTGAAGCGCTCTATATGTTAAGTTGCGGACGTTCATTTCGTACGCGTGAGACCGCACCTTTAATTCAAGAAGGCGCAACCCAACTCACGCTTTTTGCACAAGGTGAACACGGTTTCCAAGTAAGTATTCAAAAAAACTCCCACGGTCAAACCTTAATTAAACAAGATAATCGCCCGTGCTCGAGCACCAGCGCCTTAGCTTATGCGTTACCTACCAGTATTTTTTATGCCGATATATTTGAAATCATCGATGCCGGTGCAGCGATAAGACGAAGTGTACTGGATTGGGGGTTGTTTCACGTGAAACATGAATATCTTTCGTTAATCAAAACCTATAAGCGGGTTTTGAAACAACGTAATATGCTCCTTAAACATGAAAGATCTTATTCCCAGTTTTATCCCTGGGACCTCCAGCTCGAAGATTTAGCTGAAAAGTTACATCAACTGCGTCTTGAGTATTATGAACACTGGCAGCAAGAGTTCACAACCACCTTATCGCAATTAACACATTTACAGTGCTCCTTGCAGTACTTTAAAGGGTGGGATAAAAAAAAGCAGAACATCCCTCTACAGCGAGCACTCCAAGAGCATTTTGAGAGTGACCTGAAAAAGCAATATACTCAACTCGGTGCGCATCAAGCTGATTTAATCATTGAACATGCATCTCATAAAGCCAAGCAATATTTCTCGCGTGGACAACAAAAAATTATTCTCATGGCTTTGAAACTTTCGCAAACGAGGTTTCTCGAAAAGCCTTGCCTCTTTTTATTGGATGATTTCAGTGCCGAACTGGATAATACTCACCAAAACCATCTAATTAAATATTTACAGAATATCCGCGGACAATTCATTATTACCAGTACTATACCCCATGACGAAATTAAATATCCTATTGATAATGCACTAGCAAGCCAGCATTTTATCGCCCACGAGGGGCAAATTAGACCTGTGTAGGCTAGTTTCACGTGAAACAATATCGTAGATTTAGTCCGGTATGATACTCATAATGCGACCCTATTGGGATAAGCGTATAGATTCAATCTAGCGGTTGTTTATGCTATAATAGGTACCATTTTGAGAGCTAGAACAGGTTAATGAGGACCCGCTGATGAGCGTTGATGCCAGTTACGATTCGAGTAATATTAAAGTCCTAAAAGGTTTGGATGCGGTTAGAAAAAGACCAGGAATGTATATCGGAGATACCGATGATGGAACTGGACTTCATCATATGGTTTTTGAGGTTGTTGATAACTCCATCGATGAAGCGCTTGCCGGATACTGTAAAGAAATATTTGTAACTATTCATGCTGATGAATCCATCACGGTGAAAGACGATGGACGAGGAATCCCCGTTGATATTCACAAGGAAGAAGGTCGTTCTGCTGCCGAAGTAATCCTAACCATCTTACATGCTGGTGGTAAATTTGATGATAACTCCTATAAAGTCTCTGGAGGCCTACATGGAGTGGGGGTTTCTGTAGTTAATGCCTTATCTGAGGAATTGCATTTAATTGTTCGCCGCCATGGAAAAATACACGAGCAACATTATCGAGACGGTGTTCCTGATGCTCCCATCCAGGTTACAGGTGATGCAACGTCTACGGGAACCCAAATTTGGTTTAAACCCAGTGCGGAGACTTTTTCTAATATTGAATTTCATTATGATATTCTCGCCAAACGCTTGCGTGAATTATCTTATTTAAATTCAGGTGTTTGTATTCATTTATTTGATGAGCGCACACAAAAACAAGATACCTTTCATTATGAAGGCGGGATTCAAGCATTTGTTGAACATTTAAATAAGAATAAAACGACAATTAATCCCATTATTTTCTCGATGAAAGCCGAAAAGGATAACATTACCGTTGAGTTATCGATGCAATGGAATGATTCTTATCAAGAAACTTTATTCTGTTTCACGAATAATATACCGCAACGGGATGGTGGAACCCATATGGCTGGGTTTCGCGCAGCATTAACACGTACTTTGAATAATTACATCGAAGCAGAAGGGTATGCGAAGAAATCGAAAGTTTCTCCTACAGGGGATGATGCCCGAGAAGGTTTAACCGCCGTTCTTTCAGTAAAAGTTCCTGATCCAAAATTTTCATCACAAACTAAGGATAAATTAGTTTCATCTGAGGTTAAAGCGGTTGTTGAGTCGAGTGTTGCTGAAAAATTTAATGATTTTCTTCTCGAAAACCCTGCTGTTGCCAAAGCCATTGTTGGAAAAATAATTGATGCAGCCCGTGCCCGTGAAGCTGCTCGACGCGCGCGTGAAATGACACGACGCAAAGGTGCTTTAGATATTGCCGGATTACCCGGTAAGCTTGCAGACTGTCAAGAAAAAGACCCCGCACTTTCCGAACTTTATTTAGTTGAGGGGGACTCTGCGGGCGGGTCTGCGAAACAGGGCCGCGATCGTAAATTTCAAGCCATATTACCTCTTAAGGGTAAAATATTAAATGTAGAAAAGGCACGCTTCGATAAGATGCTCGCTTCGCAGGAGGTCGCTACCTTAATCACTGCACTAGGCTGCGGTATTGGACCGGATGAGTACGACCCGGACAAAGTTCGTTATCATCGCATCATTATCATGACCGACGCGGACGTGGATGGTTCACATATTCGTACGTTATTGCTCACCTTTTTTTATAGACAAACTCGTGAATTACTGGAGCGTGGTTATATTTATATTGCACAGCCGCCGCTCTATAAAGTGAAACGTGGAAAAAATGAACAGTATGTCAAAGATGATGAGGCGCTTTTTGATTATCTTACTCAAAGTGCTTTAGACGATGCTTCTTTTTACCCTGCGGCTGAGGCGCCACCCATTACTGCCTCGGCATTAGAAGAGTTGGTGCACCAATTTCGCCGGGTAGAGAAAATAATTCAACGCTACAAACGTCGGTATCCATCTGCAATTTTAAAGCGCGTTGCTTATTTACCGGTACTGCATCATGATGACTTTACTCAGGAAGATAAAATCGCACAATGGTGTAAACAATTACATTTGAGCTTACAGCAACTCGACAGTAAAACCGAACATTATCAGGTTCAAACTTACCAAGGTGAGGGTAGTGCGCACATCGTACCCCAGATCATCATTAAACAACACGGTGCAGAACACAGCATTGTGATGAATCCCGAATTCTTTTATTCCAAGGATTATAAAGAAATGGTGAGTTTAGG
>JAFKHV010000056.1 GCA_017306715.1 Legionella sp. | reverse complement strand
CCCATCCGCAGAAGCCTTGCGCAACCCTGCCATACAGGATCTAAGTGAGAAACATACAAATTAGAAATGGGATGGATTATATAATCAAATGAATCTGCAGCAAAAGCAGATAAATCGGACATATCCCCCTGAATAGTGGTCATGTTTAATTGATTGCGTTGGGCAACAAAGCGATCTTGATCTAACTGCTTTTCGGAGATATCAAATACAGTGACATTTGCTCCCGCAGCTGCTAAAACGGGCGCCTGTTGCCCACCAGCAGATGCTAAACAAAGGATATCTTTTCCTTGAATATTTTTGGGAAGCCAACTTTCAGGAACAGCTTTTTTAGTGAGGTGTATTTGCCAATTTCCTTTTTTTGCCTCTGCAATCGTTGCTGATGATACAGGTTTTGACCAATCACTTTGTGATAGTGCTTGTTGATCCCATGCCAACTTATTATGAGCAATAATATTTTTTTCTGTGTTAAAAGGAGTCATGTAGAGGAACACCATTACTAAAATTTAGCAGGACAAGTCTGGTTCGTTAATGAACACAAAAATTACTAAAAGTCTGCTGTAGATGTAGATTTTGTAGTAATTTATTTGCTTGAGACTATTAGACATTTAAGCCAAATTTTTGATAAAAGCCTTTCATAGGGCCAATAGTAATCAAAATATCGCATTATTGTTAGCTTATTTCTAAAAATAATGTTTAACAATCGCCTTGTATGTATTAGGGTCCAGGGATTCTATTGATGCAGTTATAAGTGTGCATTTACTGCACTGCCTCAGATTGAGGAGATACGCACTAACTGGGCGAAAAAAAACGGAAATTAAATCAAACTGGTTTTTAAACCAGGAGTCGCGCGCTAAGTTGTTTCATTGAAGCAAATTCATTTTTGATATATAATTTATTCAATATGTATTATTTTGAATATAAATGAACTTAAAATTTGAAAAAATTACGAATATTGAGCGAATATTAGAAGCAGCCGCTAAAAATTCTAGTTACGAAAAACAAGTTCAATCACTCCTAGAGCCGCATAATTTTGAGCGCTTAGTCACGCATGTTGTTGTCGTAGGTAATCTTGCGAATTTGTTTCCTGACCATAGTCAAGAATTATTTGAGCTTCTCATTAAACCGAAGAATTTTCTGAATTTAGTTGCTAATGCGAGTCAAATATGTCTCCTGACGGACTACTTTCCTGATAATAAAAAAGCATTATTTCAATTACTTCTGGAACCGCAAAATTTTCAGCGTTTAGTAACGGATATAAGTAGTGTCTGTATTCTTGCCAATAAATTTCCAAAAAAACGAGAAAAATTATTTCACCTATTCATACAACCGGATAACTTTCAGCGCTTAGTGCGGCATACGAGGCATATATTTTTTTTAGTCAATCAATTTCCGGATTATAAAGAACAATTATTGCAACAGCTTATGCAACCGGATAATTTTCAGCGTTTAGTAACCAGTAATACGATGTTAAATGATTTAGCCACAATTTTCCCTGACTGTGAAATTCTGCAAAAAGACACGATTTCCGAGGTATTAAAAGAAATAAAATGCAAC
Source organism: Legionella sp. (assembly GCA_017306715.1). Lineage (GTDB taxonomy): Bacteria > Pseudomonadota > Gammaproteobacteria > Legionellales > Legionellaceae > Legionella. The sequence goes on along the minus strand of JAFKHV010000056.1, from coordinate 17,917 downwards.
ACATCTGAACAAAAAGCGTATACGCGAGGAGCGGCTGTCGGATTTTTTGATCAAATCCTTCCACAAGAACATTCTGCTCAGATAGGAAGTTTGTTAGATAGAGCCTCCGGAGCACGACTTGCGCAAACGACAAAGAAAGCAGCTGATACCGCACGCAATGAGCATGATAAGCTGCATAAACCTAAGTAAACAGTTTCTCTTTTCTTGAGGGTTGGTTAACATGTCCAGAGTGATTTTTAAAAGCAGTTGCGCAATCCACTTGCCTAATTAGATTTAATAAATTTTTGGCTCGCAGGCTGTTAGGGATAGTATTTGATGTGGTAGAGTTCAGCCCAAGTCTAGACCGCAATTGTGCACAAAAAAGGTATAGTTGATGGAAAAAAATTCTAACGATCCTCTGCACGGTATTACCCTGGAGGCTATCTTAAAGCATTTATTAACTTGTTATGGTTGGGAGGGCTTAGCTGAACGAGTCAAGATAAATTGTTTTTCTTCGAACCCCAGCATTAAATCAAGTCTTAAATTCTTGCGTAAAACACCTTGGGCAAGGTCTAAAATAGAAACGCTCTATCTTGCTTCCTTAAAAATCAAAGATTGCGATAACCCATAATTACTGGAGTATTGATAGTATGAAGGATATTTTTATTAATAAAGAACAGGTTGAACTTTTTAAAATTCTGAAATTTGAGGGGATTGCCTCAAGTGGAGCAGAAGCAAAGGACCTGATAGCTTCAGGATTGGTGTTGGTAAATGGCGCCATCGAAAAACAAAAAAGAAAGAAGATGATCGCAGGGGATACAATTGAGCTCAATGGTGAGATCTTTCGCTTAAAGTTGGATACCACTTTATAACGTAATACGTTTATGCTGAGTAAATGGGTAAAATCACACAGGTTTGTCGTCTTAACACTTCATTTTTAAGAGGAGTTATTAATAGGATCCATTTATCAAAATAGGGAGCGACTCTGTTTCTTTCGATAGTTCTACTTTGGAGGAAGGATATCAATCAGCCCCCCTGGCTCTATGAACATTTACTGGATTTTTACAGAATATTGCTATAGAAGTTCTTTGAAAATGGCTTGAAACCAATCAAAATACCTTAAAGATAAATGGATGGGATAGAAAATGAAATATTATTTGGTTGGTGATGAAGCGTTAAAAGAGTTCAATAAAATCAAAAACAATACATTATCTAAAGCAGAGCAAGAAGAGTTTAATAAAAAAATTCAACATACAGCACGCGAACTGCATCTTTCGGTAAAGAAATGTGACCTGGAAGCGCTCCCAGATTTTATAAAGAAGTCTAATTCGAGACTCTATAAAACCGAGCTCGAAAAGTCTGCTGACACAAAAATTCCTCAGACAATTTCTGAGGATAAGAGAGAAAAACAAAAGGATGCAGGGGATCATACGCATCAATTTTTTAAAGACATTTATGAAGTTACCTGTGAAGATAGTTCAACGTTCGTGGTTATGCGCAATGGATTAGGCGGCAGGATGATTTCTAATAATTGGACTAAAGAAAGTATTGATAAATGCGCTGAGATGGCGGCCAAACTAGGTGGTCAACACTTTATGATTCCTTCAGGTGAGCCCGGTGCTTTCCCCGAGCATTTACGTGCGTATGCAACGCGAGCATTTGCCAAGCATGGAATCGATTTACCCGATCCAACGCCACCAGCAACTGCAAAAATCAACTTATCAGAGCAAAAACAAGGTCTACTTTCAACTCAATGCGCTATGAAAGAGAAAATGGTTGCCATGCGCACTCAAGGGCAATACCAGTCTCTGGAAATGAACCATCCAGTCATGTGCGAAGAAAACATAAACTCATTTAGATCCTCTAATTTGTAATTATGGACAAAAATTCTTGCGTTAACTTGCCCTCCTAAGGAGTTAACGCGAGTAGGTGATGTGCCTGTACCTAAACAAAGCATACGGGCATGTTCGTGTTGGATAGTCTGAATGACTCGAGAAATTAGAGTGTGACGGACTCCAGTCACCCTGCAGCGAAAATATAATAAGTTCAAAGGATGAGTATATAGAAGTATTTTTATAATACTGCATAACAACTATAAATTGCGTTCTTTTATGAAGTTCATTCTGATATTCAATGTGTGTGGTTGAGAAAACACACTTCTTGTTTAGTTTCAGTATAAATCAAAGTATAAGCACAGTGAATAAATGATATACTCCTTCTTTATTTGCATGACTGAGTCTAACGAATGGAAATCACTTTAACTACCAAAACCACATATGATTTAAGTTGTTCAACAGATTTTACAAATTTTCGCAACAATGTTAATCGAATGCTAAGAGAGGGCCAACGTGATGATGAGTTACGCCACATATTAAAACAACTAAAAAAATCATCTTCACGGGACAAGAGAGTGGGGGACATCCAAAGTAAAATTACCACATACCTTGAAGAGAAGTTGCAACAGGATATTGAATCGGATACTGCAAGTAATGACGAGCTCCACCTGGATAATACCGCAGACACAAACAAACAATGGCAAAAAACGGGGGAGCATAGTTTTCAGCGAATGTATGTTCGCCTTATTGAGGATGCGAAACATTTTCAGGGTGATTTAAATTTTATGGTTGCCTATTCCGCACATATTATTAATATGTTCATGCATATGGCGACGGTCACCCCGTATCAACATCACGCTGCGTCCCAAGATAGAGAGTACAATTCGGGATATTGTTTACAATACGGTCGCTCTCAAGGAAAGCATCCCCAGGCAAAACTTTACCGTAATCTGGGAGGATTTGATAAAAAAAATCGCCTTCCCATGAGTACTGCTTATTATAAAATGCTAAAAGATATTGATCCAGAAGGTTTTTCGCAGGTTAGGCAATTTGATCCCAAAACTGGAGAGCCGAATAAAGGAGCAAATCCGAGTGGTTTTGCGAATCTAGCTATTGCCCACTCGGGGCTGCGGCGTAATAATTTATCTATATTAATGAATGGATTAGCGTTAGCTAGCCGCCAGAAAAAAAAACCGCAAAAGTTTCTATTTGAAAAGTTGACTGCTGTTTTACCTCCTTCCAAAAATGCTTTTAAAAAAGGTTTTGATACTTTTCTGATGTTACAGGAATATCGTGCGCAATTTGAAAAAATGAACGTATTACCCCAAGAGCGCGCGATTGGATCGCAGATGATGGCTTATCGGCTGCGTCGTGTAGGACGCTTGGAACGCAAAGTAGAGCGATTAAAGCTGCAAAAGATAAGTGTTCGTCAAAAACAAAAAAATACTACGTGTTTGTATGTTCGCTTTTATCCTGAGTTTAAGGACACTTCAGCTGCGATTAAGGAGGGGGTTACGAATGCTTTAATTGCAGTATTTAGCGGCATTCTTCAATTTAAGCTTAAACAAAAAAATATATGTCTGCGCGCTGAGAGGAGACAGAGTTTTGGTTTTATACGGCCAACACTCACAGATGCCGGGGTTTTGACCATGCGTTTATCGCTGGGCCTTGAACCAGGTGTATTTGATAAAGTCGTCGTGGCGAGTTTGCTTGAGCTGGATGATGTATTAACTGGTTTTGATTTTGAACAACAGACTTCTAGCGTTGTAAAAAAAGTGCTGGCGATTAAAAATTATGATGCGAATAAAAAAGGACAACATACTTATATTCAATCAGCAGTTAATAGTGATAGAAAGATGCTTTCAACCTTTAATCAAGCCCAAGCTTATATTGAAAAATATGGTTCTCAGTCGATTAAGTCTGGCGTAGAAAAGTTTTTCAAAGAGTACATCTTTGCAGAAAAAAAGTTGCCACTCACTGAGCACACCTATGAAGAGGCCGTAGTAGATACCAAGCCCAAGGAAATTCTGGCTTTACTGACCAATACTGTATTCTATGCTAGAAAAATGGCTGTCGAGCTCAAGCTGGAGGAAGACTTATCTTTCTCACATTCGTTTTTACATGCTTATAAAAAATTATTTAAAAATGTGAATGAAGCAGTTGAATTACTCAATCAGCAAGATCAATATAGCGGAGATATACTTTTCTACCAAGCAGTACGGTATATTGAAAATATTATTGAGTATAGCCTTATTATTAATGCGTTTAATTGTTCTATCCTTATGCAAAAAAAACCTGTGTACGATCCGGTGCGTATTCTGCGGGAAACAGAGCTGGGTTATTGTCGACATCATTTAGGCATCAATGCGAAACATGTCTCATTATTTTTTACCGACAGTGGCCAACAGGCGATTAATTTACCCATGCTGGTTTATGGGCATCGGTACAAGAGGCAAGTAAAAGATAAAGCATGCATCCACCTCTTTAATGAAACTTATTTTGAAATCAGTGCTTTTTTTGATGATATGAAGAAGGATAATGTACCTACCCTCACTCATGCTAAAAGTAAAGCGCGTGTGTTGGTAATCGATGTCAGTCAAATAGAGTATTTAAAACTCGAAGCTTTTCCTAAGTTAGCTGTATGTATTATTGATTTAACCCATCAACCTGACGTAAATAACCCTGATTTAAAAAATACAGTCGAGAAACTCATGCAAAGTGGAATAACCACTATTTTATCCTCAAGTACATTAAAACATGAGCAGTTGGGTCAAGATAAATATCAATCGGGAAAGTTTTTTCTTATAGCGCCTAATGATGAGGACTTAGCTCCAACAAAAGAACTGATGGATGAGTTTCAAAGTGTTTCAGATGAAGCTATGAATCCTTATCTAGCCTCTGCACTTAACTTATTTAATCTGATTGCCAATGTTAAAACACAAACAGCTGATTCACCCTTGCGTAAATTAAGCTTATTCTCTGGTAATAAAGAAATCGAAAATGAGAATAAATTGGTTCTATCGTCAAAATATGTAAGTCGTTCGTCTAAATAATGAGTAGGAGATAAATTTTAATCCCAGTGGGTAGCCCGAGGGACTACATTCAGACAGGTTAAACATGAAGAGCTGCAGAAAGCATATTTTATTGCTGTTATCAAAGGATTTAATGAATGAAATTATCGATTGCCATCGTGGGCGCAGGCCTGTCCGGTTTAACACTTGCACAAGTTCTTGGTGAGCATGCTGAAGTTACTGTATTTGAAAAAGCCCGGGGTGTTGGTGGGCGCATGTCTACTCGTTATGCCGACGAATTTTATTTTGATCATGGCGCACAGTATTTTACTGTACGTAATAAACATTTTAAAAAATTTCTTATGCCGTATTTTTCTTCGGGTGTGGTGCAAGAATGGCGCGGGAAAGTTGCAACCCTTGAAAAGGGAAAGAGGATGACTGACCGGATATGGTTCGAACCGCACTATGTTGCAACGCCTGGGATGAGTAGCCTTTGTAAAAAACTGGCTGAAAATATAAAAGTTAATTTTCATTGTGAGGTTGCCCCTCTTGGTGAAAAAAGTAAGCTGGGCTGGGAATTATTCGATAAAGATGGAAGCTCATTGGGTTATTATGATTGGGTTATTTCAACAGCTCCACCTGTGCAAACCTTGAATCTTTTTAATAAATTCTTGCCTCAGGATTCGATTTTAAACCAGAGTAAATTTTTGGCTTGTTATGCTCTTATGTTCGGATTTCATAAAAAGTGGAGCCATTCATGGATGGCTGCAAAAATTTTAAATAGTCCGTTAGAATGGATCGCTGTTAACTCCACAAAACCTGGGCGCAACCATCATCACACAACATTGGTTGTGCATTCTAGTAATGAATGGGCGGAAATGCACATAGATGATGATTTAGAAAAGACAGAATATTTTTTACGCGATGAGCTGCAGCAAATTCTAAAATTTGACATAAGCGAACCGGAATATTTTTCCCTGCATCGCTGGCGCTATGCTTTGCTGGATAAACTACCGGGGGATAAGATAAATAATGAACTTTATTATGATAATAGTTTGCGGTTAGCGGCTGTTGGTGATTGGTGCAGTGGTTCCCGCATAGAAAATACCTGGCTTAAGGTACAAGAGCTGGCATTGAAAATAGTTGATAATTTCACGCAATAAATGTGTCTATTGCACGAAAATTATTATGCGTGCAACGAAACGATAGGCCAAATATCAAAGCGAATATTACATTGAATGCAGTAATCTTAACCTTCTTAAATTACCCAGGTTTATACTTATGAGTGTCTACCAAAAGAAATACCAAACAAATGAGAATGATGGCGCGGGTAGGTTTTTACTGGGTGCTTATCGGTGCGAAGAAATATCTGGGTATAGTAAATTCTTCCTTTTGTATCCCGAGCGATTCCAATCCCCGTCAAATTAAAATGACCATCAATATTGCGTTTATGACCTGGACTTGTTAACCATTGCTGCACCACTGTTTGTGCGTCCTTGTAATTAAAGGCCACATTTTCTGCTCCTGCCCCTGAATCTTTTATTTTCAGATGTGCTTGTTTCATTCGTGTCATGAATCCTGTATGACCAAAAGGAACTCGATGTTTCGCCATATCTTGAGAATGCGCACGTGCCTCACGAACTAAGTAATTATCCATTTTTAGTAGCGATAGTCCGTGGTGTATGCGATATTCATTGATATGCTTTAAGACGGCTGTTTCTACAGCTTGATCGCTCTTAGCTGAAGTTAAAGTTGTTTTTGCATAAGATGAATGTGTCATCCAGAGTACACTTAAAAAGACTACACATAATCGCTTTAATAAATACATATTTATTACCTATTTGCATTTCAAAGAGCACATGTTGACCAAAATTGAGCTTCTTGTCTAGTTTTTTGATTCAAAAAAACACTCTCTGTTCTTTATTGAATCTCATAGTAGGGAGTGTACAGGAATTATAAATTTACCGATAAACCTAAAAGAATAGCGTGTAATGTCGGAATATTAGTTAATATCTCATTTTGAGTATAAGAACTCAGTTGAGCGTTGGGTTTATTGCCATAAATACCTTGATACAACACACTGAGATTTGCCAAAGCAGTAATGGGATAGCCCAAACCTGCCTGAATTTCTCCGGCAAATTGAGATATTTCATTGACTGGTACGCGGTCAATTTTCCAGTGTCGATAGGCAAGACCACCTTTTAATTGAGCAAAAAAGGAACTATCAAACAAAGGATCTGTCTTTGTCGTAAGCAAAAAATCCAAAGTGGGGGAGAGAGTAGTTTGCAGGGCAGACCATCGAAGTAAACTGATATTTTTACCCGGTTTGGTCAAGCAAATCTTATTACCGGTTTGTAGACCAAGCTCCAAACCAAGTGCAATGTCACCGGCAAGTAGTACTTCATTTCCCAAAGCTAGTCTTCCAAGCGCAAAATTACGTTCATTAGCCGTGACCTGATAATTTCCGTTTCCAACACTTGCTGTTACCGACCATGGTTGATCTTGAGAGGTGAGTTGTGGAGAATAACGTCCAGCAAAGGCAGTGAACGACAGCACCATATCTGTTGCAATAAATAGGAGCGTCAAAATTCTTTTCATTACCTTATCCCTTAGAGCTGTTTGTATAACATGGGAATATTTTCTGGCGGAGAGAGAGGGATTCGAACCCTCGATACGTTGCCGTATACACACTTTCCAGGCGTGCGCCTTCGACCGCTCGGCCATCTCTCCGTATCCGGGCAAGCTTATCAGGTCGCACAATAAAATCAACCCTAAAAGTAGAGAAATTGTGTTTTTTATTGCTTTATCATTTACATCACTCTTTGTATATACTTAGTTAAAGAGACGATTTCAAAGATAGGGATTAGCCCCATGTTACTTCGAGCCTTGATTTTCGCATTATGTTCCATTTCTTCCCCATTATGGGCCATAACTTGTTACTACACCTTAGCTAAAGATAATTGCTGGTTAAGATATAATGTGAGTGTTGAGGTGATGGATGCGATAAGCGCCCAAACGCTTACCACGGTTACAGTTCCTGCGGGTGAAAGCTGGACGCGAGTTACGTTTCCTTGTAAAACTAATGGTCAAAAACTCATGTATCGAGCGCGCTTTACTCCTTCTATTTGGGAGAGTGAAAAAGGAAAAATCTATTCTGCAAAAAATTTCTGGTCTTTACCGAGCGCAGTTAATCCAGGAGACTCTGCCTGGAATGTATCCGTTTGTTTTTCAAGTGATTTTTCAGAAGTTCCTTTACCGCCCGAAGCGGTTAATACATGTAAATGTGATTTTTCAAAAATCCCGGTGATTCCACCTAAATCATTATGATTTTATGGCTAATTTGCTACAATAGTAGGGTATGGAATAGGATACCGAACTCTGATAGTGGTTAAGGATGGAACGATGTTGACACTAAGAAATAAAATTGGCCAGATGTTAATTATGGGGTTCTCCGGCAGCGAACTTCATGAGAGTTGTGCTGTAGCTCAGTGGCTTTCTCAAGATGGGTTAGGCGGGGTTATATTATTTGATAAAGAACCGCAACAGAATCATGAAAAAAATCTAATCAATCTAGAGCAAATAAAACACCTTAATTATCAATTAAATCACTATTCCTGGTTAAACCGAGACGAGGTCAATCCTCTTCCGTTGTTTATCGGGATTGATTACGAGGGTGGCGCAATAAACCGTTTGGCGCATATCGATGATTGTTTTACGACTTTAAGTGCTTGCGAATTAGCGAAAAAGTCTCCAGAAGAGATAGAAATAGAAGTTCGCCAAATGGCAGAAACGTTAAAATTTCTAGGCTTTAATCTAAATTTTGCCCCTGTAATCGATCTGAACCTGCAGCAAGAGCAGGGCATCATTGGTGCCTTGGGTCGAAGTTATTCAGCTGATCCTCATCGGGTGATTGAGCTTGCCCGTACGTTTGTTGCAATCTTTGGTGAGTATGACATCGCGAGTTGTTACAAACACTTTCCGGGACATGGTAGCGCTTTGGAGGATACCCATGAGTTATGTGTTGATGTAACGGATACTTATTGTGAAGAAGAACTAATTCCGTATCGCGAGTTAATCAAAGAAGAAAATATTCCAGCGATGATCATGTCGGCTCATGTTATGAATCGTCATCTAGATGCAGATGGTTTGCCAGCTAGTTTATCTGATCGGGTGTTAAATAAATTATTACGAAAAGATTTGGGTTACCAGGGTGTTGTTGTCTGTGATGATTTACAAATGCAAGCGATTACTCAGCGTTATAGTATGGATGAAGCATTGAAATTGGCAATAAATGCGGGTACGGATATGCTCATATTTGCTAATCAATGGGCTAAAGTGGACGCTCTTGAGGTCATTGAACGAATTGAGCGCTTGGTGTTGGAAGAACATATCAGCCTTGAGCGAATTGAGGAAGCTTACAGTCGCATCGCACGCCTAAAAAACATGCTCGTACTCAACAATCGTAGTGATTAACCGAGCTATAACCGTACGCTGCTATTATTGACAGTTTGGTTAAATATGTTAAAATAGCTCTGTTTGTTCATATTTTAATCACCAAGGAATTGTATGTTCTTGAATATACTGCAATCAGTCTACACGAAAAATCTGTCTTCTCTCCTCATTTCCTCAACTTGTTGTTGCTGCTAAACACTCAATCCCCTTTAGTTTAATTTGAGGAGTTTTCCCATGTGTGCGGCACATAAAGTTAGCAGTAAGTTTAAATTCAGTACCCCTTTAATTTATGCCCTAATGATTAGTTTAGGAATTATCAGCGGTTTAACCCAGATACCTTTTCTAAAAGATTTAGGATTACTCATTGCTGATGTTTTTATAAAAATTTTTAAATGCATTAGCTTACCCATCATTTCTTTATCGATTATTGTCACTTTAGCAAACTACACCACCGATGGATTAATGAAAAATGTATGGCATCGAGCGTTAAGGTATACTTTTGCAACGACCATTGTCGCTGCAGCAGTGAGCTGTCTTTTATATATTTTAATTCAACCCCATTCGGTGCAGGTCAGTGAGCCGCATTTAAGTCAAGAGAAAAACAGTTTGGGTTATCTTGCTTATTTAACCAATATCATCCCCTCTAACCTCCTTTCGCCATTTTTGGAACAGCAGGTGATTGGTGTTTTATTCTTAAGTTTAATTATAGGTATTGCCGTACGCCAAATACCTGATAATGACGCCCGGGCATCACTGACGAATTTTTTTCGGGGTGCCCATGCGATGTTTTTAGTGATGACGCGCTGGGTCATTGCGATTATTCCTGTAGCCCTTTTTGGTTTTATGACCGCAACGGTGGTGCAGTTACGCTCGGGAATGGATATCAAAGGAATCGGTCAATATTTATTGATTATTGTATTAGCCAATTTAATTCAGGGTTTTATAATATTACCCCTGTGGCTGGCCAAAAATAAAATTCATCCCTTTGCGGCAATGCGTGCCATGTTACCTGCGCTTTCTGTAGCATTTTTTTCCAAGTCTTCCGTGGGTACTTTACCGGTAACCATGAATACGATTGAAAAGAACCTAAACGTCAAGCCAGAAATTAGTCGTTTTGTGCTGCCGCTCTGCACCAGTATTAATATGAACGGCTGCGCTGCGTTCATTTTTGTAACTGTTATGTACCTGATGCAAAATCATGGAATAGCCATTTCATATCCGACTATGGGCATATGGATTATCATTGCAACAGTTGCCGCTATTGGTAACGCAGGTGTTCCTATGGGATGTTTTTTTCTCAGTATTAGCCTTTTATCAAGTATGAATGTTCCTATAACCTTGATGTGGGTGATATTACCTTTCTATGGTCTCATTGATATGCTGGAAACTGCGCTCAATGTCTGGTCAGACGCATGTGTTACCAAAGTTGTTAATGATAAGGCAATTCTTGAGGTACAACAGCCGGTAAAGGCTAAGCGTAAATCACATTTTATGCCTGAATTAGGATAAAAAATGGTTATCCCTGATATTATTTAGGGATAACATGACTCGGATCCGCCAAGCAGCGTTGGTTTTCATACTTACTGCATTGATGTACAAAATGCTGCTTGAGGTTCGATACAAAAATTTCGTCTCCCTTCTCCATGATAAATATTCTTTCTGGTTGTAACTCTGCATAGTTGGCCTCGCTTAAAATGTTTTTATACAGAACATTGGCATGCATGAAAAACCATTTATCGATAAAGGGCAATATCAAGGCAGGATCATTTGAGAAAAATCGCTTATTGATGTCATTAAATAATATATTCTTCATTTCATAATTATTTTTGAAATAAAGATTACCGCGATCTTGTCGATAAAGGATAAGGGGAGGACGCTCCGGTTTCTTACGATTGCCGACAGTGATATTCATTGAGATGACCAAGCCTTTTGCTGTTTCAATCTGGATGGGATATCCAAACATCTCCTTACCGTTATTTTCGTTCTTATAATTTTCTAAATAGCGAATTCCTGCATCACTAATGGGGTCCAGGTAGCTATGTATTATAAACTCTTCGGCCAGGTTCGTTTCTGGATTAAAGCGACAATTTACTAAAATTGTGTAGGAAATTTCATCCTTGATTAAAGGTTTGACAATGATGTTGCTGATTTGTTCGTGAACCGTATCACAGGTTAACATAAGATTTTTTATATCATGATCCATGCGAATTATGTGGGTTGGATAATCTTGGGTACGGCTGACTTCATTGAGATTTCTGTTGGCATCTAATTCATTAGCATAAATAGTGGTTTTACTGTTGGGGATTTCGTGATTTAAGGTTAGTAACACATCGTTTTGTTGAAGAGGGGAAGTGACAGCATACGGGGGAAAAGCAAGTAAAAAAAAATAGTAAAAGTATTTCATAACCAACTCCTTGTTGACGCCTGCCTCGCATCCAATGCGGATATCTTTACAGGCTTACAATTTGAGTATAGTTTAGTGTTTTAATTTTGTTCATGCTGAGGCTGAATAGTGGCAAATTAGCGGTTTTTTTAGCAAAATGACCGCATGAATAGTCATTTTCTTGGTCAACCTAACTCATCGGCATTGAAATCACTTAGATCATTGGGATTAATTCTTTGCAATGACGAAGTACCCGCTCATGCTCAGGAGGAGGGGTCATATAATCTCCAAACTGCTGCACTAGCAGTTCGGTGTAATTACAAGGAACAAAAAAGTATTCGCCCTCAAACTCGGATTCTTTAAGCGGATATATATCTGCTTTTGTTAAGCAATTTTTACCTACACAGTGATAGCCTCTACCCAGATAAGGACTATTCATCTGTTGCGTGCGTTTAATAATTTGATCAATTCTTTTTTCAAGCCAGGTTGCGGAAATTAATTTACTTAAAGCTTTGTATATTGTTGCATGATGTCCAAGAGCCACTGCACTTTTTTTTGCGCTCAATAAGCGCGTTATTTTTTTTGCCAAGAATTTATAGCGTTTGCGAATTTGTGGATTTTCTGGCAACTGATCATATACGAAAACATCGATAAAAATTCCTTGAACATAAGGTTCGTTACCATGCTCGTGTTTCTCAATATATCGACTGTTACGATCCCTTATCTTTAGAGGGGTCGCCATATTATAAAAGCCTGGATCTGTTTGGGCTGTTTGTAACCAGATGTCGTCGGTAAGCTCTTGAGGAGCGATTCTTAGAAATTTTTCAAAACTCTCACGGGGCATACCTATGTCCATATCATCATCCCATGGGATAAAGCCGTGATGCCGTATGGCACCTAATAGGGTTCCAGCATCAAGCCAATAATCGAGTTTATGCTTACGACATATCGCATCAACCTGTTTTAGCATGTGCAACATTTTTAATTGAGCCTGACGGAGACGACCATCCCTTATTGCATGTTCGACGTTAGATTCGGTGATTTGCTGCGACATAAATGTGCTTATTGAGAATAAAAGATGACTTATGGTAACAAATTTTTTAGAAAATGAAACAGTTTGCTAGCGGCTGAGATTTGTTTAAGTGCTTGCTCAAAATGTCTTTTTACTATATGTTGTGTTTTTATAATAATCACAACATTATCGCGATTGGCTATACGTAACCCCACATTACCCTTGTCTGAGCTTGCAGCAGAAGTAGCTAATTGTACTCTTTGTCCGCTCCATAAGACACGTAGAAATACGGTTTTTTCTCGGGGTAACCCCCAAGCCAAACTTATGTTAATAGGTGAAGCACCCGGATTTCATGAAGATCAGCAAGGGCAGCCTTTTGTCGGTAGGGCCGGTATTCTTCTGCAACAAATGATGGCTAGTGTTGGTATGGATGACCAGCATTTTTATATCGCGAACGTCTTAAAGTGTCGTCCTCCGAATAATCGCGATCCCCGCGTGGAGGAAATTAATCAATGCCGAGGATATCTTTCCCAACAAATTGATTTAGTGCAACCTGGATTGATTTTGGCATTAGGACGGTTTGCGGGACAATTTTTATACGGTCAGTCTATGGCGTTAAAGGATTTACGTGGCACAGTACATGACTACCTAGGCATCCCCTTTATGGTCAGTTATCATCCAGCTTACTTACTTCGCAATCCTCGTGATAAGAAAAAATCATATACTGATTTAGTGACGGCGAAACACTGGCTACAGGAGCGAAATTATTTACCCCCCGAGGCATCCGCTAGCGAGTGATTACAGATATCACCTGATTTTAAAAAAGAGCGTATTTCTAATTCCTCAAAACCTCTTATGAATTTTATAAAGCCAGCGTTTGTGAAGCAGATTGATGGAGTTCACTTAGTGGAATCCATTCCGTCATATTTTTAGCGCACCAGCGCTGCGCCACTAAAATTGCTTCCGTGCCTCCCTGGCATTCGATTTCCCATTGTGCATATTCAAGTAAAAGACTTGCAGTGAAAATGCGTGTCATTGAGAACGCTAAATGGCGTGCACCCATGGCTTGCAGATCAGAGGGTGTTTGCACTAGTTCTTTTAAATAATGTTTTAATTGATTTAACGCATCTACGGTATGAAGCTTCGCAGCCTCCAGGTTGTGGTGTTGAATCTTCTCTAATCGCTGATGGACATCGTGAAGGAAGGCTTCAGTTGCACCCTCACGCGCCATAGCTCTAAGTACATCCAGACTTAAGACATTAGTGGTTCCTTCCCAGATGGAGAGTACTTGAGCATTTCTTAATAACTGCGGTAGACCTGTATCTTCAACATAACCGGCACCACCAAAAGCCTCGAGTGTTTCACTGGTCAAGGCGATGCTTTGTTTCGCAGTGTAAAGCTTTGCAAGAGGAGTAAGCAATCGTAATAAAGCGCGCTCATGATCACGTGCTTGATTCAATTCTTCTTTTCCAAGGAGTTCTATGGCGTGAAAAACAAGATGGAACGCGCCATAAAATTCTACTTGCATCTGTGCAAGTGTCTCCAAATGTAAGCTGTGCCGTGAGAGTGGTTTACCAAAAGCTACTCTTTTATGAGCATAATCCCTTGCCAATGCAAGACCACGCCGCATATATCCCACGGCACAGCAAGCATTATATAAACGGGTAATGTTAAAAAGAGAGGATATTTTTTTTACGCCCTCACCCATACTGCCTACCAGAAGAGCGGGAGTGTTCTCTAGCGTTAATTCGGCTGTGGGTAAAGCATGAGTACCTAATTTTTCTTTAAGTCGATTGATTTTTATACCTTTTAGGGTGCCATCAGCATTGCGCAGTTCAACGTAAAATAGACTTAATCCTTTACTTCCTGCGGGTGCGTTCTGGGTACGCGCTAATGTCATTGCCATTTGAGAGGTGGTGGCAGAAGTAAACCATTTGACTCCATTGAGCATGTAGCCCGCATCAGTCATTGTCGCGATGGTCGTGGTACCACTGACATCGGAGCCACCCGTACGTTCGGTCATCCATTGTCCAGAAGTCCAAAATTGTGCAGGATCGGAGGCGGTCAAATGCCTTAACGCATGATTTTTTAAATAATCATCTGCATAAAGTTCGATGGCACGGGCAGCGCCATCGGTCATAGCTAGAGGGCAGCTATAAATTGCCGAGGAAGGATGAAACAAATAAAGTCGCGCAAATTGATGAAGTCGTGAATAAATGCCTTGTTCACGTTTATAACCTGTAGCGATGAGCTCTTCTTCTGCTGCGATTCTATCTAAAGCTTGCCAGGCAGGAGATACTTTTATATGGTCAATGCGCTGACCCCAAGGATCATAGGGGATGTGCTGTGGCGGCATGGCTTCCGCTTCCTGTCCTAAATGATAAATATCGGTTACCGCCCGTTGGCCTAATCGCTGAAGACCTGGTTCAATGCTTGTTAGAATATCTGCGGGTAGCTTCCACTGAAGGTATTTTTTTAAAACACGATCCTCATCATACTGATTGCCTAATTGAGGCGGATTTTGAAAAAAATCATCCATCTAGTTTCCTTGGTTACTCTCATATTTAAAGAATAGTTGTAAATAGTTAAAAATGATACGAAGACAATTTTCAAAGGTGCTACCTTACGATAAATTTAGAGACGGTGTACACTATGGCACCTATTTTAAGGAATAAAAGATGAATGAGCGCTGCCCTTGGGCTGGAGATGATCCCCTGTATCAACAATACCATGATGAAGAATGGGGCAAACCGGTTTATGACGAACGTCTACTCTTCGAATACATTAATCTAGAAGGCATGCAGGCGGGTTTAAGTTGGTTCACAATTTTAAAAAAGCGGCCAACTTATCGTCTAGCCTTTGCCCAATTTGATCCTGAAATCATTGCGCATTATGATGAGAAAAAATGTATTGAATTGATGGGTAACCCGGGAATAATTCGTCATCGCCTTAAAATTGATGCGATTATCAACAATGCACAGATTTTACTACGTATGCGTATGCAGGGATTAGATCTTACGGAATTTCTATGGCGTTTCGTTGATGGGGAACCAATAATTAATCATTGGAAACAGTTTAATGAAGTTCCCGCGAAAACAGTGATTTCCGATAAAATGTCGCGAGAACTAAAAAAGTTAGGATTTAAGTTTGTAGGCAGCACTACTTGTTACGCTTTGATGCAAGCTGTAGGTATGGTTAACGACCATTTAGTTGCTTGTTTTTGTCATGGGAAGACTAATGAAACTAAAAACTCATAATTTAATTGCCTGGGTTCCTCACTTATTTCTTTTCTATAAAGAAAAAGTATTTAGAAAGTTATTTCCTATTACTATCGTTGTTGTTATTTATGCCGTTTTAATTGCTTATTTTTTTGAAAATCCTTCTCAGTATAACTTAGGTCAATTTCACCTGATTTTTAGTTTTATCTTAACCATCATTATAAATTTTAGGGTAAATACCAGTTATGCGCGGTGGTGGGAGGGGCGGATTCTTTGGGGGAATTTAGTAAATAATTGTCGAAATTTAGGAATGAAGTTTGATGCTTTTTTGGGTCTGGCTGCGCATCCAGAGTTCTATAGTTTGCTCCAGCATGTGCCCGTTATTATGAAAGCGCATTTACGTAAGGAAAGTACGGAATTAAAAAAAGAATTTGAATTATTAAACTTTACTCATTTTGAATCACAGAATCCTGTTGTCCTTATCACGCAGCGTATGAATGAAATACTCAACGATTTAAGAAAAAAAAACCAAATAACGTTTGAACAGTATTTATCGCTCGACACCCATCTGTCTAATATTACCGATATCAATGGAGGCTGTGAGCGTATTGCAAATACTCATGTGCCGCCTGCTTTTGCTTTTTTTGTGAAACAAGCCCTATTATTTTATGCTTTAATGTTTCCTTTTGGATGGGTAGGTACTTTTGGCTTTTTGATTATTCCGATGATGGTTATGATTGTCTATATCCTTTTAGGATTGGAAATTCTCTCTGAGGAGCTAGAGGAGCCGTTCGGAAAAGAAGATAATAACCTGCCACTGGGAATTATTGCCAAAAATATCACGCGCAATATTGCTCAAATTGCGGAAGAACCTATGATCAAAAAAGAGGTAATGCCTTCATAAAAAAGAAGGCCACTTAGGTGGCCTTCCTGGCAACCGTCTAACAAGAGAACGTGGTTGCCATGTTCAAAATATAGACAATATTTTGTATCTTTGCAAGTTTGGTTAAGCGTAATCGATTTGATTAAGTATTAACGCACGAGCACATATCGTCCATTGCGTACAACGTACTTATGACCATTATGGTGTACTAACGTGCCATTATGGTATACAACCTGTCTACCTTGATAAGCAGTTCCATCACGAGATACTACTCTTTGACCGGTAACCCAACCCAGACCAGTTCCCGCAACAGTCCCTACACTGCGACCTACCCAAGCGCCGGTGCTGGTTACATAGCCGACACCAGTGCCTACAGTATTCGCGCCATATTTAACGCCATTGCCCACAGTGGTGGTAGTATATTGATATGCACTGTTCGTCGAGTTACATCCAACTAAACTTAAAGTGAGTAATGTTGCAGAAGCTGTAATTATCAGTTTGTTCATCGTTATTTCCTCCGTGAATGATTATGCTAATGATTACAATATAAATATATAGACCACTATTTGTTCATTTGCACAATTTTATTTACAGGAGGAAGCTGAATTTAGGGAATCATGGGGTTCTCGATAGATTATGCTCAGTTGGGTCTAATGAGATGAAGTTTTAAGATGCTTCCTGCATTCTGGATATCCTTATTTAAATAAAGAAATGCTAGTTTCAATACAGAACGTAGCCCTCACTTGTTTTCAAAGAGTCGCTGGGCTCAAAACAGCAGCGAATCATCGTTCCTATAGCGATGAGGGGGCTTAATACTAATGTAATGGCTAGGGCCGCGGTAAAGCGGAATATTTCTAGTGGCAGGGCGATACACCAGGATAAGATGTTTAAATACGTTTGATCTTGTTGCTCGTATGAATAGGTATCAGCAATTAATTTGCGGGATATGAGGGGCAAAATGGTAAAATCGAGCAGACCCTTAGCATTATAATGAGGACTGTTCTCATCAAAATGCAAATCATAATGAGTTCCTGTAAGCACATGAAAGGTACCTCGTAAAGCTAGAAAAAGAGAGTATGCTTTTCTAAAACTCGCATCGATGTTCTCAGTTAATGATCTGTCAATGATTTCAAGGGGTTTTTCA
>JAFKHV010000055.1 GCA_017306715.1 Legionella sp. | reverse complement strand
TGATGAGGAGAATGAGACCTTACTCTATAAGTTAGTAACTTCGCGACCCCAAGAAATGACGGTGGTTAGTATTGCTCATCGCAGTACGGTCAATTTTTTTCATCAACGAATTTTTGAATTGGCTCCTAACAAAAAACAAGAGCCCGTCACTTCATCAAGTTTATCATGAGGCCTTTGCGCAAATCGGTATAAGTGTATTTCTTTATATCGGCACCCATCAATGTTTAGGTGCCGTGGGTGCCGGAGCGGGTGATGCTGCTTTAGGAGCTGTTTCCGGTTTAACCATCGTTTCAGAGTTTTCTTTAGGATTCGTTAAAGGTTTCATCACGATGATGCTGATACGACGATTCGTTGGGCTGTATGGATCTTTAGTATCTAAAAGCATCGTTGAACCAAATCCTGTTACATTAAGTACCTTACTACCGTCTAAACCAGCTTTTAGCATGGCTCTTCGTGCTGCGTTTGCTCTTTGTGTTGATAGTTCCCAATTAGTATAATCCAGCTCTTCAGGGTTATTGTATGGATGAGCATCCGTATGCCCTTGAATGCTGATTTTATTGGGTACATTATTAAGCAGTTTCACAATTTTAGCAAAAATTGGTTCAAACTGAGGATTAAGTTTTTCAGAGCCAACATCAAACATCGAGATTTTTTGATCGTCAATTAGTTGAATGCGTAATCCTTCTTGGTCAACTTGCATTAACAAACGGTCTTTCAAGCCACTTAAGGAAGGATCTTTTTGAATACTGAGGCTTATCTCAGATTTTAAGTCTTGTAGTTTTTTTGTTTCGTTCTGTGTTGATTGAATAATTTCTTTACTTTGCTCTTTGCCGTCCTTGGCAGACGATTTATCCGTGGTGGATACTTGTCCATTCTTATCCTTTATTTGCGGCCCGCCTCCCTGCACGCGTTTTTGTTGAAAGCCAACATTTTCACCACCGGAAAATGCAACTTTAATGGGTTGTTTAAAATATTCAGCAATCCCATCTTTTTGTGCTTTATTGAGCGAAGCCACGAGCCACATCAGGAGAAAAAATGCCATCATTGCTGTCACGAAGTCAGCATAAGCAATTTTCCACGAACCACCATGGTGTCCATGCCCGTGCTTTTTTATTTTCTTGATAATCGGTGTAGAATTTTTTTCTTTATCATTTGTGCTCATTTTCTATTCCTAGCTAAGAGGCTGCCTCAGCGCTTGCACTTCCAGCTCCCGCCTCACTCTTAGGAGTCTTGATTTCCTCATTAAGCTTGGCAAAAGAGGGTCTTTGTGTTGCGAAAAGAACTTTTCTACCAAATTCCACAGCAATAAGAGGGGGATTATTATGCAAACTAGCAAGAATCGTGGCTTTAATCGATTGCATGATAAGTTGTGTCTGGTTCGCGCGTTGCTCTAATGAAGTAGCTAGGGGGCCTATAAAGCCATAGCCTATTAGGATACCTAAAAATGTCCCGACTAATGCATGGGCAATTAATATTCCTAACTCAGCAGGGGGTAGATTAATCGATTCCATAGTATGGACTACCCCCAAGACTGCAGCCACGATACCAAACGCTGGCATCGCATCAGCGACTTTGGTTAAGGAATTTACTGGAATCATTTCTTCAGCATGATGCGTTTCAATTTCCATATCCATTAAAGCCTCAAGCTGAAAGGGCTGTAAATTTGCGGTGATAATTAAGCGGAAATAATCGCAGATAAACTCAATCACGTGATGTTCGGCTAAAATGGCGGGGTAATTTGTAAAAATGGGGCTACTTTCAGGTTCCTCAATGTCCGATTCGATGGACATCATTCCTTGTTGCCGCGCTTTGTTCAGGAGGTTGTAGAGGAGTCCAAGCAAACTGATATTTAAGGCCACAGAGGCTTTCTCACTGCGGAAAAGTTTTGGAAGTGCTTTACCTACCGCTTTGAGAACGCTCGGACTACTGCCTACGATGAGCGCCCCAATTGCTGCACCACCGATAATCAAAAGCTCTAAAGGTTGGTAGACTGCAGCTAAATGTCCCCCACCTAAAGCGAACCCTCCAAAAACACAAAGCAAAATAACGACGTAACCGATAATAATCAGCATTTTTCTAATTCTCCAATACCTATTTAAGCTAAATAATCATGAACCACACGGCCATAAGGCAATGTTAAATCGGTTACCAAGTGGACAGCACTTACCACACGACGTACCGGAAGAGCGGCTACTGGAGCCAACGCATGATGCGCTAATTCCAATTGCGCTGGACCTTGCCATGCACCCTTTACCGTCACGTCACTTAAATAAATTTCTACTAACTCACAAATTTGAGTACTGCCATCAACGCGAGGGACTATTTTTAGAAGATATATCGGTGCATTCATCGCCTGGGTTACTTTTTTGAGATCCATTGTTTCATACTTATAACCCATGGTCGCAGTCGCGACGCGACAGGGGCCGTAATCCAAAGTTCCTAAAAGAGTATCACTCACAACTTCTAATTTTGGGTGTGCTAATTTTTTAGGATAACCCCAAATTTCTCGCCCTGCTGCAATCGGAGCTAAGTCATCGAGGTACATCGCTAATGTATATCCGCCCTGTTTTCCTTTATAACGAACCGGAATGACTTGCCCTGATTCGGTATAATCACCAAAACCGGTGGAATTAGGCATGCGTATAAACTCAAATTGCACTAAGGGTTCGACTACTTCGAGGGGTTCAGGAACCATCTCACGCAGCAAATCCATATCGGTTTCATAGGTGATGGTGAGGTATTCGCGATCGACAAAGCGATAGGGGCCTCGTGGATATGAAGGGCTTGCAATAGGCATTGCAAATGCTTTTTCAATAACGTCTGCTTCTTTCATGTTCTCTCCCTGAATAGTATATTAAGTACGGGTTACTCCATGAACCATCCGTGACTTACAATTAAGGACT
Organism: Legionella sp.; assembly: GCA_017306715.1. Taxonomy (GTDB): domain Bacteria; phylum Pseudomonadota; class Gammaproteobacteria; order Legionellales; family Legionellaceae; genus Legionella. Next base: position 17,044 of record JAFKHV010000055.1, on the reverse strand, counting down.
GTCCGGTTAAAGCATTGGACGCGAACGATGCAAAAAATAACGCGGTTTCTGCAACGTCGTCTGTAGTGGTGAATTCTCCATCTACAGTATCCTTGAGCATCACTTTTTTTATCACTTCTTCTTCGGTTATCCCCAATTCTTTGGCTTGTTCAGGTATTTGTTTTTCAACCAGAGGCGTACGGACAAATCCTGGGCAAATAACATTGGCGCGAACGTTGTGCGCCGCGCCTTCTTTGGCCACGACTTTACACAAGCCGATTAGTCCATGTTTTGCGGTAACATAAGGTGCTTTTAATTTTGAGGCTTCTTTGGAATGTACAGAACCCATGTAAATAATACTGCCTCCTTTACCTTGATACATATGCTTCAAGACAGCCTTAGTAGTTAAAAAAGCACCGTCTAAATGTATCGATAAAAGTTTTTTCCAATCGCTGTAGGCGAGTTCATCGACAGGGCTGATAATTTGAATTCCCGCATTACTAACTAAAACATCGATATGGCCAAAATACTCCGCAACGTGGTCTACACCTTGATTGACCTGACTTTCATTGGTCACATCCATAGCAACGGCCATAGCGTCTTGCCCTAAACGTTTAATTTCATCAGCGGTTTTTTGTGCTTGTTCGAGATTTAAATCAGCAATAGCGATTTTTGCACCCGCTCGGGCATAAACGAGCGCAATTTCTTTGCCTATACCACTTGCAGCACCGGTAATAATAGCGACTTTGTCTTTTAATTGCATGATAACATTCCTTGTTCATTCAATTTTAATTTAGCAAAGTATAGCAACGGAATTGTTTGTTTGCTGTGTTCTGTTAAGTTTTTTAAGTAAAGAGGGTGACCACGTTGGAGTTTAGACTCCAACGCATCATACAACTTAGTAGTAATAGCCGCGATAATAACCACGATTGTAGTAACGACTGTTGTAGTAAGCACGACGATCTTGTGATTGGCCGATCGAGTTACCGATCAAAGCACCTGCTCCGGCCCCAACAACAGTACCTAAGGCACTTCCTCCGGTTACCGCATAACCCAAGCCCGCTCCCGCAGCACCACCCACCCCCGTGCCCACTTCTGTATTAGTACAACTTGTAAGCAGGAGAGCAGAAAAGCCAAGAGCGCTTAGGGTTGGTATCATTTTTTTCATAGTAGACTCCCTTTCTCTTATTTATACACGACCTGAAAATCACTCAGATCCATTAAGCTGAGACTTCACTATTATATTAGTACAAAAAAAACATGATGAACAAATTAAATACAATACAGGATCTTAGATGCGCTTTTATTAGCAGAAATTTTACTCGGAGACCTTTTTTTTAGTAGTATTAGAAATAAAATATAATTGGGGGCATGCTATGTTCAAAGGAAGTATCGTAGCGTTAATAACGCCGATGCAAGATGACAAGGTCGATGTGAGTCGTTTGCGGGATTTAGTTGAGTTTCACATTGAGATGGGTACTCATGGAATAGTTGCCGCGGGCTCAACTGGCGAGAGTGGTACACTGTCGCAAGAAGAAAAGCTCCAGGTTATTAAAACGGTGGTCGACCAGGTTAAAGAGCGAATTCCTGTCATCGCCTGCACTGCGGCGAATGCCACACGGGATTGCGTCCAATTCACCCGACAAGCAATGGAAAGTGGAGTCCATGCCGCTTTAATAACCACTCCATCTTATATAAAACCAACTCAAGAAGGTTTGTTCCAGCATTATCAACATATTGCAGCTGAGGTGGCTATACCCATTATTCTTTATAATGTGCCCAGCCGTACAGCATGCGATTTATTACCCGAAACAGTGGCACGTTTAGCCAAGATATCCAATATTGTAGGTATTAAAGAGGCTACCGGCCAGATGACACGGTTACAACAAATTTTACGTTTATCAGATGGAAGTATCGATGTTTTTAGCGGTGATGATTTGACGGCTGCGTCATGGATGTTGGCTGGAGCCAAAGGCAATATTTCCGCAAGCGCAAACGTTGCAGCTAAACTTATGGCAAAAATGTGTGATTGTGCGCTGGATGGGGATCAATCTGCGACCTTAAGATTGCATGAACAATTAATGCCTCTTCATGAGTTGCTTTTTATTGAAACCAATCCTATAGCGATTAAATGGGCTGTCAGTCAAATGGGATTGGCGCGTGATGAAATTCGTCTTCCATTAACGCCTCTGTCTGCAGAACATCGACAGCCTTTAGAAAAAATAATGAAAAATTTAGAACTAATATAATTGGGGATGTGTTGTGAAAAAGATCGTTGTAACACTGGGTATTTTTACCCTGTTGACTGGTTGTGCCGGGCGCTTTGCCAGTACTGGGGAATATGTTTATTTAAGAAGTAAAAATGGAACAAAATTAGAGGTTCCACCCCCTTTAACGCGGTCAAATATTAGTGATTTTTATAATTTGCCCCCACAAAATATGGATGCGCGTGTCGATATAACGCCACCAAAATAAACGAGAGGCCACTATGACATCAGAATCGGCTGAGTTATTGATCATTCAGGAACTTTCACAGCGTCTTGTAGATGCACAACGACAAATCCGTATTCTTGATAGTATTAAATGGGACGACAGTGTAAAAAAGGATTTTTTTAAAAATAAAGGAAAAAAATTACCTGCTGTTGATAAAGATTATTATATTGCTAAACCACTCCCTTTTGAGGTGACGGAAAAGCAAGAAGAATTTCGCATTATCCTGCGAGACGCACAAAACCAACTCGGACAATATTCTACCTTGACGCGACTGGTTCGGCGCCAATGTGAAGAGTTTATCCGTGCAATTCAAATGCTGGCCGCTCGCGGTACGCCAACATTTAGTGAACTCTCTAAAGAGTTGTATGGAAGTCCTGCTGATGTCTTTTATGCAGGGGGCCCACGAATGTCGGAAATGGGCACCTTACTTTTTGATGTCCTATCCCATTTAACCATCCAATTACAATCTGAGGCGGATGTAAAAAAATACACTCCGGAACAGGCACAGGAAATACTTCAGGAGCGTCTAAGTCACTTTTTTGATAAACATCCAGGCCGCGTTACCGTGATGGTTAGTGATGATATGGTTGCAGATGCTTCTGCAGGGGCCGATAGTATTAAATTGAGCCAACAAGCAATGTTTAGTGAGCGTGATCTTCGCTATCTAGAAGTTCATGAGGGCTGGGTTCATGTAGGCACTACTTTAAATGGTAGTATGCAGCCAAATTGTTTTTTCTTATCTAAAGGGACTCCTTCTTGCTCTGTAATACAAGAAGGGTTAGCGGTGATTACGGAGGTTGTGACTTTCTCCTCCAATCCCGCACGCATGTTAAAAATTACGAATCGAGTCATTGCCCTGGATATGGTTATTCAAGGGGCAGATTTTCTGGATATATACAACTACTTTTTGGATTGTAATCTCAGTGAGGAAGATAGCTATAATCAAGCAGTACGAATTTTTCGTGGGAGTACGCCAACTGGAGGGCCTTTTACTAAAGATTTGTCGTATGCAAAAGGGTTTGTGTTGATCTATAACTACATACGTTTTGCAATTAGTCAGCGACGCATCGAGTCGATTCCACTTTTATTTACGGGTAAATTAGTATTGGATGATCTTCCGCTATTAAATGAGCTCAAAGATCGCGCTATACTGACTGATCCTGTCTATTTACCTCAACCGTTCCGGGATCTTGCTGCATTAAGTACCTGGATGAGTTTTTCTCTATACCTTAATCAATTTGATTTAAATGAAATCCAGCGTAGTTTTCGGTTTTTGTTGACTTAAGATAAATTTACAGACTGGGTTCACTGGGAGAATAGTCTTGTTTAAATTCCATCGCCTCCAAAGATTCTGAAGCGGTATTGAAAAATCGTGGTGAATAATTTTCATTTTTTGTAGTTATTTGATTCGTGAGTGAGTCGCTGCGAAGATAATCATTGAGACAATTGATTATAAAGCTATCTTTAGATTGATAAATGGCAGCTAAATATTTTTTTGCCTGTTGTTGGTCGTTACTTTGATTGGATTTACTTAGTAATTTATAAGCGTCAAACAGGGCATTGGTTGAACCAAGTTCTGCTGCCTCAATAATAGTTTTTCGATAGAGCGATGACTGAGGTGAGTAGATTTTTGCCAAATGATATAAAGCGAGAGGATTATTTTTAGCACCTGCTTTTATTTGCGGCAATACCTCCATGACTTTCATTTTAAAATACGGATCGTGTGGATTATTCTGCACCAGATCAATCAAAGCAGCAAAGTCTTTACTCGACTTAATTTGCGTAGACATAACATTTACCCCCATTTATCTTAACTCATCATAAATGTTGAGAATTAAGACAATATTAAGGGAGGGTTTCTTTACAAATTTTTTACTTTGAGAACGGGGCTAAATTGATTTTTTCTTCGAGCACATACCAACCCAGATGAAAAAGCATATGGGAGAATATTGCCGCAATCAGGCCATAATGCCAAAAGACATAACCAAATAAAATCGATTGCGTGGTACTTAATAGGACAAAGGAATAAATAAAAGTCCGGCTAGATGTGCAGCCTGCAGCAATATATGCGGGGAGTTGTCCCACCGCAAAAATTAAGCTGCTTACTACTAGAGCAAGCCATACCAGGTTTGTAGAAATGCCTTGGTTAAAAATTACCATAAAGAATGCAGCTAAATTGAATAAACCCCAACGGGCAATCACTTCTTCGACCACCCCCCCGTATAGGACGCACCCATCCAGCCCAAGGGCTTTACGTAGATTGCGCATGATTTTCCGATCATTTTCTTGTAATGAATATCGAGAAAGTAGCTGCAGCATGAAGGTGAAAATAAATAGATTTAAAAGTGAATAACCGAAGGCAGGCAACAAAATCGGGACAATTGCTCTGATAGAAGCCGTTCCTTCAAGAAGCCCACGCAGAATAGGGGCTCCGAGACCGGTTGCATTGGCAACAATGCTGCCAGAAAGGCATAAAATAAAGACCATAACTAAAGTTTGAGCGATGGCAAAATAGCTCATTCGTGTTTTTAATGCTTCCGAGTTATCAGGTAAGAGGAAAAAAATTAAGCGTTTAATTGCAATAAAGATACCGGGAATACATAAAAAAAATAACACCATCACTAACGGCCAATTAACGCTCATTTTAATTCCTTATAACTTATTCTTTACGTAATACACTATAAAAAAACCCATCCATATTGAACTCACCTGGAAAGATCTGACGTCCATAATTACTCTGGAGGCCATAATTACCATCTTGAGGTACTACTTTAGCATTAACATGCTCACTGAGAAAAGATGCGATCTGCTGTTCATTTTCTTGATGCAAAACAGAACAAGTTACATAAACAAGGAGTCCGCCGGGACGGAGTAATTCCCAAGCGTGAGAGAGAATCTTTTGTTGTGAAGATACGACGTGCTCTACTTCATTAGCGGTTCTCAATAATTTAATATCAGGATGACGGCGGATTACACCCGTGGCAGAGCATGGGGCATCCAGGAGTATTCGATCAAAAAGCTTACCATCCCACCAGGAGGCCGGATTTGTGGCGTCGCCGGGTATTAATGTTGCCTGGAGTTGTAGTCGCGAAAGGTTATCGCGCACGCGCTCTAAACGTGATTTGTCGATATCTACTGCTACGCATTGACGTAATTGTGGTTCAGTTTCCAATATATGAGATGTTTTTCCCCCGGGAGCACAGCAGATATCCAATACCCGCTGCCCCGGTTGTAATTCCAGTAATGCTGCGGACATCTGTGCTGCAGCATCTTGTACTGAAAAAAAACCTTCCTGATATCCGGGCAACTGTTTTATCTCAGTAGGAGCATCCAAAACAATGCCCTGTGGAGCTAGCTCATGGGCTTTAGCCTGGATTCCGTTCTCCTGTAGAAGATTTAAATAATCAGGACGGGAGATTTTAAGTTGGTTTACTCGTAAAGTTAGAGGGGGTCGTTGATCATTTGCTGTAATAATCGCATGCCAATGATGCGGCCAATCTTGCTGCAATTGTTTTAAAAACCATTGCGGATGATTTTGTTCGAACAGAGGATTATCCTGAAGCGAGGATAAAAGGCTTTCCTGCTGACGACAGAAATTGCGCAATATCGCATTCACCAAACCTTTAGCCCAGCTTTTCTTAATACTATCTAATAACTGCACTGTTTCTTTGACGACCGCATATTCTGGTTGCCGCATATAATGCAATTGATACAAACCCATGAGAATAACAATCCATAACTCGGGCTCTTTCGGTTTTTTTTTCAATAAACTTAAAGCAAAGGCTTCTAGGCGATAATAAAAACGACAGACCCCAAAGCATATCTCTTTGGTCATTGCCGAGACATGCTCATTGGCCTGAATTCGATTCAGTGACTGCTGGTTTTGAAACAGCTGTATTAGTACTTTGAGCGCCTCAAGTCGTGAGTTTTTATTCATTACGGCTAGCCTGTATTATGTGCATTGTTTACCAACAAGGTTCTGTCCCTTAAGGCCATTAATCCAATCGGTGGCGCTCATTACTTTTCCTCCTGCAAACTGGATTTTCTCTAAAGCAATACCGTGATTGCCGGTGCAAATAATGACTTCGTGTTTATTTACTTCAATAATGGTTCCAGGAGTATGAACGCTGTGACTTATAGGGATTACTTTCGCCTGATGAATCCGTACTATCTCACCATCGAGATGAGTATATGCTGTGGGCCATGGATTATAAGCCCGGATTTGTTGTTCGATTTTATGAGCGTCCTGTTGCCAATCGATTAAAGCATGCTCTTTTTGAATTTTTCCAGCATAAGTTGCGGCATTATCCTCTTGTTTCTCTGCATGCTGTTGGTAATAAGAGAGATTTGTAATCACCTCGAGGAGCGGGCCTGGAGCAATGGACGCAAGCTTATCATGAAGTGTTTGTGCGGTATCTGTGTTTGATATTTTGCAAGTTACTTTTTTGAGCATATCCCCTGTGTCCATCCCTACATCCATTTGCATAATGGTGACTCCGGTTTCTGCATCCCCGTGCAAAAGAGCATGTTGAATAGGGGCCGCACCACGCCAGGAGGGTAGAAGTGAGGCATGTACATTGATACACCCATAGCGAGGAATTTCTAACACTGCCTTTGGCAAAATCAAACCATATGCGATAACGACTATTAAATCAGGCCTTAATGCGGCAAGTTCTTCGATAGCTGCTGAATTTTTAAAATTTACTGGCTGATAGACAGGAAGATGGTGTTGTTCAGCCCATTCTTTGATTGCGGAAAACTGGACTTTTCGTCCGCGACCCGCTGGTCTATCGGGTTGAGTATAGACGGCAACAAGTTCATTTGCAGATTGATTTAATGCATCGAGACAGGGTAAACCAAAAGCTGGCGTGCCAGCAAAAACGATTCTAAGGCTATTCATTAATTATTTTCGCAACTGCTGTCGTTTAAATTTATCCAATTTTTTGCGCGCCATTGCTTTCTTAAGTGGGGAGAGTAAATCAATGAACAATTTACCGTTCATGTGATCAATCTCGTGTTGTAAACATTCACCCAAAAGGCCATCGGCAGTGATTTCAAAAGGCTTACCGTGTCTATCTAAAGCACGAACAGTAACTTTTTCAGCGCGAAAAACGCTGTCATAGGCGCCAGGCACGGATAAACAACCCTCTTCATATTTTTTTTCACCTTCACGCGCCGTGATTTCAGGATTGATGATGACTAGTTGATTTTTTCGGTCTCCCTCAACATCAATTACGGATAAACGAAGATGTACACCGATTTGTACAGCAGCAAGCCCCACTCCTCGTGCGGCATACATGGTTTCGAACATATCTTCGATTAAATTTTGGAGCTGGTCATCAAATACGGTTACCGGTTTCGATGCTTCTCTTAAACGCTCATCAGGAAGATAGAGGATTTTGTGTATGGTCATAATTTATAACTGGTTCTCATAATTGTAATCATGATATTATCCTTGATTAGCTATGATGCTGCAAGATACCAACACAGCTTAAGGAAAGAATATGGAAACTTACACTTATTGCTTTGATTTATATTCATTTATTCATACCAATATTCGCCATGAATAGAGGTGTTTAATCCATGAATAATAAAAAATTTTTCCTCGCACTTAATCGTATCCCACGAATAGGCCCGAAAACCGCTGCAAAATTATATGCCTACTTTCCGAATCTGGAAGAGTTATTTACTCTAAAAAAAGCAGAATTAGAGCGATTAGGATTTTCTGAGTGGTTAGCCAAAGTATTGAGCGATTTTGACTTAAATCAACTCGATGACGATTTTATTTGGGAAGAGCACCACGATTTAAATCATATTCTCACCTGGGAGTCATCAGCATATCCGCCATTGCTGCGTGAAATTCCAGATCCACCGATCATTCTTTATGCACAAGGGCAATTGAACGCATTAAATTTTCCTGCGCTAGCTATGGTTGGGAGCCGCAACCCCTCGGTTACGGGTAAAGAAAATGCATTCTTTTTTGCACGCGAGTTGGCGAAACACAATCTTGCTATTATCAGTGGCCTGGCGTTAGGGATTGATACCGCAGCGCATGAAGGTGCTTTAACTGTTGAGGGTACCACCGTAGCAGTCATGGGAACCGGAATTAATCGAATTTACCCCACACGACAGGTACAGCTTGCTGAAAAAATCCGTGCTAAAGGATTGTTATTAAGTGAATTTCCTTTAAATAGTCCACCTTTAGCTGGACATTTCCCCCGTCGAAATCGTATAATAAGTGGTTTGTCATTATGCACATTGGTTGTTGAGGCAGCAATTAGAAGTGGCTCATTGATAACAGCGCGGATGGCGCTGGAGCAAAATCGAGAAGTTTTGGCTTTACCGGGTTCTATTCATAATCCATTAGCCCGTGGGTGTCATTATTTACTGCAGCAAGGCGCTAAACTCGTTACTTCAATTTCTGACGTTATGGAAGAGTTTCATCTATGCACTTCCATACCATTACCTGATAAGCCGGTTTTTTCTCTTGCAACCGAGAATGAAAATTTAGTAAAGTGCATTGGCTTTGAAGCAACGAGTGTGGATGAGATGGTAACACGCAGTGGCTATTCGATTGAGCAAGTTATGACCCGGATTGCTGAGTTGGAATTGAAAGGACAGGTGGTTGCAGTTCCCGGTGGCTATATGAGGTGTTCATTATGAAAGATAATTTATTCGAAATGCTGTTAAATCTATTCGAACAGAGCTTGAATCAATTACAAAAGAGAAATGAGACGGCTGAGCAGGAATTAATAATTGATTCCTCTGATGACGAACAAAATGCGGAAACAGATTTCATGCAATTTAAAAATCAAGACACTAAATCAACACGTGTTTTGATTTATGAAGAGCAAATGAAGATGAGTAAAGCAAGCTACCAATTTTTAATGCGGATGAAATTATGTAATGTGCTCACGGATGCGACATTAGAAACGGTGCTTCACCAACTGCTTTTCTCGGAATCTCGGATTGTTACCCTGCAAGAGACTAAGTGGATAATCCGTAATGCACTTTCTGGAAATTTATCTGAAGAACAATTAGCATTTTTAGATTTGGTTTTATATCAGACTGAAGATGAGCCCACATTACACTAAATAGTCACTTGCTTATTGGCAGAAGACTTGACTCCGTGAGTAAAGATTCTATAAATAGTTATGATGCTATTAAGACAGGAAGGTTAACTTTATATGAGTAAACACTTGGTGATAGTCGAGTCACCTGCTAAAGCGAAGACGATTCAAAAATACCTGGGAAATGATTATGAGGTACTAGCCTCCTACGGCCATGTCCGTGATCTCCCAGCGCGTAAAGGTTCAGTAAAGCCTGAACATCATTTTTCGATGACCTATGTGCCACTCGAAAAGAATGCACGACATATAGAAACGATTGCTAAAACTTTGAAAAAATCCGACTCACTGTTACTCGCAACGGATCCAGACCGCGAGGGTGAGGCGATTTCATGGCATATTTACGAGCTCATGAAAGAAAAAAATTTAGTAAAAGACAAACAAGTTCATCGAATTTTTTTCAATGAAATCACTAAGTCTGCAATTCAGGATGCAATTAATAATCCCCGCGATATTTCTATGGATCTCGTTAATGCCCAGCAGGCACGCAGGGCTCTCGATTATCTTGTCGGTTTTAATCTATCGCCCCTTTTATGGAAAAAAGTCAGACGTGGTCTTTCGGCAGGAAGAGTACAAAGCCCAGCATTAAGACTTATTGTGGAGCGTGAGGAAGAGATCGAGCGCTTTGTGGCCCAGGAATACTGGAAAATTCTTGCTAACTGTTTTCATGAAAAAGTGTCCTTTACGGCGCGGCTAACCCATTATCAAAAAGAAAAATTACATCAATTTTCAGTCAATAATGGTGAACAGGCTGAACAAATAAAGAAAAAACTGATCGAGCAGGCAAAGGGTTGGCTGCAGGTTATTGAAATCGAGAAAAAGCAACGTAAACGTAAACCCGCGCCTCCTTTTATTACCTCAACATTACAACAGGAAGCAGCAAGAAAATTAGGGTTTACAGCGCGTAAGACGATGATGGTCGCGCAACAACTTTATGAAGGGATAGACATTGGCACGGGTACTGTCGGTTTGATCAGTTATATGCGTACGGATTCAGTAAATTTAGCAGTAGAAGCAGTTAATGAAATCCGTGAGTATATTACAGAGCGTTACCAGACAGATAATTGTCCAGACCAACCTAGGCTGTATAAAACAAAATCAAAAAATGCCCAAGAGGCTCATGAAGCAATACGTCCTACCTCGATTCGTCGGACGCCTGAGATGGTTCAATCAGCATTATCGACTGATCAGTTTAAGTTGTATCAATTGATTTGGAAACGCACCATCGCATCGCAAATGGCTGATGCCATTATGGATACAGTTGCGGTCGATTTTAGTTGTGGTCAAGATGCAATATTTCGAGCTAATGGTTCAGTCATTGTATTTCCTGGTTTTCTGGCCGTTTATGAAGAGGGTCAGGATGATTCCAAAGAGGATGAAGATAGCTCATTACTGCCTGCGTTTGTTATCGGCGATAAAGTAAAAGTAGAAGAAGTCGTAGCGAACCAGCATTTTACAGAGCCTCCTGCGCGTTACTCTGAAGCGAGCCTGGTCAAGGCACTTGAAGAGTATGACATAGGAAGGCCATCAACTTATGCTTCCATCATTCATACACTCCAACAGCGTGAGTACGTGATCGTAGATAAAAAGCGATTTTTTCCTACGGATGTAGGTCGGATCGTGAACCGATTTTTAACGGGATATTTTACGCGTTATGTGGACTATAAATTTACAGCGCACCTTGAAGATACACTCGATGCTATTGCGCGCGGCGAAAAAGAATGGATACCCGTATTGGAAGAATTCTGGAAGCCATTCGTTGAGCAAATTCAAACAACGGATGAACAGGTGCAACGAAAGGACATTACTACAGAAACGTTAGATGAAGAATGCCCTAAATGCAGCAAGCCACTAGCCATTCGTTTGGGTAAACGTGGACGGTTCATAGGCTGTACGGGATATCCGGAGTGCGATTATACACAAGATATTTCTGGTCAAGATAGCGAAAAATCAGAACCCGAAACCTTGGAAGGGCGAAATTGTCCTGAATGCTCCAGTCCTTTACATATCAAAAAAGGTAAGTATGGCCGTTTCATCGGTTGCAGTAATTATCCACAATGTAAACATATGGAGCCGCTGGAAAAGCCTGCGGATACGGGTGTTGATTGTCCTAAATGTAATCAAGCTAAAATTTTGCAACGTAAATCACGTAAAGGTAAAATTTTCTATTCCTGCGGTGATTATCCTAAATGTGATTATGCATTATGGAATGAACCCATAGCTGAGGCTTGCCCACAGTGTGCCTGGCCTATTTTGACGGTAAAAGAAACCAAAAAATCAGGCAGACAGATTTTGTGTGCGCAAGAAGGTTGTGGTTATAGTCGCAACGAGGAAAAATAAACGGGTGCTCAATGCACCCGCGTGTTAATAATAATCAATCGTGGTTGTGGTTACGTCGATAGGTCCTTGGCTGTAAGGATAAACCATTACAGGCTCTACTACCGGTGCAACCACAGTGCGGTAGCGCACCACAGCAGTGGTGCAGCAACATCCACTCAAAAATATCACGGCGAAGAGAGCTGTAATCCATTTCATGTAGATCCCCTTTGATTCTATTTAAACAAAGTGTAGTTTAATTGTAAACTTTTTGTCAAAAGGGTTTATTAAAAAGCCATCAAGTTTAATAAAAGTCAATTGTTGTGGTGGTAATATCAATTGGTCCTTGGCTGTAGGGATAGACAATAAAATGTTCGGAGACGGTTGCAGAGTCTAATTGACGGCAGCGGATAGCACTTGTAAAACAGCAACTGGATAACAGCACAGCGATTACGATTAAAATAATTGCTCTCATAATGTCTTCCTGCTGATGGGTTGTATTCGGTTGATTGATGAAAAATATTTTAAAGAGTACATTCTTCCGGTTCATTTTGATTGAGTATATACTCATCTGCTTGGTATCGAAAGCAATTCAAACAGGATGTGAGGGATGTTAGATAGAGCCACTGTGGTAGATGAACAGTTTGTTAAACGAGTTAATGAGCGAAATTTTCCTCCCCCCCGAAGCGAGGTGAGCTTCGATACCGCAGAGATGGAAAAAAAAGTAGCAATTGACCTTTTTGATTCACAAATTAAATCGCGTTTATTGGATATTATCGCCCGACAGCTAAAGGAAAAAGGATTATCCTACTATACCATTGGTAGCAGCGGTCATGAAGGAAATGCGGCTATTGCGCAGGTTTTTAATCTAGATGATATGGCTTTCCTCCACTATCGCAGTGGCGGATTTTATTTGCAAAGAGCTAAAAAATTAGCAGGAGGCGATGGCGTGCGTGATGTATTGCTCTCACTAGTTGCTGCTGCATCAGACCCTATCTCTGGGGGCCGTCATAAGGTTTTTGGTTCTGTCCCTCTTTACATTCCCCCCCAAACGTCAACGATAGCTTCACATTTACCTAAAGCATTGGGTGCTGCGTTGTCTTTAAAAAGAGCTAAAGATTTAAATTGGAAAGGCCCATTAAAAGCCGATTCGGTCGTGTTATGTTCATTTGGCGATGCATCGACTAACCATGCCAGTGCACAAACTACATTGAATGCTTGCTCCTGGATGGCAATGCAAGGATATCCATTACCCATAATTTTCATCTGTGAAGATAATGGCATTGGGATCTCTGTGCGTACCCCGAATCAGTGGATTGAGACATCAATTAGATCTCGACCAGGAATTAATTATCTAAGTTGTGATGGATTAAATATTGCAGATGTCTATGCAAAAGCTCAAGAAGCTGAATACCTTGCACGAATCAAAAAACAACCGGTGTTCTTACACATGCGGTGTGTCCGGTTACTTGGTCATGCGGGCTCAGATATTGAATCCCAATATTTGTCTCAAGCCGAGATTGAACGGACTGAGGCCGAAGATCCCTTATTACATACTGCTGGATACTTAGTACGTGCTGGATGGATGCAGCCGGCAGATATAATTGATTTGTATGCACATAACAAAGATTTAATTGAAGCCAAAGCGGCCGAGGTAATTAGCTTACCCAAAATGACTAGTGCGGATGCGATAATGGCATCGCTTTTACCACGTACTGAAATTAGGGAACAGGTGCCTTTAATAAATGAAGTTGAACGAACCAAAGCATTTGGTACTGCATATGCACAGTTAAAGCAGAAGCGTAATCTTTGTCAAAATATTAATTTCGCATTAACTGATTTAATGGCTCAGTATCCAAACATTCTGCTTTTTGGTGAGGATGTGGGTAAAAAAGGCGGTGTTTATCGCGTAACGGCTGATCTTCAAGCACGCTTTGGCGCACGTCGGGTCTTTGATACTTTGCTTGATGAAACGACTATTTTAGGAACAGCAATTGGACTTGCTCATAATGGTTTTATCCCGATACCAGAAATTCAATTTTTAGCTTATTTGCATAACGCTGAAGATCAATTACGCGGTGAGGCAGCGACGTTATCATTTTTTTCCAGTGGCCAATATAAGAATCCGATGGTAATTCGCATTGCCTCATTAGCATACCAGAAAGGTTTTGGTGGGCATTTCCATAATGATAATTCCATTTCCGTACTGCGTGATCTCCCTGGAGTTTTGGTAGCGAGCCCGTCTAATGGTCCTGATGCTGCTAAAATGTTAAGAACATGTGTGCGTGCTGCCCATGAGGAAGGGCGCGTAGTTGTATTCCTCGAGCCTATTGCTTTGTATATGACGAAAGATTTGCATGAGCCTGGTGATAATGGCTGGTTGTTTGAATATCCAGCACCGCAAGAAACGATTGCCGTGGGTGAAGTTGGCGTATTTGGTCAAGGAGAGGTGGTTATTCTAACCTATGCGAATGGATATTATCTTTCTCGTCAAGCGGCCAAAATACTCAAAGAGCAACACCAAATTGAGGTTAAGATTGTGGATCTACGGTGGTTATCCCCACTTCCTGCTGCTGCAATTCTTAGAGAGTTACAGCACGCTTCAAGTGTTCTTATCGTAGATGAAGGAAGACAAAGTGGCTCCGTAAGTGAGGGGCTTATGACATTACTACTAGAACAACTTCCTAAACTATTACCGATAAAAAGAATCACAGGAAAAGATTGTTTTATTCCTTTAGGCAATGCTTGGCAATATTTGTTACCAAGCAAAGATCAAATTATTGAAGCAGTCCGAATATTAAATTCAGAGAACAGGGAGAAGGAAAGTGGACGATTTGTTGTTACTTGATGAGCAATACAATGATGATGAGCGAATGATTAGGGATAGTGTTGCTCGTTTTGTACGTCATGATGTTATCCCGCTAATGGCCGAGGCTTTTGAAGAAGCAGAATTTCCCCGACAATTGATCCGTAAATCAGCTGAGTTAGGGGTTTTGGGTTTAACATTACCCGCAGAATATGGGGGCGCTGAAGCATCTTATGTTGCTTACGGCCTAGTTTGCCAGGAGTTGGAGCGCGGTGATAGCGGCTTACGCAGTTTTGTTTCTGTACAAAGTTCTCTATGCATGTACCCAATTTTTAAATTTGGTAGTGAAGAACAACGGATGCGCTACTTACCACGTATGGCTTCAGGAGAAATTATTGGTTGTTTTGGTTTAACCGAACCTGATGCAGGATCTAATCCGGCGAATATGCGTACCTACGCCAAAAAAGTTTCCGGGGGCTGGCGTTTGCATGGGTCGAAGATGTGGATAACGAATGCTCCGATCGCCGATATCGCTATCGTATGGGCCAAAACTGATGAAGGTATTCGTGGTTTTATTGTTGATACTCAATCTGAAGGCGTAAAATGCCCGGAAATTAAAATGAAGATGTCTCTACGCGCTTCAATTACTGGTGAGTTGGCTTTTGATGATGTTTTTGTGCCGGATGAAAACTACTTACCTGGAAGCGATAAAGGATTAGGAGCACCTTTGAGCTGCTTGAGCCAGGCACGTTATGGGATTGCCTGGGGTGCAATGGGCGCTGCCATGGAGTGTTTTGACATAGCGGTTAACTATCTAACTGAGCGTAACCAATTTAACCAACCGCTCGCAGCTCATCAGCTAATTCAGAAGGATTTAGCGGATATGTATGCTGAAATTATCAAGGCACAATGTTTAAACCTTCAGCTAGGTCGTTTAAAAGATGCGGGTAAAGATACACCCACGATGATTTCTTTAGCAAAAAGAAATTCTTGCCGTGAAGCATTGCAAATTGCTAGAAAATGCAGGAATCTATTAGGAGGCAATGGAATTAGCCTTGAGTATCATGTGATCCGACATATGCTCAATTTAGAATCCGTCTTCACCTATGAAGGTACAGATAACGTCCATACTTTGGTTTTAGGAAAACACATTACAGGAATAAATGCTTTTGATTAAATTAGGTTCAGCATCCTGTATTTCAGCTGCCTAAAAAGGCAGCTGTTCGATACACGAGTATGAGGGTACCTACTTGGAAGTGAATCTAACTTAATCTCTGGCCATTCCTCACCTCTTACGCAACTTACAGGGAGTATGTACTATGATTAAATTGATTTTAAAAAAAGCGTTCTTATTCGGTTTAATTACCTGCAGTATGGCCGTTCAGGCAGCGCAGAGTAAAGAATTGCTGGCCAATAGATGTGCGGAAATTATACAACAACTTGCATATGTCTCTGTGAACCAAAACCGCTCCGTATGTATCGATAAACTAACCTCTGCATCAACCCACGTCAATTCAGCTATGTCGCTTATTTGGGAGGAATCTTATCCACCTGCGCGGGACTTATTAAATAATGCGACCTTGGCTTTACAATATGCAGAACTATCCAATTGTAAAAATTTACTTCAAATCGCTCACCTAAAATTTGAAGTGAATCAATTAAAACATTTACTTTAAACACGAGAGAACACGATTAATCCTCAAATACCCCCTTGTTATTTACTACCAACTTCGCTATTATTGGCCTCAATCGGGGCGTAGCGCAGCCTGGTAGCGTACTAGCATGGGGTGCTAGTGGTCGAAGGTTCAAATCCTTCCGTCCCGACCAGTCTCAGTAAGGGTTTTAAGAAATTTCCTCCCGTAGCAATATTCAAGTCGATCCAAATAACGATCCAAAATTGTTTTTTTACCCATATAAATGTTCTAGCTAATCTTAATATAAGTTAACAATAATATCTCACGCCTATTTTGACCTATACTTCTTTAATCCTCAGTTGATTAGTATCCCAAAGGATTAAAAAGAGGGGAAGCACATGGATGAACCAAAACTAACTTGCATAACCGATTTTATTATTAATTACTTAAATAATGTCCTTAACATAAATATATTATTAGTTACTATTGGGTTAATTTTATTGTTTTGGGCATTTAAAGCTTCTAAAAAAGAAATAAAAAAGAGTTATTGTCAAATCTGGTGTATGACCAAATATCATCAGGCGGCCATCCTGTCTGATTGTTCAACAACCTGCACTCCATCTTCAAACTTAACGTTATTAACAACAAGTGTTAATAGGTTAAACCCTCTAATTTTTATCCACCGCTTC
>JAFKHV010000001.1 GCA_017306715.1 Legionella sp. | reverse complement strand
ATTTTATTATCCCTCTGTCGATGAGCAAGAACAGGCATTCGGTTAATTAATGCCAATAAAACAGACGAAGCTTTCTGCCGCGCATAGCGTTCTAATGTTTGACCACTGGCTAACATGAGAATAATTAACGACACAGCTAAGTATTGTTGCAAAATAATACCGGTGATCAATGAAATTGCCGCAAGGGAATCAGCACCAAAATTTCCCCTCAGTAATTTCCAAAAAATTTGTAAAAACAGGGGTATCCCACCCATGATGATTAACATTAGTAAGGGAATGTTAGCGTACGTCTTATTTACAAAATTGATTATAAAATAACTACTCATAGCCACAAGAGCCATTAACGCAATCAACGATTGCCAGTGCTCATTTAATAAACTTGATAATTTATTGACTTTCTTATCTTTTTTCATGGAATTCGTTTCAAGTATTTAATTAATTAGGATAACTGCTGATCCGCTAAATCGCCCATAACGTAAATCCTCGAGTGCTTCATTCACCTCTTTTAGAGTATAAGTATGAACTTCGGTTTTAACGGGTATTTTTGGTGCCAAGGATAAAAATTCTTCCCCATCTTTTCGGGTTAAATTAGCAACTGAGCAGAGTGTGCGCTCCCCCCACAGCAATTCATAAGGAAAACTGGGGATATCGCTCATATGAATCCCCGCACAGACGACCGTTCCGCCTTTAATGGTATTTTTCAACGCTAAGGGAACCAAACTCCCAACAGGCGCAAAAATGATTGCTGCGTCCAGAAGATGCGGTGGTGATTGATTCGCATCCCCTGCCCAGGTAGCCCCTAGTTGATAGGCAAATTGTTGCGCCTTGAGATCCCCTGGTATGGTGAACGCATAGACTTGACGTCCTTGTTTACACGCAACTTGGGTTAATATGTGTGCAGCGGAGCCAAATCCATACAATCCTAGGTGCTTTGCTTCCATCGTTTTTAATAAGGCGCGATAACCAATGAGCCCTGCACAAAATAAAGGTGCAGCTTGGGCATCGGAGTACATCGCGGGAATGGGAAAACAGAATTGCTGATTGGCTACACAGTACTGCGCAAAGCCACCATCAATTTGATAGCCTGTAAATCGCGCTTCATCACAAAGATTCTCTCGCCCTGTCAAACAAAATGAACAATGGCCACAACTTCCACCCAACCAGGGTACACCCACGCGCTGACCTACGGTAAAAGAATGAACATCTTTCCCTAGCTTCTCAATGACCCCAACGATTTGATGGCCAGGTATTAGAGGGAGTTTGGGGTGTTTGAGCTCCCCATCCACAACATGCAGGTCGGTTCGACATATGCCACAAGCAGTAATTTTAATCAAAATTTGCTGTGGATTAGGAGATGGTTTTTCAACTTGGGTATAGATTAATTTTTCGTTGATATTTTTCATCACCATGGCATGCATTTTCATTTCGGTCCCTCACATAACGTTGTCGATCCAGAGATAGAAATCGTTCACAGGTACAAGAACGCTCATTTAAGATTTAACTTATGAAAATAGCAAAGCGCTGCATAAATTCATTCTACAGCTAACGAGTAATCAAGATTAGAGTCATCACCGAGTTTAATATGAGCATAGTCAATAAAATCGAAAAAGTCTTAACAGGGGCTCGAACGTAAAAAATAGCTTCATCAAGAATATCTACACGTTTGTATCTTATTCTTTATATAATCTGTGCTCAAAATCAAGTAACGCGTGCAAGGATGACCTATGAGCAATAAAATGAAGCATCATGAGCTTAGGTTCAATAAAATTGCTGACAATGCGTTAATCTATTTATTGGACACCAAGTCAGCGGTTCGGTTAGGCTTAATCAATTGGGTTAAATATGAGATTTCGCAATGAATAATCAACAGGCAATAACCGACTTAAAAGTGTACAAAAAAATTGAGCTAAATCAGGAAAAGAACATTCAATTTTTCCGGGATAAGCACAGCACTAAAGAGGGGACCTGGGGAAAATTGACTGTTCATGAAGGCACCATTGAGTTTGCTTACCTTAATGGGCATGGAGAGAAATTATCACAACAAACAGTAAACCCCAACCTTCCAACGCTTATCATACCACCCGGATC
>JAFKHV010000054.1 GCA_017306715.1 Legionella sp. | reverse complement strand
ATGCGTGACAACCTAACTTTTCATCATAATTCAGGTATAATGTCTATCTTTTTATCAACAAGAATACTTTAATGAAAAGTTGGTCTTCCGAAAAAATATCCGTTATCGCTTTGGTGCTCTTGATTACTGGTGCCATTGATAGCATAAGAAATCTACCAGGTACTGCCTTGTTTGGCTCAACTCTTATTTTCTTCTTTATTTTTTCGGCGCTTGTTTTTCTGATACCCGTCGCCCTGGTCGCTGCAGAATTATCCTCAACCTGGGCTGATGAAGAAGGTGGAATCTACAGTTGGGTACACCATGCTTATGGAGAGAATGTCGCCTTCTTTACCATCTGGTTGCAATGGATCAATACTTTGGTTTGGTATCCAACTATTCTTTCCTTTATCGCTGGCGCTCTGGCTTACCTTGTTAACCCGGAACTTGCGCAAAATAAATATTATCTAATTGCTGTAATCCTCACTATTTTTTGGTCTTTAACCTTTATCGGGCTCTCAGGATTACGTGCTTCCGCTCATTTTGCTGGCTTTTGTGCCATAGTGGGGATGATCCTGCCTATGGGTTTTATTATATTACTGGCGCTTATTTGGGTTGTAAAAGGCAATCCTTTAGCGATCGATTTAAGCTGGTCAAAGCTTTTGCCCAACTGGAAAGACAGCCAATCCTGGGTTTCTCTAACTGCAATTATGACCTCGTTCCTTGGTATGGAACTCGCAGCAGTGCATGTGCGTAATGTACGCGATCCTCAAGCTAACTTTCCGAAAGCTATGTTCTTTTCAGTACTTCTTATTCTCACCACGATGATTTTTGGATCTCTGGCTATCGCATTCGTTCTTCCCAAACAAGAGATTAATTTAGTTGATGGCGTGATGCAGGCATTTACGAATTTTTTTCAAGCATACCATCTCAATTGGTTAATGCCCATATTGGTTATTCTATTGCTTCTAGGTAGCTTGGGCAGTATGGTTAATTGGATTATTTCACCGGCTAAAGGACTCCTGATGGCCGCAAATCATAATTTTTTACCGCAATCCTTCTGCAAGCTGAACAAACATGGTGTTGCCTCGCGAATTCTGATAAGCCAGGCAGTGCTGGTAACATTACTCTGTAGTGGGTTTTTACTATTCCCCAGCGTCAATGCTATCTACTGGCTCTTTACTGATTTAAGCACCGAACTTTACATTCTGATGTATGTATTTATGTTCATCGCTGCCTGGAAACTGAAGCATAAATTCGCAAATTTACCGCGACCTTTTGCTATACCCGGGGGAAGACTAGGTTACTATTTTACCTGTCTTCTCGGTTTAGCTGGATGTATTATGACTCTAATTGTTGGATTCATCCCGCCAGTGGAGTTTATGAATTTTGGCAGTGCTAATCATTTCCGTTTGGTATTTTCTTGTGGTATTTTCTTGATGATTATTCCTGCGCTCTTGTTATTTTGGCGCAAAAAACGTAGCGAACTCTAGGGATAAAATCATTATTGGACTTGCTTACATTAAAGCAAGTCCTTCTCTTCCAGGCTAATAACACGAGCCTCATCTTCAAGCATTACCGGTATGCCATCGTGAATTGGAAACGCTAGACGGTCGAATTTACAAATTAATTCTTGCTTTTTCTCAATTAATTTACCTTTGCACAAAGGACAAACCAATAATTCTAATAATTTTTTATCCATGAATCGCTCCAATAGGTTTACTTTTTGTCATAAGTTACTTTATTGCGTACATACACCGGTTTTGCCTCAGCTGCATTAACCGCAGGAAATTCCTCCATTACTGCTAAATGCAACATTGCAGACGCTTTGGGGAATGTTGCGATTTGGTGTCTTACGTACGGTTTAAGAGTTGGTGCTAAATTATCATTACAAACAACTATTCCCGTCCCCGCTAAAATGAATGGGTCGGTAGAGTGGACTATAATAGACTCCACTGCTGAAACCTGAGGTTCGGCATTATAACTGCTGCCTGAATAATAAGCCCAGTAAAACTCATTCATACGTGCATCCAGGATTGCTAAGACTGGAAATTCAAGTTCAATTTGTTGACGAGCTGTCCATGCAACTGCAGCAAGGGTACTTATGGGAATTAACGGTAAATCATGAGCAAAAGCAAGACCCTTCGCGGTGCTGCAAGCAATCCGTAGACCAGTAAAACTTCCAGGCCCGCAGCCAAAAGCAATGGCATCAAGCTGGCTTATGCCTATCCCACACTCTGCAAGTAGTGAATCGATTATGGGCAATAAAAATTGTGCATGTGTCTTTTGATTATCTTGTGTTTTTTCAATAACCTCTCCATTGCAGGTTAAGGCAATGCTTGCATGCTCTGTTGAGGTATCAATCGCTAATAGGTTCATAATCCAGGGCCAATTCTTTTATAAAATCTAAAATTTTCAGTTCATCCCGAGTTTTAGGTAATGGGGGTAAACTGGCTAAAATACGATGCCCGTATTCGCGGCCAGTTAATCGAGGATCGGCAATAATCAATATCCCTTTATCCTCGCTGTCACGTATCAATCGTCCAACCCCTTGCTTTAAGGCAATAACTGCATTAGGTAGAGACAATTCATCAAATCCTGATAAACCTTTATTTTTTAAGGAAGCCATTTTACCACGAACCACGGGGTCGTTGGGGCTTGCGAAGGGTAATTTATCAATAATGACACATGAAAGCGCATCCCCTTTAACATCAACTCCTTCCCAAAAAGAGGCGGTGCCTAACAATATAGCATTACCCAACTGCCGAAAACGCTCCAAAAGAATCGGTTTAGCCTCACTTCCTTGCACCAGGACTGGATAATGAAGTTTTTCTTGAATAACCTCGGCAACCTGACGCAGTGCTCTATGGCTGGTAAATAAGAAAAAGCATCGCCCGCCCAGTGCTTTGATTACTGGAATAACTCGCTGCAGCAGTGCCGAGTAATAATTGGGATCTTTAGGATCAGGTAAACTACGCGGAAGGTATAATAAAGCCTGATTTTGATAATCGAAGGGACTCGGTAATAAAAGAGTTTGTGCCTCCGTTAAACCTAAAGAATTACGAAAACAATCAAATGAATCAGCAACCGTCAAAGTGGCCGAGGTGAAAATATAAGTACAATTTTGCCTCTTGAGCTGATCGCCGAGTGCGTCTTCAACATGATAGGGTGTTGCATGAAAAACCAAGGTTTGTTTAAACCGCTCCAACCAGAGAATCTTATCTTCGATGTTTTGCGTAAAATAATGATGAATTCGTCCCCATTCCTCAAATCGCTCCTGACAACGCTTTAAAGCAGGATGCTCCTCAATTCCAGCCTCTTGTAAGCACGTAAGAATTTCTTCCTGCAGTTGCAACCAATCACTCCACACGCTCATGAATTTAGGAGTTTTTATAACCTCATGCCAACTGATGCGCTCTTCAAGATGAGCTACCTGCAAATACAGTTCATCTAATAATTGCTCCGTTCGATGCATGAGTGCTTTAAGGGGATGATTGACGCGATCAAGCGCAGGCCATTCGTTAACCATGTCCTGCATCAACTCTTTAAACTGCTTCGTTCCTATACGCTCACCGTTAAAATGTGTGGCGATTTCGGCTAATTGATGGGCTTCATCAAAAACCAAGATGTCGACACCGGGTAAAATTTCGCCAAAGCCTTCTTCCTTCAATCGCGAATCAGCAAAAAAAAGATGATGGTTAATTACGACAAGATCTGCCTCCATTGCTCGCTTACGCGCTTTGACTAAAAAGCATTCTTCATAATAAGAGCATTCATTACCCAGGCAATTGTCAACCGTTGAAGTAACCCACGGCCAAACTGGAGAATCTTCGCTGATTTCAGGGAGCTCAGCACGGTCACCGGTATGCATTTGCGAGAGCTTACCGCGAATATGAGCAATTTCATGAGGACTGTGTAGGGTAGAATTTATGCCGCCTTCCGCTTCTGCATGAAGATGAACTCGGTGTTGGCAAATGTAATTTGCACGACCTTTCAAGTTCTGTACACGTGTGCTCAGGCCTAACGCACGAATCAGGGTGGGTAAGTCTTTTAAATACAGTTGATCCTGCAAGGTTTTAGAAGCCGTAGAAATCAGGGTTTTCCGGCCACTGAGAAGACAAGGCAGTAAATAGGCATATGTTTTACCCGTTCCTGTTCCTGCCTCCGCTATGAGTGTCTGCTGTACCTCAATGGCCTGAGCAATATGCTCGACTAAAAGATTTTGTGCTGCTCGCGCTTTAAAACCGGGTATTGCCGTAGATAAACGCCCTTTTTCATGCAAAATTTGGCGACAAGTCGCCTTTAATGAGGAATCTACCACTCTTTTTGCAAATACTGCATTTTATCTTTTACTTCTTCCCAATCTTTAGCATCAGCTGGACCTTCTTTTTTAGCTGTGATATTGGGCCATTTTAAGGAAAGCTCAGCATTCAACTCTTTAAACTGCATCTGCTCTGCTACTAAATCGTCTTCAGAAACAATGGCATTGACCGGGCATTCTGGCTCACACAAAGCACAGTCAATGCATTCATCAGGATTGATGACCAAAAAATTAGGGCCTTCATAAAAGCAATCAACAGGACACACTTCAACACAATCCGTATATTTGCAACGGATGCAACTTTCGGTAACAACAAAACTCATCGCGACGTTCCTACAGAATATTTATCGACTATTAAATCATAAAATTATGAATTGAGGGTAGTAATTTTAATGTCCTAAATCACAATATAATTGCTTAATCGAGGTTAAAGTTCATGCGTGTTCTATAATCTTAAAAGGGTGAAATCGAAATTGCTTGAAAAAATAAACACTGTGTGATATTTTTGAGCATATGTTTAACTTTGCCTTATTTTTTTACAATTAGATAAAATTATATTGCTGTTTTGTGTTGGAGTATTCATGGCACAATTAAATGATCCCTACCAAGGAAAATTACCGGCTAAAGAAATTCAAAAGTTGATAACGGAATTTAACGCAGTACCTGAAGGGAATCATTTACACAGAATTTTTTTATTGCATAAAATTAACAATCTATTAAACACTGTCTCCTATGACCAAAAACTTTTCGAATGGGTCAATCAGGTAGATACTGTAGACGGAAGCTGGGGGAAAACCCTCAAAGAGTACGGAATTAATCCGGTTGCGTCCTTTTTTATTAAAAACCATCAATTCGCCCAAGCAGCCTCTGCGAACTGTGAACATGTCGCGGGTATTAATCAACCACAAAATTTGTATGAGGCGCTGCAAAGTAGAGATGCTTTATTGGTAAAATCACCAACAACCGACGCTGATATGAGTCGATATGGCCAACTCTCCGTATACATTCAAGAAAACATTGATAAAACGCCTCAATTTAAAGAGACTTTAGAACGTCATACAGAGGTTCTTAATATCGTTCAGGATAAAATTAATATAATCAGAGGGCAGGTTAATCCATCAACTGCTGATTACAAATATCAAACGCAAAAATTAGGCGAAAATTCCAATAATAATTATAATTTTGTCTTAAAAGTCAAAGATGAAAAAAATGCTTCTCTTAAGAAGCTAGTAATACGGGTAGAAGATAGGAACTCATTAAGCGTCGAGCAAAAACTTCACTCTTATGAAGTATCAAAATATTTTGGTGATGATGCTGCTTTATTCACGATGGCAATGAAAGAAGATGGCCGTGTGGTATATAAACCAATCGTAGTATCCCATTTCGCTAATGCTGGTGATTTACAAAATTTGGCACGTAATCTTAAAAAAGAACAGAAATCGATAACAGAGATTATCTCTACAGCCACCCACTATTTCCAAAGGCTAGTACATTTTTGTCAAACCTTGAAAGAGGCTGATACTTATCATCCTGATATCAAATTAACCAATTTTTTAGTGCACAACAACATGATCCGTGTTTGTGACCGTAAAACATTCGTAACTGAAGACAAATTACTCGTTAAAAATATCCGCTCGTCCCCCTTATATTCTCCTCCACAATATTATCAATGCATTACGGGTTTCGGATTAAACTTTAAAGCCCAAACTACCGAGGTAGATATGAATAAATTCATGTCTTATCAAATCGGAATGGCATTCAAAGAATTCTTAATTTTAACGCAGCAAGAGGATATACCTCGTAATTTTCAAAATTCAAATGCATCCATATTAGATAGTTTTGACCCAGAACATTATAATAATGCACTTTTTAATTTTGATTATTTAATTAAAGCCTTAACGCGTGATGAAGAGAGTTTAAGGTTATCCTTAGCTCATTTACCAAAATTATTATTATCGATTAAGAGTGCACCGCAAAAATTTATCTATCAGCTCAAAGAGATAGCCCAAATACCAGAAGATCCGCTTCATGCTCAGATAAGTGAAGAGATTAAATCTTTATCTACTGAAAAAAATCCATCTACTCTTTTAGACAAAGCGAATCAGTTATTTGAAAGAGTCGCGGCACAAAATTATTTTTCAAATCAAATGATAGGCTCTGAAATAAAAAATTTGGCTATGGAATGTGCTCAAATTTTATTTAAAGGCCCTCGAGCCTATTGGAGTGACTATTTAGTTCAACGTGATCTTGCTCAAGCATCAGCAACAGAGCGATTTACTCATTGGATTAGTCGCGCTACTGTGCGTGTTCCTCATAGAACTACTTTCTCCAATATCGCAGATGAAAAAATAGCTCATTCTTTATATTATCAATCTAAATTGTGCACAGGATTAGAAATCGGCCGCCACCTCATGCCCAAAAATAACTCTGATTTAAATCACTTATTGCATTTAGAACTTCTTCACAGTGAACTCAAGCGTAAATCAGGAAATAATGAATTAAGCCGTGAACAATTCACCGATTTATTAAAATGCACGGGTAATAATGTAGGACAGTTCTATAACGCGCTACAACAAATAATCCCTTACACCAGTTTAAATGTAGATCCGGATGCAGTAATTCTACATGACCGTCTAGTGGCCCTGCTAAATGATAAAGTGCTAGACCCTGCACAACGACTAATTCAAGCAAATCAATTATTTAACCTTGTCAGCAATGAATATACTGAAGATCATCGCATAAAATGGTTAGCATCTGCTTTAGCAAACCAATGTTTTCAAGAATATTCAATATCTAAATTTAGGGATTTAAGTAACCAGTTAGAGCATAAACTAGATACAGAAAACTGGAAAAGAGCTTCATTCCTGGATAAATTTAAATATTATCTTAGTTTTGGTACGCGACCTGTGCCAAAAGTTGTTGAGATTTCGGAGGTTCAGGATCAAATCAATGTAGATCATCGTGCATTTTTGCCTCATTTATTGACTACTATATTTATTGCAGATAAAACGTTAGCATTTCATCTTGGACATAAGCAATATCAACATTTAAAACAATACCTCGATACCCAAGCAGGTACCTTTAATCAGTTATTGCAAGGAAATGCGCCCATAGACTCACAGAGTAGCTCATTAAAAAGTCAAGGGACCAATGCGTCAAATACACCAGTGGCTCAAAACTCCACATTCATTGCTCATTCGTCCTCTACAAGTATTAGCCAACAAACGATGGTAATAAATACCGTCACATCGGCCTCTAATAGTCAAAATGGCACGGTGGTAATTAATCCTTTACCTACACAAAGTACGAGCTTGACGCAATCAGCGAATGCTACAGTAGTTTTCAAGTCGGTATCTCAAATACCGTCAACAGCGGTAAATTCTGTAAATAGTAGTAACTCGAATACTAATAGTTCTACCAATACTTTATTAATTAAGAACTCCTCGAGAAACACTCAACCAAACTCTCTACCACATAAAGCCTCACTATCGCAAGCAAAACCAGCTCTCGCTGGACGTCTAAATTTTTTTACTGAATCAGTTCAGGAAACAGTTAAGAAAGGCGATCGTTATAGTGACTCTTTCAACTCTCGCTCGCTTCCAAGGTCGAAAAACTAACCTTAAGTAAGGCTCAAGGATGAGCACCATTCCCCTTAAAATCACCTCGTGCACGTAAAACATTTTGATAAGCGAACTCAGCAGAATTTTCCGCACTTTTTTGCCCCGTTAAGGTCAGCCAATCACTTCCAACCTCACTAAAGAATGCGACTTTCATTTCTATCATGTTATTAATTTTAAAGGGAGTAGCATAATAAAGACCTTTTCCGTAATAAGCGTTGTGAATGGAAATCGTAGAATCTTTTTCAGCGAGTTGTGCCAGGTGCATAAACTTCCAACACAATTTATAGGCTTGCTCACATGATTCTTGATTGTTGTGCAAGCGTTTGTAAGCACAAGCCAAATGATAATAGCCATTCGTTAATAATAAATAACCTGGTGTTCCTTGAGCTTTAGCAAAGCCTTCGTGATTGTATAAATATTTAGTAAATTTAAGGAGCTCTTTCTCATCTGCATAAATTAAATCCAAAAGGTGGTAATGCATCTTCTTTCGGGTTAAATGAAAAGACATGGATAATTCTGGCAATGCATCCCATTTGAGTGAAGACTTATGCCTTAGCCAGTTGCAAAAAATATAATATCCACTCACCAACTCTGAGGTTGGTACACCCGGCTGTTCTAAAAAGCGAAAACTTGAATTGGAAGAAATCCTCAATGAATTGAGCTTTTCTAGCCAAAAAGAATTAAATGCAGAATTTGCCCATAGATGACTTAATTCTTGATGTTCAAAAAGAAACTGTGCAAGTTCAAAATCCTGCCAGTGTTTCATGATATCTATTGCATCATTCCATGCTGCTTGCTTCATCTTTAAAGATACCTCTTGCAACTTTAAGAGTTTCTTTTCCATGATCGCTCCATGTCAAAATTTGCAAATTATGTTTAAAAAGTGTCTATATTTAGAATAAGTTTAGTTGTTTTTTAGAGGCTCAAATGGAACTTGCGCAAAAAAACAAAATTATTAAACGTTTTTTATTGGAAAATAGTACCCAACCTTCGCAAACAGTTCTAGCAGAAGATATCCTTGAAGAATATGCCGAACTCGGTAAACTCCTCGATTATATTGAAACTAATAATCAAAATCTGATCAATTTTGATGCGCTCGAGCATCAGGAACGACAATGGAAAAGACTACACAATGTTTTAAGAAGTATCTGTAAGCTTAATCCTGGCAACCCGCCCCACGTAGAAGTAGTTCATGACCGTGTTGAGCCGACTCTGCACTATTTTCGTGACCTTAAGGCAATTAAGCGCTTACCCAAAGATGATTATTTTTCTCGAGTTGTGAAACCATTAAGCCAAGAAGATGATGAACTTTTAGAGCTTATTCATGCCAGTCAGAAAATATTGTATCGTCTAAGCCAAGATTTTCCTCATGCTAAAGCGTTTGATCCGACAAGCTCATTACAGATTATTAATCAGATCAATGAAGTGCAAAAACAACTAAAAAAATATCAAGAGGATCACCCTCATAATAAAATGCTGCAAAGCCAATTGACTATTTTAACGGATTTACAAAAGATTAATTCCCTACAAGCTCTGGTTATACCACAAGATCGAGGTCAGCCGCTTATATATTGCACATTACCTGACGCCGCAGGAGGTGTCACTGAGAAAGTGTCGTTGATTCCTATGAATAAGGTTAAACAACAATTGACAAATTTAACACAAGACCCCTCTTTATCTCTTGAGGCTTATACCGCTCATCGTCAGCATTTTAAGTTAGCTACTGAAGCTATTTTAAAGCTACCTAAGCATGGAGAAATTACTGAGGTTCAACGTGAGGCGATGGCTTTAAATATTTCCCGTCTATTACGAACCAATAACTCTACTGCGCAATCCACCACCGTGAGTTTTAATAATCATCCCGCACTTTTTATTCCATTTGCCGATATTCGGCTCTTGAGTGATTTTACATTGGGCACCACATTTCCAGCAGGACTTGGGATCACAGGACAAACCTATACTCATTATTCCACGATAAAAGCAGTCGGCGAAGGGATCCAGGGCGACCATTTTGTTGATGATTTTGGCGATGCATTAGGACTTTTATATCTCTCTAGTGATACCGATGCGATTGGTGGATATTGTCAAAATAAGGCGCTCACTAATAATCGTCATTTATTTATATTTGATCAGGTTATTATGGCCACCGACAAATTTTTATTAGATGCGCGTTTGTCGCTGCAACCAGATCAATTAATAGTTAAACACACACGCCACGGTCAGGGACGGAATCGTACAGTTATTGAAGACTCCTCAATGCTTACTAAGTTTGATAGTATTATGCAATTAAAAACAATGAATAATAAAATTCTGTTGTATTTAAATCACGTATACTGGGTTCACCATGAACGCGTAGTTAAGTTGAAAACATTGCTGCAACAGCAGCCTTTGGATAAAGAACAAAAAAAACAAGTTGAACTGGAAATAAAAGATCTCGAAATTCTCGCTAAAGATGCGAGCATTATTAAAACAGCAGTCAGCAAGCGGATTATGGAAATAGATAAAATTTTACCTAAACTAGCCAGCGAATTACAAAGCCATGATGTTTGTCAGGCTATGATTCTGGCAAAACTATTGCAACCACCGCGTATTTTCACCGCTGATGGACGACCTTATAAATACCCTTGGACCGATCGTCCTGCACTGCAAGTTGCCGTTATGAAGGAGCAAGAAGGCATAATTTACCTTCGTTTTAGTGAAAAAATTCCCGAATCTCACCTACAAGCGATTTGCCATGCCGGTAATTTTAAAGTCAAACTAAAATCCGACACCGAGCTCCTTATAAAAAAAAGCGATTTGGCAAAAATTAATGAAACGATGCTTTATCCAGAATGTAATTTACAATTTTTGCCCAATCACGATTATTTGACCGCCGTTGATTTTCCTCTTCTTGCAGACGCTTATGATAAAGCTAAAAAAGGAGAGATCTATCAGTGTATTCGGCAATACCAAGAAGTCATGCATCAGAAAGACCTTCCTGTTACTGAAAAAATAGCCTGTATAACGGACACAGAATTATTGCTTAATAAGCATATTGCCCATTCGAAAGATAAGGGTTATGGCAAACATATCCTTAAGAAATTTTATTTTGATACACAACAGAAACTTCAAGCAATGATTCATCCTCAAGATTACCCATCTAATATCGTGAGCGCTTTTGAGTCTGCTCTCAAATTAGATAGACTTTCTATTTTTAATCAGGTTGTTGCTGAAGCAATTAGCCAGGATAAATTGCACGATTCAAATTTCCTTGCGTTCCTCAACCATTGCCAACAGCACGCTGTGGCCGCAATTGATCATCCGCATGCGGAACGTGAAAGCAATGCATTGATGGATGAGGCTCAACATGTCTTACAACATCTTAAAACCGTACAACATAATCATGGCATCCATGTATTGCTTTCATCAGATGCTGATGGTGCATTGACTCATCATGGCACTTCTGTAAATCCAGTGGTTGATTTAGAGGAGGATTTGCAGGAAGAAGGTGAGCTATTAACTCATTTAAATACCCTAAATCTTGAAACACCGACTACACTTACAACAAGGCTTAGGGATAATGAAGATGATAATTTAAACAATAAGTTAAATTGATCAACAATAATATTGACGGAGATAATATGCCTATACACGAAAGACGTCAACATTTTCGCATCGAGGACTATGTATATTTCAACTATCGCGTCATGGAGCCTGGTGAAATGTGCTCTGATCGTGCCGTAGTTGATGAATTATTAGGTAAAAATGGTCAACGTTATTTAGAGGCGTCCCACTATTTTCAAAATATTGACTATGAACTCGCCGAATTAACCCAGGCAATCGCTTTGAAAGATCCGGCTTTGGCGCATTATCTAAACTTGCTCAACACCAAGATTGACTACCTGTCACGACAGATGCTCATGACCAACACCATTCAGATGCGTAAAGTAAACATCAGCTTAGGTGGAATGGCCTTTAAAACATCCGAACTTATTCGTGAAAAAACCAACCTGAAGATGGTTATCTACACAAAACCTAAAATGATTCCAATAATCCTTGAGGCAACAGTAGTTTACAGTCAATTTAAGGCTGATAACAATTACCGGACTGCGGTAGCATTTAACGGCTTAACCGAAGAACAAGAGCAAATACTGTCACAACATATCCTTTTGGGGCAAGTAAAAAGTCGCTCTGATTAATAGGATATAAGTTACAAAGGCTTGATTTAATCGTAAACTATAAGCCTTTCTATTTAAGCATACTGAGGTAAAAATGAGTCGTATGGTGCGCTGCTGTAAATTAAACGAGGAACTTGAAGGTTTAGTCAAACCTCCTTTTCCCGGACCTTTAGGGGCACGTGTTTATAACGAAGTATCTAAACAGGCCTGGAGCATGTGGCTATCTCATCAAACAATGCTCATTAATGAATATCGTCTTAATCTAATGGAACCTCGCTCTCGTGAATTTTTAAAAGAAGAGTTAGAGAAGTACTTTTTTGGGGAAGGCTCTGCCGCGCCCTCTGGTTTTATCCCAAATCAAAGCTAATTGAACATTAAAAAATCAAAGTGTTTAACGGGTTCTTTTTATTTAAAAGTTTTTGTTTCAATCTCTTGACTCAAGACGTGGATAAGTGTTTAATACGCGCCAATGAGGGCCAGATAGCTCAGTCGGTAGAGCAAAGGACTGAAAATCCTTGTGTCCCCAGTTCGATTCTGGGTCTGGCCACCATTTCTAATTAAATTTCTTATACTCATTTTACCTTATCCATGTAAGCAGTCCTAGCTAAACTAAATCAACCTATACTCTTATGAATGCTATTTATTAAAGCAAACGGAGCATTTCTAGATAATCTAATTGCGGCACTTAATTAATTAATATATATTATGGCGCTTGGAAAATAATATTTAAATAAATTCTATGGACGTTATATACAAAGTATAACCAAGGGATTAGCTGTGCCTAAATTTTTTAAAACTAATATACCCCATAAAGACTTCTATATAGTTAGTTTCTTATGTAAGACTGAATTGCCATACATTTTATTTATTCATGGTGGACCTGGCTTAAATAGTGCAGTTTTGGAATACTTGATAGAGAATGAAGAAATATTTAGTTCTCTAGAATTTAATATTGTTTTATATGATCAACGGAATTGTGGGAGATCAAATCGATCAGAAATGACCGTTTTACATAAACACAATGTTGATGATCTACATGAAATTATTACCTTTTTATCATTAGCAAAAAATTTGAAAATAGCATGTTTAGCTGGCCATAGTTATGGTGCTAAATTATTGTATGATTATTATAAAAAATATGACACTCGATACCCTGGTATATTCCTATCAACTGCCGAAACAATCACTATACCTCGTATAAATAATTTAATGCTTGATTTAAATTACCTCAAAAGAACCCATCCTGAAAAATATCAAGAAATTGTTAAAGATATGGATACATTAGATAATGATAATCTATGGAAAATATCAGAAGAGCTTGCTCCTGTTTTTCAAGAAAATAAAGAAAGGATTTATTTCTACTGGGCTAATTTAGACCGTATGAGTCGCGTAATAGAAATTCAGAATAAAATACAGATTCAAATTACAAAAGATGTTTTTGAAAGTGTCAGAAAAGATCTTTATACAGATAGTTCTAATTTTTCCATTGCTATTGATGATCTAAGCATTAAAAAATTATGGATAAATGGAGCTCACGATTTAGTTATGAATGGCCCAAGTGGAGCTTTTTCAAATAAATATAAAATTAAAACCTTATTTAATTCTGCCCATTATCCACATATAGAGGAAGAGGAAAAGTTTTGCCAGCTGGTTAATGGCTTTATTAATGAATAATTTACTTAATTATAAGGTTTTTCAGCTAATAATTAGAGTTATTATACGTTCAAAAAAATTTATATATTTATTTGTTGGTTTATGGGGCATATTGAGCTTCATTTTTTCCACCAGCTCTTTTGCTAAAGCAAGAGCAATCTGTTTAACGGGCCGTATTGTTGAAAGTATTGGAAGCTATGGTCAATCCTTTCATCATGCTGCTGAAATGGCACTTGAAGAAAATAAGAGTTTACAATATAAAATTCAATTAAAATACTATTTTTATGATCACAAACCTCTCCAACCAATTTATGCATATCATAAAATGTTAGATGATGGTTGTTCCGCAATAATCGGCTTTGAGTATTTATCTGATCTTCTTTTAGTAATAAAAGAGCAAACAACAAAGAACATTCCAATTTTTACATCTTATGCTAGTTTTTTATCAAATGATAAAGTACCTAATAATGTTTTTGTATTTATGCCCACCTATGATGAACATGCTGCAAAAATGATTAATTTTTTAGAGGAAAAGTTTACTACCCTGAAGGACTTCTTGCTAATTACCGAAATAAATCGTGAAGAAATGTTGCGATATAAAAAAGCTTATTCAAAAGAGTTTTTTGAAAGGAATATTCAATTTGATTCATATGATTTTTTGACAAATGATCCATTACTTTTGGAAAAGTTAAAAAATCACATCAAAAAGAAAAAATATAGCTATATAGTTCTACTATCTGGTGCTACAACGTCAGCCAAAATTGTAAATTTTTTAAAAAAATTGGACGCTGTTTACATTGGTACTGAAAATTTTGGCTCTACCGTAAGTCCATCCTTTTACACCAGACTCAACAATAAAAAAATTACCGCTTATTTTATTAGAAATCTTGACTACATGAAAAGCGGAGAAGAATTGTCATCCTATAAAGAAAAATATGTTACTCGGTTTAAAAGTTTACCTACTGTAATGTCAGCTTATACCTATGACGCAGTAAACATTATCCTGAAAACCTTTATGCAAACAGGAGTAATAGATACTGATAATATATATAAGATAAATCATAGGGGAATAACTGGAGCATACATCAAAAACCATAAATTTTTCCGTTCAAAAAACTATATATTTTTATCTGTCTCTGATACTGGATACCACTTTGAAAAGTAAGTCACTTTCTATCAAAAATGTTTTTTTTAGAAAAATGGGTTACTCTGCCATTTTTCAAATGATTTTCCTTAGTTTACTCTTAATTCTTAGCCAGCAATTTATTACCAGATATCAAAGTAATGAGATAAAAGAAGCCTTAATTATTAATGATAACTTTTTATTAGAAGAGATCACTCAATATGTTTTGCTTAATAATCAGAATGCACTAGATTTGGCACTGTTAAACTTAGCTCAGGAACGTAAAATTGATCATATAAAATTTATTCCTTCAAGGGATAAAAGATTAGATATTCTAAATTGCTCTGATAAAAAAAATAATGTAGAGATTTGTCGTAAAAAGGATTTTTTTTGGGGACTAACACGCATTACAAATCGAGATAAAACTTTAGGTTTTGTCCTTTCTGAAAAAAAGTATAGGGCTTTTTTTTCAATTCCTGTAACAAAAGGATTGATATTTATCATAGCTATTGTTTCTATTATTTACATCTTCAATACCCTATTCATATTGTTGTCTATGCGAAAAATAATAGCTAAAGATACTAAAAACTTACTCGATTATATTACCAATCTAAAACATGGAGTCTTTCCTAATTTGCCAATTGTCAGCATAACCGAGTATAAAGATATTGCTCAGCGATTTATAAATGAACACGAGCAGATATTATGCCTCCAACAAGATAAACTTTATTATGAAACAAAGAGGGAGATTTCAGAACAAGTTGCTCATGATGTTCGCTCACCCATTGCGGCAATTAATGCTATAGTTTCAACATTGGAAAATGTATCAAAAGAAAAGTTACATCTAATTAAAAATTCAGTAGGCAGAATAAATGATATCGCTAATAATTTACTTCTAAATCCAAATAACCATAATTCCGATACTATCAATAATCCTGATGATGCTCATCCGGAATTAATATATGAGATTTTACATAACCTTGTTAATGAAAAAAAATACGAATACAAAGATTTAGATTTAAATATTACTCTTAGCTCTAAAAAACAAGACAGAAATTGTTACTCATTGTTAAATAGCTTTAAATTTATGCGCGTGATCTCTAATTTGATTAATAACAGTGTTGATGCGATGAAGGGTGCTGGCGATATTGAAATAGTATTGACAGCAGACGATGATTTCGTGACTATTATTCTCACCGATGATGGTTGTGGTATTCCTGAAAATATTTTACCTCATATATTCAGTCGAGGTTTTAGTTTTAACAAAGAAAAACATTCAGGTCTCGGTTTATTCTTCGCTAAACAATATATTAATCAGATTAATGGCTATTTGGAGATTAATTCAGCAGTGAATTATGGAACGAAAATTACTATTAAATTAATTAGAACGCAAAGTATCCGATGAAGGTCCAACGGAGCACACAAATTAAAATTCCTTTTCTAAGATTTGCAAAAGTTATGTAAAAAAAATGCACTCAAGCTAACTAATTTTTTTAAATTATTTATCTTTAATTTGACATTCAATTCTAATGTAGTACGTAATCAATAGATTATACTGTGCCATTATCTGGAAATTTATATAATTTATCTAATAAGAGAATTATTTAATCTTCTAAAGTGATAGAGTGGGTTCTATTCGTAAAGTTAGAAATAAAATACAGTGGGTCATTTCCAGTAATGAACAAAAATCCTCCCTGACCTCATCCCGAGCCTATGGCGCGGAGCTCCTGGCAGTGTCGGCATTATATACCTGTAATGTGCCTCAGTACTCTTCGGATTCGTTAAGATACAGGGAAATATTGTAGATAGATCCTCTTTTTAGGACCTATCTATATAAGCTAAAACGGTGTTACCTTCTCATTCTCTATGGAAGTACTCTGTGCTAATGGTGGAGCCGATGGCGTTGGCTCTGTTCTAAAAAAATGAAATGGTGTCACGGCAGTCTGGATTTGGTCTCCCACATCTTTAGCCTCTTGCAGCAAATTTCCCATAGTAATTTCTACCGCACTAAGCTTCATTTTTGCACTTGGTATTTTTTGTTCCAACTCATCGATTTTCTGCTGTATACTTAAATTATTATCGCTCACATCCTGAGATTGTTTCGTTAGTTTTCTCACCTCAAGTTTAGCATTTGTCATTTTTCTATCGTTCTCGGTAATTTCCTCTTGAAGTGCTGATTTTTTTGCCTGATAAACTGCACCAACAATGAGTGATGTAACCGCAGCTAAAGCCATAATGCTAGGAATCAGAAAAAATATTAGGTTAATTGTAAAAAAGATTGTTGCATAAAAAGTTGCTACAGCTCCTAAACCAGCACCTAATGCGCCGTACCAAGCTGTATTCTTTTTTCGCACCGTTAAAGTGAAATGATGATGTAAGCGCTGATCATCCTGGGCGCTTAAGTCAAATTTACGCTGTAATTCCATAACTGTATTGTTATTTGCTTGTATCTTATTGGCATGAGCAGTAAATAGATTTTTTAAACGCGATAGCTCTAATGTTTGTGTATTGATGTTTTTAATTAGCGTTTCCGACTCAGCTTTTTTTGAGTGGTACGCTTGCATATGTTTTAAAATTATTTTTAACTTCTCCTGCTCACCCGCATCAAGATGAGCAAGAGCGCTTGATTCTAAACTATCATTTAGCACGTGTAAAAAACAAGGATAACTCTGCTTCGATAGCTCAAGTTTTAGATTATGAAGCTGACTATCGAGGAGATGGTTTTGATGTTTAATCTCATTATCTAAATCCTGTTTACTCTTTTGCGAGAGCTGATCCAGTGACTTGTCTTTATGCTGACGAATCAAAGCTCGATGAACACGCTCTTGTTGCCTCATTTTTCTCCGGTTAAGACGTTGCGGCAACTCCCTATTTAGGGCATCCAACTCCGCCAGACGGGTATCTAATTTTTTTAAATTGGATTCTAAGATTTTTAAGCGATCATTCTGATTTGAGTACTCATTCTGTAAACCATTAATCTGACTCCATAGATGCAGATTATTTAAACTACCCTCATGAATATGATGGTGGTGATGCGGGTGATGTACATGAACATGTATATTTGCATGTTCGTAAGTGTGGTTGTACGATGCGTGCTCATGAGCATGAAATGTGGCAGTTGGCATCGTATAAGCATTATTGAGTTGTGCGATTTGCGCTTTAAGCCTTAATAATTCATGTTGTAAATGAGAAACCTCATTCGCCAGCATGCCTCGTCTACTCTGTAAATTAGCTATTTCTTGTTGGTAGAAATAATAAAGTGTTTGGTCATTGGACTCTTCATTCATGTCTTCTTGTGCTTCTTTTGCATCATTTGCGATCTGCATTGCAAACGCATCCTCTAACTTTTTCTGACGCACATCTTTTTTGTCACTCTCATATTCCTGCGTCAGCAGTAAGTTAATCTCTTGAACAACTGGCGTTAAGGACTGCACACCTAATAAGTGATTTCTCAACGTTAAGTAGGAAACTGCGTTAACTAAATTTCGGGTACGAGATAATAGTTCATCTTTAATATTTATTTGTCCTAATCCCATGATTTTCCTTATTTTTATTTAAGCGTAATTAGTTTACTGTACAAAAGTTAAGGAATTGTTAAGAGATTGTTACAATTTCGTAAAATTGAATTCTAGTGTTACTCTGAGTAAAAATTAAGGAGAGAGCTATGCTGCGATTTATTGCCCCACTTCCAGTTTTCGTTGCCCCAGTCTTTGCGTCTGGAGATTGCGAAACTAAACGTGAAATCTATATTGATAATTCATCAACTAAAGTTTGGAAAACAACTCTTTGTCCACAGCAGAGACTTCCTTTCCATACGCATGACTTTGCACGAGTACTTATCCCTGAAGAAGCGGGAAAATTGAAAGTCACTTATCGTTCAGGTAAAGTGCGGTGGGTAAATCTTGAAGCCAAAAAACCTATTTTCTTAAGCAAGAGACAAGGGGCTGAATCCCATCAAGATTTAAACCCAGGTAACCAGGTACTGCATCTCACGCTGATTGAACTTAAGGGCTAAAAAAGTTTAGAGCCCCTGTCCCTCTTCGCTCCTCTGATTCCCTCTAGCCTGAAACGTCCCGTGACTTGTTCACGGGATCCACTGCTAATCTCAATCGGCTTAATCAGTGCTGAATGGATTCTGCGCATAAAGCGCAGAACGTAGACTTTTGAGAGAAACCGATAATACAGATTGTCCCTCGACGCTTCTCTGATTCCCTCTACCTGCACTTGTTCACGGGATCCACTGCTAATCTCAATCGGTTCAATCAGTGCTCGATGGATTCTGCGCATAAAGCGCAGAAAATAGTCTTTTGAGACAAACCGTAATTCGATTCTCTTTGGGCAGACTGAAATTAGGATACCCATTCCAAGGCGGGATGAATCCTAGTGAAATATTTTGCGACCATTTCCTCACTAACTTGATCAAGACTTGCAGGATTCCATTTCGGTTGTTTGTCTTTATCAATGATTAAAGCCCGCACTCCCTCATAAAAATCACTTCCTTTTATAAAATGACTGACCAAGTTGTAATCCATCTGTAAACAATCCGCTAAACTCAATCCCTTAGCTTGTTGCAATTGCGCGAAGGTCACTTTTAAGCTTAATGGTGATTTTTGCGATAAAGAGTTCTCGATACTCGTCGCCCAAACGCTACCCTCTTGCTCCAACGCGCTAAAGATACCTTCAATCGAGGGCTGAACAAAACAATGATCAATCGCGGGTTTAAACTGAGAGGGTTGACGCAAGTCATCCTTCAAACGATGCTCATGAAGACAGGCATCTACTGCTTTAAATGCATCCTGACTCATATCGACATCCTGCAAGCTTGCTAAGAGAGCGGATAAACGTTCCGCAGAAATAATTTGTTTGACCAGTCCAGCATTTAGAGCGTCCGTTGCACCAACACGATTACCAGTTAACCCAAGATAAAGTCCGGAAAATCCGGGACAACGGGTTAACAAATGACTGGCGCCGATATCGGGAAAAAAGCCAATACCAGTTTCTGGCATGGAAAAAACAAAATTTTCGGTAGCAATCGCATGGCTTCCATGGAGAGAAATACCGACTCCGCCCCCCATCACCATGCCATCAATCAAGGAAATGTAGGGTTTAGGATAATGATGAATAAAATGATTTAAGCGATACTCGTGCCAAAAAAATTGCATTTGCCCCGAACCATTTAAACGGCCAGCTTCATAGAGCGAGCGAATATCACCACCCGCACAAAACGCATTTCCTGAGTTGGATTGAAGCACAATGGCACGAACACTATCATCTTCCTGCCAAGCCGTTAATTGTCGTTGCAGGGCAAGAATCATATCTAATGTTAATGCATTGAGTGCTTTCGCTCGATTCAAGGAAATAATTCCCAATTGCCCATTTTGGGAAAAAAGTATGTCTTCACTCATATTAACGTCCTAGAAATTGCGCAACGCGCTTACCTAAAAATGCAGATACGCCTTCTTGCTTATCTTCTGTAGCGCAAGTTTTAGCAAAATGAATAGCCTCAAGATGCAGTGCATCGGTTAGCGAAAGATCAAAACCATGATCAATAACTTCGATCACACTGGCAATGGCTAGTGGAGCCATACTTAAAATAGTATGCAATATTTTTTTACCGGTCTCGAGTAATTGCTCAGGCTCACACACTTCGCTGACCAATCCCCAGTTTAAAGCAGTCTGGGCATCGATAAAGCGGCCGGTAAGACATAAATCCAGCGCACGCCCTTTACCAATTAAGCGCGCTAAACGCTGAGTACCACCATAGCCTGGGATTACTCCTAACTTGACTTCTGGCTGGCCGAATTGTGCTTTGGTAGAAGCAATACGCAACGTTGCAGAAATCGCCAATTCACAACCACCGCCAAATGAGAATCCATTTACAGCTGCGAGTGAGGGCTTGCCAATAGTCTCTAATAAACGAAAGGTTTCCTGTCCTTGACAGGCAAATTCGTATCCGGTTTGTGCAGAGCATTCCGCCAGACGATTAATATCTGCACCAGCACAGAAAGCCTTACCTTCACCCGTAAGCATGATCGCTTTAACGTTCTTATCGTGCTTTGCCTGATTAAAAATTGTAGACAATTCCGATAAAACTTCATCATTTAAAGCATTTAATTTATCGGGACGATGCAACGTCAATAGAAGAATTCCCTGTGCATCTAAATCCTGTTTAATAACACTCATTATCACTCCTTAGTTCAATCCTAGTTTAAAGCCAACTCGTCGTCGAGACTGGCTTTAGCGATAATTTCCCGCATAATTTCATTGGTACCTTCCAGAATTTGGTGTACACGTAAATCACGGAAAATTCGTTCTATTTGGTAATCTCGTAAATAGCCGTAACCCCCGTGTAGCTGCATGGTTTTATCACTAATTCGGAAAGCCACATCCGTGGCAAAACGTTTCGCCATAGCACAATACATGGGTGCTTCTGCCAATTTATTATCCAAGGCATCCGCAGCTCGATAAACCATGAGTCGTGCGGCCTGGAATTCCGTAAGCATATCAGCAAAATAAAAACGCAAACCTTGCATCTGTTTCAATTGTTTTTTAAATTGCTTGCGCTCATCCATGTAAACTTGAGCCTTGCGTAAACAGGCTAAAGCACCGCCTAAAGAGCAGGATGCAATATTAATGCGGCCGCCATTTAAAGCATTTAAAGCGATTTTAAATCCCATGCCTTCATCGCCGACTCGATTTGCCAAGGGTACCTTACAATTCTCAAAATAGACCATACAAGTGGGCTGATTGCGCCAACCCATTTTTTCTTCCAGTTTGCCAAA
>JAFKHV010000053.1 GCA_017306715.1 Legionella sp. | reverse complement strand
GAACATTATCAGGTTCAAACTTACCAAGGTGAGGGTAGTGCGCACATCGTACCCCAGATCATCATTAAACAACACGGTGCAGAACACAGCATTGTGATGAATCCCGAATTCTTTTATTCCAAGGATTATAAAGAAATGGTGAGTTTAGGTGCGAAGTTAGGTAACCTTGTTGAAGAAGGCTCTTATGTTAAACGCGGAGAAAAAGAGTTGGTGGTTGAAAGTTTTGAGCAAGCGCTGAATTGGCTCATGGAAGAAGCTAAAAAAGGACAAAACATTCAACGATATAAAGGTTTGGGAGAAATGAACCCGGATCAGTTGTGGGAAACGACCATGGATCCAACAACCCGCCGTATGCTCCAGGTTAGTATTGAAGACGCGGTGGCAGCAGATGCGATATTTACCACATTAATGGGTGATAATGTTGAACCCCGTCGTGATTTTATTGAGTCAAATGCATTGGAAGCTGGAAATATTGATATCTAAAGAGGCATTAGGTTGGGGCACTAAAGCAATCGGTGCCCCAAAATTAATTATTGCGGTATAACCAGTTGATTCTCAGTAGTTTTTGTTTCAGTGTATTTATCCGCGTAATAAGCCAACCGTGAGGATATCACCTTTTTACATATTAAAACTGCCTCGGTCGAATTTTTGATTTGCTCACATTTAATCTCCCCAGCAATAACGAGCTTTTCAAGCAAAGCTTGTGTTTTCTGCGC
The DNA here is from genome assembly GCA_017306715.1 of Legionella sp. GTDB lineage: Bacteria > Pseudomonadota > Gammaproteobacteria > Legionellales > Legionellaceae > Legionella. Next base: position 20,926 of record JAFKHV010000053.1, on the reverse strand, counting down.
TTCTGCTTTTGAAGGAAGTCTTATCCAATAGGCATCACATTCTTTAGCATTTAACTTCCACGGACTTATTTGAGTAATGGTTTCAAGTTGATTTTGTATCGTGGTAAGCTTAGCGGAGGTACCAAAGAAGGTGAATGAATGGGTCAAGCTTGTCTTTTGATCTTTAATATAGCTATTCAAAAAAGCGAGCATTAGCAAAATTGTCTCGTAACTGATTTGATCTTGGGTGAGGCCTTTGCTCGCCTGTAATAGATTTCTTTTTTCATTATTGCTCTTATTAAAATTAAAATCGGTAATAAATTCAGAAATGCTAAAATCCGTGTTTTTTTGCTTAAATTCACTGATGAGGTCATTAAAAGTCACACGCACGATGACTAATTTTTTCAATTGCTCATCCTTAAAGGGTATGCTTTGCGCTTCTTTAAGGCGTAATAAAATAAGTTCTTGTAAATTTTTAGTCGATTTATTAAATTGGTCGAAGGCACGAGCATAAAGACTTTTGTTATCCCCTTTTTCGTGAGGATGTCGTAATACAATACTCGGCAGGTTAAAGCTTCGAAGAACAATATTTAGAAAACAGGTCGCTGTACGTCCATTTGCATTAACAAAAGGGTGAATTTCAGTTAACTGATAAAACATATCCGCTAAAAAAGAACAGAGCTTTATAGTATCCTTGGGGTCCAATTCCCGCAGTGATTTGAGCGTCCACTCTGACCAGGTAGTCATTCGTATATTGATGGTGTGTGGGTTACAGATGGACATGATTTTTTCAATATCAGTCTTCGTTTTTTCAGAGAACTTATCGTTAATGTAAGCAGTGCCTAATTTAGCGATAGCACTAACGCCTATAGAAGTAGGTTGAGTCTTATCGATAAGAGCTTCCTCATGAGGCGCAATGGTGTACTCGGGATCATCTTTTATCTTTTCAAGAATGTTAATAAAATGACGCGAATTTTTGGCGCTCAGTTTATATATTTTTTCTAATCGGGCGACAAATTCAGATTTATTTTTATATTGATGCAATCCCGATAGATAAAGAGCAAATTCTGTATTTAATTCCGCACCCTGATGGTAGCGAAAAATAATATTCTGAGTGAATTCACCAGATTTTTGTCCAGAGAAATTTAACAGACTATTACCAATTTCAAGGTGAAGTTTTTTAATCCATTCCAAAAGTTGTTCCGAAGAAATATTCTGCCAAGAGTCTGCTTTAATTTGAGGAAGTATAACTGCTTGAGCATACAAATACGCCTTATACATGTCGTGATACTGATATACCTCTTTAGAAAAAACTTGTTCAAAATTATTAGCGATTGGCACTGTTTCAGGACTAAAGCCATAAACAAGTGCCTCATTAAATTCAGTAAGTAGCGTTAAGTCAAACATTTTTAAACTCGCAAAAGTCTAAATTATAACCAATATGGTATTTAAAAGATAATAAAATAGGAAATGAAAGCGTGCCAGTTAAACCTAATTAAAAAATTGCTTATTTATGAGATACATGATGACCAATTTCTAAGCTTCAAGAGTTTAAAAATGTACTAAAATGAAATGGAGAGCTTAAGAAAAGGTAAAAATTATGGGATCATTGGCCGGTTTAACCGAAGCAGAGGTGATCAAGGCAATATGCAATGCATCCTTATTTTCAGGGATTGGTGTGATTGAGCAAAAAATGCTAGCCGAAAAAAGCGTTATTTGTCATAGCGGTAGTGATGAAATTATTATTGAAGAAGGTGAGATTGGGGATAAATTATATATTTTATTGCAAGGACAAATGATGGTTACGGTTAAGGATATGAAGTTAGGCCGTAGACGCATCAATATGTTAGGTCCGGGCGATGTATTTGGTGAGATTGCAATTTTAAGAAGAATACCCCGTACTGCGCGCGTGAGTACAGTCACACCCTGTACTTTTTTAACGATTAATGCGCATGACTTTTTTGATGCTTACCAGTATTTTCCACCAAGAGCACGTGATAATATACAGATTGTGATTGCAAAACGATTGAAACAATTGGAACATCTAGCACATTAGAAGAATTGAAAGGTGGCTGCGATCCGTGCAGCATGTACATCCGTGTACAACTCCTTCAAAAAATGACATCCTGTCAGACATATCCATGTCTTCCCTTTGAGTTTTAAGTATAACCTTTTTCCAATATATGTCATCGCGCCATTGGAGTAAGGTGATGTAAGAGATTTCTCAAATACACGAACGTAATCTCTTGCACGGCTTACATGGAAATCTAAACGTGTAATTTACTGTTTTTCCTAAGATTTTTATTTGATGTCCTTTCTGTCTTTCTCCAGAGGTTCTTTTTTTATACATTGAGCTATATTAAAATTAATTAATATTTTTATCCAGAGTGATTATGGGAAAGACAGTTATCATCGGCGCAGGACCTTGCGGTTTATTTTTTGCTTTGAAGCTTAAACAAGCTGGGGTTAATAATATTGTTATCGCTGATCCACGAGCTGGGGAGTATGTACGTCCAGGGGCAGTAAGTTTAAGCACATTTAAATTTGTCGAAAAAGTTTTAGGGGATGGGCATCGGGAAGACATCGAAGTTCCGCATATTAAAGATATCGAACGTGTTTTATATAAATTGGTTCTACAACAAAATATTCACGTAATTAAAAAAAGATTTTTACGCTTTAATCAGAATTCTTCGGAGATAGGAGTTATTTTAGCAGATGAGCACAATATCGAGGAATTAATAACCTGTGAGTATGCCTTTGATTGTACTGGAGCGCGACGGGTCTTAATAAATGAGGTAAACCGCCTTACTAATCCACAGCCCTTTATTTTGAAACCCATTGTGCCTGATATAAGAGTACCTGATACGCTAATTGCATATGGATTAGTCAATCGTCAAACATTAGATGCAATGGCAACACGTCCGTTTCCTGATTTATCTGAGTCCGTAGCCTATGTTACAAATCATGTAGAGTACTTTAAGCATGTGGCGCAGTTGCGCCAGTTTGGTTGGCTTGAATTCGCGATGCCTTTTATATATGGACATTCTTTCACCGATGAGAAAGGGTGCTTATATACCGAGGCTCCGCCAAACTTATCCCCTGAAAATAAAGTATCCTGGATCAACTGCTTACTGAACATCATTTTAAATGACTCCAAGAATCATTTTAAAGAAATGGGCCCTTCCAAAAAGTATGACCATAAGCCTCGCGTGGAACGGTTTACTTTTAACCCGATGGAGGTTCAGCCCTTCGATTTTCGGGGTAAAGACTTGCCGCGAGTGATTGCTCTAGGTGATGCTCAACTCGAATCGCACTACATAAATGCACATGGCATTAAAAATGGTATAGCGCGTATCATCCTCATGATGAATTATTTTTCATTTCAAGATCATCAAATCAAATCGTTTAATTCTAAGCAATATATTGATGATAACCGGAACGAATGGGAAGCACATAAGGCGGTGATTAAAAAGTACTTTGACGAACGGAATCAAATTTTTATAGCAAGTTTATCTGCAGCCAAAATGCGTTGTGAGCAGAGTTTAGCAAGAACTGATGATCCCAACGAAAAAGAAAAATTAAGTAATATCCTGAATGAAATAGAGATTGAGGAGATAATTAGCGCCTGGAGCGCCTTAAAGGAAAAAGTTAAATTATCTAAGCAAGAGTCTATTAAAGATTTAAACCCTTATGTTCCAGGAACAGCCTACCGGCTTAATAAGACGGACGCTTATAAAGACATGGTGATGCAGGAAGAACTTGCTAAAAAGGAAAAAGAGCGTAAAGAGCAGGAAACTCATGAACAGGAGATGACTACGCTTTTTGAACGCATCATGGAAATTAGCCCACTTATTCCATTACATACCAAACGATTAAAGAATTATGAAATAATCGCGGAAATAGCACGCTCTTGGAAAGAATCCGCTAACGCCGATTTTACAAAAAATCAATATATTAATGCCTTAAATAAATATGATCATGCTGCTAAATTGTGGTCATTAGTTCAGCCTCTGCGATACAAAGAGTTACTTACCCTATCTTCTAATAAAATTATTTGTTGGTTAAAACAGAATAACTTTGTAAATATAATTTTAGAGGGCATGGAACAACTTAATCGTTTTCCTGTTATCGACGACCCGCAGATGCTGGAGATTAAACACAAAATGCTTTTTAATTTCGTGCGCTCATTTAAAGCGTTAATGCAAAATCACCCCCAGACGTTGCCGTTAGCTAAAGAGGTGATCGCTCAATTTATTCAGCACTCATTAACTTGGTACGCAGCAGGGCCCAAGAACAATCAACTCTTTTCAAAAAAACAAGCGGATCAAAATTTTATCACCGAGACTATAGACTATTTGAAGTCACAAGGTTTATATGTTGATGCCATGAATGTGGATGACGAAAATACGGATAATCGCCTAAATCTGTAGTTTTTAACTGGTCCTATTTAAGCGTAGCGTAGGGTTACCAGCTTCCTCGGCCACCGTCGCTTGATATTGGGTAAAGAAGCCGATTAATGCCGTTTTTGCTATGTACGGAGCGATCTTATTGGCCGGACAAAGGCGGTCAAAATTCCCAAAACGAAGCAAAGCTGCTTTTTTGTTTTCTTGTGCCTTGGGCGAATTAAAAAACCGATTGATATTAAATTCGAAAGGCTTTTCCCACCGTTGTTCATCAAAATGGGGGAGAACATCGGCAATAGCAATCACCGAGTTTTTCGGAATATCATAACCCGCATAGGATATTTTTTTAGTGGTATAGCGCCAGGTAAAAAACTTAAAACGCGGATCGGTTGCTTTTATAAGCGGTGGCGAATTTTTTATATCATTATCGTAAGTTTGCGTATGGTTATTATTTTGTTCTGCAGCAGATGGAATCTTCTCCAGACTAAAATCGAGAGGACCCATACGTAATGCCTCACAATATAGAGCACTGAGTATTCCATTTTCGCGGTCATCCCGTTCAATAAACTGCTTGATTTCAGCGGCACTCATATGTTTATCAATTTTATGCTGCTCGAGATAATATTGGAGCTGCTGATTTAGGTCATCATTCTTATTTAACTCAAGTAACATACGCTCAACGACATGGCTGATATTGACTCCAGGTTGTACGATTGCCGGAAGCGTGCGCAGATAACGATGCTCTAGAAAAGCGCATAGTTCCTTATCGTTTAAAAGTTTACTTAATTCGGGTTTGATATCCCGGTCTTGAGGGCTTTTATTTTTTAGGAGCGAAAAAATAGACAAGGTAACAACATTCATTGGCGATTTATTGTTGTCGATGTAATCCTGTATTTGCTTTTTGATAAGGGGGATTATATCGTTAAAAATTTCCATCACTGCCTGCTGATACTGTTCACGAGCTGCAGTACCTCCTGGTAGAAAGCTCAAGCTATTTTTTACAGACATGCTCGATAATATATAAAAAACGGATGTTCTTAAGTCGTCATCTTTATTGTTTTCTAACAGATCGAAGCTTTTGATTGCGTTTTGAAAATTTAGATTAAGACCTTCGATACCCAAAAGCCCATAACCGAGAGTATTCAATAGAGGCCATTTGACCATTTCGTGAAGTGATCCATAAGGATGTTGTTGATAATATTCTTTCTGGTTTTTAATGACGGAACGGATGTAATCCAGCGGATGGGTTAAACTTTGAGTGACTCGTTCATGTAACTTTTTGCCCTCTACACCACCTAAAGTAACAATACTTGGCCCATCAGTAAGATAATCCAGCGTTTGGAAGGGTTTACGGGCATTAATATCTTGGTCGAGATCATTAATCAAATCTTTTAACTCGACTTCTCGGGTTGGCTCAGGACGGATAAAATACACATCAGTTGCGGGATAGCGAAAAGATTCTTTGATTACTGGGGAGGGGTTATGAAGGATGTGGTCGATGAGGGTTTCGGTAGAGGGTGATCTTTTAACTTGCATCTCCATGAACCATTTTATGCCTTTATCAAACATCCCTATTCTCCTTGTATGCCTATGATGTACAACTAATTTAGGTTGACTAAAAACGTGTCCTTATTTTTGCTGTAATTTCCTCTATGGGCAAACCCATCACATTGTAATAAGAGCCTGATATCTTCTGAATAAACGTGTCACGGACATTTTGTATTCCGTACGCACCTGCTTTGTCAAAAGGGTCACCTGTACGGATGTATTCATGAATCATGGTCTCTGAGAGTGGTTTAAAATAAATCTCCGTGGTCACGTACCCTGAATCATATTGCTGTGCGTTTAATGAGGCTAAGTAATAACCAGTATACACCTCATGTTTTTGTCCACTGAGTCGGTGTAACATCGCATAAGCTTCCTTGGCATTCTCGGGTTTTTCGAGCACCTGGCCCTCAAAAGCCACGACGGTATCTGCGGCGAGAATAAAATCAGCATCCAAAGAATGCTCCTGCGCGAGCACCGCATGTGCTTTTTCATAGGCTAATCGCACAACATAGGCCGCAGCCGTTTCATGAGGTTGAATTTGTTCCGGAATATTGGCAGGAATGGCTTTTACGTTAAGGCCATGCTCCTGAAGAATTTGATGACGTCGGGGTGAGGCACTGGCCAAAAGTATCGTGAGCGTTTTTTCGTGGTCCATATAAAACAGGGTGAATAAAGATAAAACTCATCATACAGATTCGATCAGTAGATTTCCAGAATTGCTCATAAGGATACTAGGATTACCACCCGCGAACCGCGACTTATTCGCGGAATCCAAAAGTTGGGTACAGTCGCGGGACGTAGTGATACTTAGGTCGGTATATAACTACACGTTGTGATATAGCTAAAATAAACTTTTATAATTTCTATATATTCAAAATGATCCGCATGGTCTTAAAAGGCCCGCAAAGCAGGCCTAATCATTTTACTTAAACAATGGAGAGTGGGGTGCTGTGGTATCCGGTAATGATGTAGGTGTTGATTTATGGCCATACATACCATGCATATTCGGTTTATTTGTTTTTGAAATTACTGCCATGACATCCATATGCTTAGGTAGTGCCTGTTGATACATAGCGACCATATCTTTCGTGAATCCTGGATACTTGCGCATAATAGCCGCATTTTCTTGTAAATACTCTTGTGGATTATTTAATTCTGGTTTATCCAGATTAGTTAATACACTTTTTATACGGACTAACGGCTCAATTGCCTGATGAAAGGATTCAGAGTTTGGAATGAGTGATTTAATGGCGCGCAATCTAATTGTAAATTCTTTTAACTCATTAACCGGGCACAGTGTTACCATTTTAACCGCTAGTGTATGTTTATCAGCTGCAGAAAGATTATTTAACACGTCTTCATTTTCGGCCAATTGATCAGCATTTAAATCTTTGTATGGATTTTCCAAAGCCATTAATTGTTCAGGGGAAAAGGGCATGACGATCTCCTTATTTATAATTCCAGAAATGAATGCTTAAAGACACAAGCATCCGAATATTTTCTATACTCTAATAGATACTTTGCAGGATAAACCTATGATCGCAGCTAAATCTTCCTGATTTAAAATCCACTTTCTGCATCATAGAGAATTATATATTAACGAAATTACATTGCACTGTCATGAATTTGGGCTAAAGTTTTAATTAAGAAGGTCGACAACGCTATTAGATGTACGTTTTGCCTTTTAAAATTACAATAACAAGGAGTAGGCAATGTCTAAAAATCATTTACTACAAGACCCTTTTTTAAATGAATTACGTAAAGAAAAGGTGCCTGTTTCAATATTCTTGGTGAATGGAATTAAACTGCATGGCGTGGTCGATTCATTCGATCAATACGTAGTCATGTTGAAAAACTCCATAACGCAGATGGTTTATAAACATGCGATTTCAACGGTAGTTCCATCACGAGCAATCAAAATGCCGGTTCATGATGAGAATGCTGGTGGAAGCGATGCATCTGTGGCAGACTAAGGCAAATTGAGCAAGCGCCGTGGCGGCAGTTATTTCAAGGTATATGCTTTCGCTTGCTCGGGTTGTTGTTAGTCGGAGATAGATAAGTGTTTGAACGTCCACAAGGTGGCGAACGCGCAATACTTGTGCAATTAGGTTTGCCAGGAATTGATGCAGAAAAAGCCCTGAGTGAATTTGAAGAGTTGGCAACATCTGCTCAAGCAGAAATTTTAGGCTACATACAGGGCACTCGCGCAACCCCTGAGGCTAAGTATTACATCGGTAAAGGGAAAGCTGAGGAACTCGCAGAAAAAGTTCAGGAACTGCAAGCAGAGCTAGTCCTCATTAACCATGAATTGTCTCCTTCGCAAGAACGAAATCTTGAGCGCTTACTGCAATGTCGCGTAGTCGATCGCAGTGGTCTCATCTTAGATATATTTGCACAGCGCGCACGCACCTTTGAAGGTAAATTGCAGGTAGAGCTCGCGCAGTTGCAACATTTATCTACCCGCTTAATTCGGGGTTGGACACATCTTGAACGACAAAAAGGCGGCATTGGTTTGCGAGGTCCTGGTGAAACGCAGCTGGAGACAGATCGACGCCTCCTACGCGAACGCATCAAATATATTAATAAGCGTCTGGAAAAAGTGCGCTGTAGCCGCGATCAAAATCGCCAGGCGCGACGCAAAGCGGCGATGCCAACTGTTTCCCTGGTTGGTTACACCAATGCCGGAAAATCAACGCTCTTTAATGCCTTAACCGGCGAGCATATCTATGCTGCGGATCAACTTTTTGCAACCCTTGATCCAACGATGCGCCAGTTAACACTTCCTGGATCTTCGGCCGCTATTTTAGCAGATACGGTAGGTTTTATACGGGATTTACCCCACCAATTAATTGAGGCGTTTCGCGCAACCCTTGAAGAGACGCAAGAAGCTGATCTTCTGCTGCATGTCATAGATATTTCTGATCCACAATGGCGCGAACATGTCACCTCGGTGCAAGAGGTTTTGGATGAGCTAGGTGTTGATGATATTCCGATGATCCAGGTGTTCAATAAGATCGATCTCAAAGAAGATTGGATCGCACAGCTAGATCAACAAGAGGAGCGATGCAAGGTCTGGGTCTCCGCCGCCGCAAATCTTGGTTTGGATTTATTAAAAGAAGCGATTAGCACCCAACTGCATGGGCATATTGTAGAAGAAGATATTCACCTGAAGCCGACTCAAGCCAAGCTTCGTGCCCAGCTTTATCAGCTGGGTGCAGTGATTACAGAAGAAATTAGTGCGGATGGAGATTGGCTTCTTAAAATTCGTTTAACGCAAGCGCAAAAGATACGTTTATTCCCTAATACGATAGGTTCCGATGCGGTTTAAGTAGTCGTTGCTTCTTCTAATGAGCGTAAATTCTGCTCCCCGTAGAGCGTATTCACCAATTCACCTGCTGGATTAAAGACGAAGGTCACGGGAACTCCGACAATATCACCTAATCCCAAAGCAAACGCTGGGTCGGTTTTTAAAGATGGATATTTAATATTAAACCGCATAATCAAGTCATTTTGTGCCTCTATTGGCAACGCATCATAGTTCACCGCGAACAAAGCCACAGGATCCTGCGCATGTTTCTGATAAAAGCGGTTTAATTCTGGGATCTCAGCAACACAATTCTTACACCAACTGGCCCAATAATTAATTAACACCCATTTGCCTTTCAAAGAGGCGAAGGAAACTGTACGTCCATCCAAGCCCTTGAGCATCACATCAGCATGAGCGGTAAGCGTCAGCGACCAGATGAGTACGATTAAAAACGATTTGAAATAATTCACTCAGTGACTCCATTTTGCAGTTCTTCAAACATTGTCGCGAAGCTTTTTTTAGATGTAAAGCTTTGTAGGGATTTTTTAACCAGAATTATCAAACCGGAGAGATTGGTGCTGATGCACTATAATCATAAAAGTTTATTCTAATTTTCTGAACCCGAATGAATACTGAAGCATGGCAGCCGCAAACGATTATCGATCACTTCTTTTTTGATTTTGATGGCACCTTAACCTCCCTCGAAGGGATTGATGTTTTAGCACAAATGAATGGCGTTGCCGAAAAGGTTCAAGAGATTACTCGTCGGTGTATGGAGCAGACTGGGCTGACGCTTGAAGATTATCGAGCGCGCTTAGTCTATACCCAACCCACAAAAGCGCAAATACAATTACTGGCAGCCCAATACTTGAAAGCCCAAACTCTCGGAGCAGAAGCCGTCGTTAAACTGCTACTGAGACTGAATAAAAAAGTATATATCCTGTCTGGAGGCATACGCGAGTCCATACTTCCTTTTGCCACGCGTGTAGGCATCCCTTTGGCACAAGTATTGGCGGTCGATGTTTACTTCGATGAGCACGGCTCCTACCGCGGGTTTGATGAGCAATCTTATTTAGCCCAAGCGAAGGGTAAGGCTCAAGCAATACTCGATTTAGCTCCTGCTTCAGCCAACTCACTCTTGATTGGTGATGGAATGAGCGATTGGGAAGCGCGGGCAGCGGTTACACGATTTATTGGTTATGGGGGTAAACACCCAAAAGCTTGGATAAAAGCTCATGCTCCATTTTTTATCAATGGCGAAGAACTGTATTCATTATTGCCTTTGGGATTAACGCAAGCAGAGTCGACACAATTAACGGGTGCTGAGGCGATTCACTATGATTTGGGATTGGCCGCAATCAAAAATAAAGTGGTTTTGATACAGGAGAGTTAGTATGTTTAAGGTGCAAATTTTTGACAAAATATCACCTGTAGGTTTGAGCCTGTTTAAAAAAGAACACTATCAGCTCAGCCAGGATTGGCCAGAGCCGGATGTCATTCTCGTGCGCTCACACTCACTCCATAATCATCCTTTTTCAAAACAGCTGCAGGCAATTGGGCGTGCAGGTACAGGTACGGATAATATTCCGGTAGCACAAGCAACACAAAGGGGTATTCCCGTTTTCTATGCTCCCGGTGCCAATGCCAATGCGGTGAAAGAATTAACCTTGGCGGCAATACTGATTGGGTATCGCAATTTAGATGCTGCGCGGCAATTTTTATGTGGATTATCTTCAGAGACTTCATTAACGCGTGAGATTGAAGACAAAAAAAAGAATTTTGTAGGTCATGAAATTTTAGGGAAAACGTTAGGTATTATCGGTTTGGGTAACATTGGGGTTAAAGTAGCCAATGCGGCGCAGGCTTTGGGTATGCGCGTGCTTGCCTATGATCCGAATATGACATTAAGCAGTGCTTTGGCATTAATGCCTCAAATCGAAAAAACCACAGAACTGAATGAGGTGTTGAATCAGGCCGATATTCTTACCCTGCATGTACCCTTAAGTGCGGCCACCAAACACCTCATGAACCAGGAGACCCTTCAGGCAAGCAAACCAGGTGCTTTGTTACTTAACTTCTCACGGGAGGCTATTGTTGCAGAGGATGCTGTTGTGGAGCAGTTAGATAAAGGGCATCTAATGGGTTATATTACGGATTTTCCAACGCCGCATTTAATAAACCATCCCAAAGTTTTAAGCTTTCCGCATTTAGGGGCAAGCACGGTGGAGGCAGAGCAAAATGCTGCGACTAAAGTAATTCGCAATATTCGTAATTATCTCGAGTTTGGCACGATAGAAGATGCCGTTAATTTCCCGAACACCTATCTTCATGGTTATGATAATTGTCCGCGTTTGTTGGTGGTCAATCGCAATATTCCCGGAGCGATCGCGCTGATTACAGAAAATATTTCTCGTCTTGGTTTTAATATTGAACAAATGGTGAATAATTCCCGGGATGAGGTGGCGGTCAACTTAATCGACCTGCGTGGGTCTTCGGATAAATTAAACGAGCTCCAACAAGGATTGCAAGCACTGCCACATGTGATAAGAATAAATCATATCCAACTGTAAAATTAAATTTTTAAAGAGAGGAACACGTTTAAAGAAAATAGGGCTATACTGTTTATGTTTTTATAATTTCAAACTAACTAAGGAAGGCATCATGTATAAAAAAATATTAGGATCTGTAGTACTGGCATGTTCTTTAGTCGTGGGTTCGACTGTTGCTATGGCGCATGGCGACCATTGTGGCTGGGGAATGAATAAAATGGTGGAGTCATTAAAATTAGATGACGCCCAAAAACAAAAAATTAAACCAGTTCTTGAAAACTTAAAAACCACTATGCAACAAGACGGTCGTCAGATGCATGATTTAAGCAAACAAATCCGCGACCAGGTGAATTCAAGCAACATGGATCAAGCAAAAGTTAATGATTTAATTGATCAAAAAACTAAATTATTGGGCGATGTGATGAAAGCAAAAGCATCTGCGCGTAATCAAATTTTCTCAGTACTCAATGATCAACAACGTGCTGAATTAAAAAATAAAATGATGAAAATGCAAGAAAAAATGGAAGCACATTACAAAGATTGTCACGATCAAGACTAGTGCTTAAACCGCAGCGCCTATATGGTGCTGTGGTTCCTTATTCCCTCCTTAAATATCCATTGATCAACCAAAACTCTTTAAGTATAATTTAAGCCCATCACGATTATTTTGCGATTATTATGTACACTTTTTTCATCCCTGAATTAAAAGAAGACGAACTGACATTGGAATTTCCTCCTGATCATCATGAAAAGAATGATGATGGAAGAAAAACGAGCGGCTGCATTGCAGCAGAAGCCTTATTACGCCATCAATATCGATTCAAGGAGAAAATAGATTACACCTTACATAATCCATCAGGTGTCTATTCTGGATGGACCAAGAGAATTAAAGTTAAGGGAAAAGCAAATATCATTAAAGCACTAGAATTTTTTCTGAATGAAGCTGAAGATTTTAACTTCAATCCTACTTATCGGGGTTACAGTGTAACTTTTGATGAAAAAGCCCAATGGAAATCGCGCTTGAATCGATTACTCATGCAAGCTGTCGATGAAAAAACATTACTCGTTCATGAGAGTGAAGCGATTCATCCTTTTCTAATAAGTAAACTGGATCGGGCGTATAATGATTTAAAAGCAGACGTTTCTTCACGGAATATCGAGATCACGATTCAACAGAATTTATCGACCAATTATCTGCTGCATCCTTTTTATCAATTATTGGCGGCTTGTTGGAAAACCCAATGTTTGAAACAAAAAGAATACGATAATAAGAGTTTCTTTAAGCGAATTGGTAAATCAGAACCGGAAGCTTTTGCGCAAAAATTGGCTAATAAATACTATGAACAGGGGCTAATTCCTAATTCATTAACCCGAGCAGTCAATAACAGCCGTGTAGTTTATTTAGATGCACTCACCAAAGTAACCAATATGGATGTTTCATTGAGCTCGAATAATAGCATTAAAAAATAGTTATTCGTCTAAAAGTATTCTTACTTAATTTTTATTCTCATTGGGTATCAAACTGTTTTTGACACAGCTTCATACCCAATTATACGATATGTTCGCTCCCTTAAGTCAGACGCCGTACGCAACGCACGTCATACATATAGGCCTTGGTATTCGCCTCTTGATCATTGCCGTTTACGGCATCAAAAAGTAAATACCACGCTGAAAACTGGGCGAATATAGACAGCTCGGTCGAACTCCAGTAGCTGCCATTGAGAAATACTAATGTGGGATCAACCAGGTTTGATAAAATATTTTGCAGCAACGGCGCGCTTATGGAACCACAGTTAGTACCCCGAGCCTGCACATCGTAGCCAAGCTCACATGCTGCGGGTAGATACCAGTCGGTGAGGCCATTGATAGTTTGATGGCATAATCCTGCGGCAAAATATGCTAGAGGGTAGGTGGTTTCTGGACTATAGTGGTTGAGTATTTGGGTGCTATTACACGCACCATCACTATTCCCAATACACGGTGAGGTATCTGTTTCCGTTATGCCTGGAATATTAAAATAATTCGTTGAACTTGTGGTACCATCGGTGCCATTTGAACTCCAGATAATACCGGTTGTGGTATCCGCCTGATCGGTGGTGGTCATTACTTTACCGCCCACATTACCAGTGCAAATACCACCGCTACATCCTTGTGTATCATCCAGAGCAAAAACGTACCCTTGTTGATAGATACAACCATAACCTAAGATAATGACACTTACTGGGGTAGCTGCAGGTACATTATCAGCGCCGATAGTGATGGTGCCGGGTGTTGGTGTCGATACGGGTGCTTGATTATAATTCGATGAAGCCTGGGTACCTGGCTGAATTTCAATATAACAGGAACTTCCCCCATTTAAGGTACCAGTACAGGTATTGCTGCTGATCGTGGCGTCTAACGGTAAACCACTGAAGTTTAAAGAGAGGTTGGTAGCGGGTACGCTTCCCGTATTGGTAATGATCATTCGTCGTGCCAGACCGGAGGCTTGTCCGCCATTTATTCCATATTCAGTAAGCCCGCTGATACTTAAGACCAGTTCAGCGGTATTCGCACTGAGTGTTGTTTGTCCAAAACTTACGGTCACTAAATGATTCGCACGGATGTTGGTTAGCTGATAGGTGTTTCCCCCTATTTGCACAACATTGCCATCTACAAGCCATTGAAAGCTGCCATAGCCGCTGTCTGGAGTTGCAGTAAAGGTTAAAGCAGCTCCTGAATTGACCGTTTGTATCCCCATGGGACTAATCGAACCATTGATGCCGGCGGAGCTGTTTACAGTGTAAGTCATCTGCGGTGGTGGTACTTGGATGCGTTCAATGAGTAATCGATTCGCGGGATCTGGTTGATAACATTGCAGGGGGCTACCTACATTACACAGAACCGGGCCACCCTGAATATCCCCGGGCAACGCATGCCCATTCACCGTTAGGGTTAAAATGCATGATTGCTGAAAGCCTAAGGGTGTCGTACATCCAGCGGTGCTTAATCCTGCAATCGGCTTCATTGTCAATTGATGTGGACGATGCGAATTATTGGTTATTTTATATTGTATTGCTGCCGTATCATTGGGCGAGATTTTAATCTTTGGGGGAAAGCCCTCGACCGGCATAAAAGTCCAGACGGGCGAACCCGCATTGGCCACGCTTAGCCAAATAGCGCCAATTATGACGAGACTCAACAATAAGAATTACTTTATAAAGTTCATGACACATCCTGTGTTTATGGGTAGCCGATTTACTATATCGCAAAAAACTTTATGAAAGCTAGCGCTCTAAATATTTAACTAGCTATTTAAACGGGTTAGGGTCTAGTTCTTGAGCGGATGCGTCAATATCAATCTGTTCTGCATCTTTTGGGGTTGCGCTGAAAAACCCGAAAGCATTTAAGCTGCCAGAGGAGCTTGGCCTACCTTCCTGCGGTTTTCCTTCAGCGAAGAATTCCTCGATCTCACTAGACAATGCATCTATAGAATTGTACTCAGCATCAAAGCCTTGGGTGATTAATCCTAATCGCTGTGCCTCATCCATCGTAAGCACACGAAAATCATCCACATTATTGGGGAGATTGTCATAACGCTCTGCATATTTAAAAGTAAGGGAATCAAAATAGGCGCCATAATTATCGATAAGGACGTATTTATCCATAGCTATGGCCTGAAATTGAGGAATCGCCTCCTCAATGCCTTCGTTCGCCTTTTGGACTTGTTGGTTTAAATATTTTAGGTGATTTGCGCATACTACAGCGCTTGCCCTAGTGTTACAGTTTATATAGATGGCGGTGTCTTGACTCTCGGCACGGTAGTAGTTCTGCGGATGAAGCGATTTGTCTTGTAAATCTTCGGGTGTCACAATTTCTCTGGGAGAAGTTAAATTCGGCCATAGGTGCGACCAAAGTTGTTCCGGCATCACCAGTATAAAATGTTCTTTTAATGCTTTTACTTTTCCAGAGTAATTGAATACACGAAGAGTGGCATTTATATCAGTAGCTACATGGTACATATCTCTAACTGCTGTAGGGTATATAAATAAGTAGGATTTTTTTTGAGGGCAATAATAATGGGTTTTTTTTAATAAATGGGGTAGTAAATGGTTTGTTTTTTCAGATGACACATTAATCGTAGATAAAAAATTTTTTATAAAATTCAGTGCATTCAAACCTGATAAATGGCGTAAAAGAGCGCTCAGTAATTTTTCCTTGGATAAATTCGCTTCTCTTACTTTGAAGGCATCGTAGATTTGCTGAAAATGATTAGCCAATAAGAGTAAACCTTCACGTTTACAAAAAGGGGCCATTTTTATGATTTGCGTCGTTGTTAATCCCTGGGCAATCAATGTGGGTGTGACCTCAAGAAGCGTCTGGATGACATCACTGTGTTTTATTTGTCTGGAAAAAAAATGAATTAATTCCGATAGACTATAGCCTTGAGTAATTAAAGGAGGGGTAAACTTTTTCGCGGGGATTAGGGCGGAGGGGTAACATTTTGTCGCAATGGTTAATATATTTTCGGTTGAATACCCCTGGCTGGTCAGTTCTGGCGTTGTTTCAATAAGGGTACCCATTAACTTTTTGTATTTTGGATTATTTTCCATCTGTAATATTTGATCGCAGGAGTAATTTAATTCTTTTAAACGTATGAAATACGGAAGATACGTATTTAAATTAAAATTAGCGGCTAGTTTCATAATCCGTTCAGACGATAACCCATGTTCAAAAAGCTGTGGTAAATAAGGTAACAGTAAGGTAATGATGGTATTGTGATTTAAGCTTTGGCAAAAAAACTGGATTAAGTCCGGTGGTTGAATACCTTGCGCCAGCATTAGTGGTGTAAACTTAACCGCATCTTTCAAGGACGAAGCTTCGTGCTCGGATACGGACGTTAAAATATTTATCAATAACGGTCCTGTTTCAAGAGATGAGTAGCCTCTTGTCAGGAGTGCCGGTGCGCTTTTAACTAAAGCGGTTAAAAGTGGAAGTCCCCCGCATGACAAGCTCATCTGTTTTATTTGATCTTGTGGGTATCCTAAATCCGATAAATACTGAAAGTAGGTAATAAATTCACTTATGCTAAAAGGGTAATCCTTATCGCCAATAAGTTTCATTATTTCTTCCAATCCGTATCCAAGATTTATAAGACGTGGCGTACATTCAATTAAAAACTCCAATTTTTTTAATGTTTGTCCATACAAAAGCTCTTTAGAATAGCCAATAACGATTAACTGATTTATTTTTTCAAGGTTAAGCTCCAGTTGGCTTATATCAGATGAACATAGAATATCGGGCGTAAGAACATTAAGAATTGCGTAATGATTGATTAGCCATTGAAGTTTGTTTAAATCTCCTTCATGGATAAGCGCCATAAGATGATTAAACGACAAGGATAAAGATATAAAAAAATCTAAATTTTGATAGATTAATAAAAAAAATTCAGGAGGGCTTTTAGAAACGAATTCTGTGACCTCATCACCGTGAAATGCGTATATTTTTTCATTAATCTGTGGGAGATTATGGATTGCATACTCACTTTCACCCATAATGACCAGTTGCTGGTAATTAAAACCCCGCATAACAAGGTCATCCATATGATTAAAAATGCACGCTATTCGCGCAAAGGCCTTTGGTTTTTTTATCAATCTAAAAATATCTTGACTGCTAAACCTATAGTTGACGAGCGGGAGCAGGTATTCGCTTAAAGCGATAAAACTCGATTCACCCCCTTCAAGGGTGATTTGAACCAATTGCTCATGAGAGAACAGGTTAATAAACAGTTCATGCCAGCGTGTCAGCGAACAGTAATTTGGCCGTGCCCGTTTACTGGATAAAATTGCTCGTGCGTGGGTGGGAGCATATCCTAGTTCCGTTAAGTGCTGCAATTTAGAGGCGTCAATCTGCTCAAATGTGGAGCTTAGGCGTCTTTTTTTGGGTTTAGGAAGGGTGGGCTTTTCAAGCGGCCGTTTCTTTGATTTCTGGCTTTTTTGAATCGATTGAATATAGTTGGCGCATAAAAAATTGGTTTGCGCGAATAAATCTTTTTTTATGGGGTCTTTACAATCCAAACATACTCGCTCCAATAATTGCGCAAAATTTTGGTTAAAAAGGATTCTTTCTTCAATAAAGTGATAATCATCAAGTGCAAAGAGTTGAGAGTATTCTCTATTTAGTTGAGTGATTTCATCTATAGCCCAATCAAGAGGGTTGATGTATCCTTCTTTAAAGGCTGATGAGAACGCCTCTAGGGCTTTTTTGCTCACTAGTGCTTGCTTAAACTGTTCCACTAAAGAAGGCATAAGGTTCGCTTTAGCTCAATAAGATAAAAAATTATACTATGTTATCTACTTTAAAACCATCTCTTCGGCAAACTTTTTTGATCTTCTAGAAGTCTTTTTAGTAATTCAACTGAGTTCATTTGTTTCGTATTGATTGCCCCGGGCTGGGAGTATCATTCTCAGATAAAAGCCTCTCAGCATTATTCTGGGTTGCACTAAAAAAACCAAAATCGCCTAAGCTGCTTGGTGAGCTTGGCATATTCATCTGAGGCTCTTCCTCTTCGAGGAATTCATTAAGCTCATATGTTTCACTAAGTAATGCATCTGCAGGATTTTCCTTAGCGCCTAAGTCCTGGGTGATTAATCCTAATCGCTGTGCCTCATCCACCGCAAGCACAGGAAAATCATCCACATTATTGGGGAGATTTTCATAACGCTCTGCATATTTAGAAGAAAGAGAATCAAAATAGGCGCCATAATTATCGATAAGGACGTAATTATCCATAGCGACGGCCTGAAACTGAGGAATCGCCTCTTCAATGCCTTCGTTCGCCTTTTGGACTTGTTGGTTTAAATATTTTAGGTGATTTGCACATAATAGAGCGCTCGCTGTAGTTTGACAGTCTATATAAACGGCGGTGTCCTGGATTTCGGTGCGATGGTAGTTTTGTTGATTGAGCGATTTGTCCTGTAAATCTTCAGGGGTTAGGATTTCTTCCGGAGGCGGTAAATCTGGCCATAACTGGGACCAAAGTTGCTCATCCATGAGGAGCGCGAAATGTTCTTTGAGTACTTTGGTTTTTCCGGAAAAATTTAAACCATCAATTAATCTGTTTATATAACTTGTAGAGCGACGCATCTCGACTATTTCGGATGGATAGATAAATAAATAAGATTCCAGGTGAGGGCAGTAATATTTGGTTTTCTTTAATAAATGAGTGAGTGGCCGGTTAGGTTTATCTAATGGTACATTAATAGTTTGTAATAATTTTTTTAGAAAACTCAGTCCATTAAAATCATGTAAGAGGCTCACAATCTTACTTAATAATTTTTCTTTTGCTACGTTTGGCTCTCTCGCTTTGAGGTTTTCGAAAATTTGTTGAAAATGTTCAACCAGTAAAAGTAGACCTTCACTTTTACAAAAGGCTGCAATTCCTATGATCTGCTTCGTCATTAATCCAAGTGCGAGCAACTTTGGTGTGACCTCAAGAAGCGTCTGAATCACATCACGATGGTTTATTCTTATTGTAAAAAAAGTCATTAAATCAGATAGATTATAGCCCTCCCGTATGAGTGTAGGAGTAAACTCACTCGCGGCGATAAGAGCAGTGCAGTAACACTTAGCGGCAATGGTTATTATATTAGCGATTGAGTATCCCTGCTGAAGGAGAAGTGGCGAGGTCTTCACTACAGCAAGCATTAAGGTTTGATCCTTTTCTACTTGCAAGAGCTGTTCGCTGGAGTAGCTTAAGTCTTTTAAACGTGTAAAACACTGATAATATATATTCAAATCAAAATTAGAGGCTATTCTAATAATTCGTTGTGAAGTGAATCCGAATTGAACCAACGGAGGTAATATAGGTAATAATGAATCAATAATGGATTTGTGGTCGAGTTTTTGGATAAAAAAAATAATTAAGTCTACAGGTTCTAAGCCTTGACTCAGTAATAGAGGGGTGAGTGTTTTCGCAATTGCAAGATTTGAAGCTCTTTTTTCAACGATCGAATGAAAAATGTCGCTCAATACCTCTAACAATTCCACGGTTGAATAACCACGCTCAATAAGAGCAGGCGTTGTCTGTATTAAGGCGCGTGAAAGAGTTGGTCCCCAAGAGGAAATTGCTATTTGCTTGATTTGTTCCGATTGGTAACCTAATACTGACAACCCTTCGGCATCAACCAAAAATTGATCTGTCTTACCCCTGTAATCAGAGTGCCGAATAAATGTCACTATTTCTTCGTGATCAAAACTATATTGTTGCAGTTGTGGGGTATACGAGATGAGCAAATCGTAATCTATTTCACTGAGGTTAAGCAGTATGTCGTAGTTAAAGCCCATATGACATAATTGATTTATTTTTTCAATTTTTTGGCTAATATCATTAGCCCATACAAATTCTAATCCCGGATTTAGGGGCTGCACAAAGTTGCTGAGCATCCAACATATTTTAAAGTACTCCCCTGTACCAAGAGGGTTTATCAAGTGACGTAGAGTCAACACAGATTTTGTTAAATACTCAAGATTCTGATTAATTAATAAAAAGATTTCAGGGGGACATTTAGAAATCAAATCTGCAATATCATCAGATGAAAATTGATGAAGACTTTGACTCATGTGAGGAAGGTTATGCGTCGAATAGACGCTTTTACCAATGACGATTAGTTGTTGTTTATTTAAACCGAGTGAAAAGAGCAATTCGATATAATGGATAAGAAAACTTAATCTCTCTGAGGCATAGGGTCCGATAATCAACTCTATTATATCTGCGGTGTTCAATCCAATTTGCCTAAGCCCCATTTGGTAAATGCTAAATGCGACAAAACTTTGCTCGCCGCCCTTTTTGGCTATGTTTATTAAATCATTTGGTGAAACAGTATGAATAAAAATTTCATGCCATTTAATTAAAATTGCATAATGGTGTTGTGCGTGTTCATTGGATAAGAATTCAACAGCTAGGGATTGGTTATAACCTAGTTTCAAAAGTTGCTGCAATTGTGGATTTACATCCAAGCGCCTTTTTTTTGCTAATGGATATTCTGGATTAGAAGAAGGGCGCTTATTTTTAAGTCCGGATCGGATGTATGTTAAATAACTCCTGCATTCAAAAATAAGTTGTTGAAATATTTGCGTTTTTTCTGGGTTGTTATTGTTTTTGT
>JAFKHV010000052.1 GCA_017306715.1 Legionella sp. | reverse complement strand
CGATCGATGCAGCGTACCGCAATTAAACTTAAACCTAAAGAAAAAATATATCCTAAAATAAAGATGAACCAACCTCTGGGTGCTTGTTCACGTCCGAGAACCATCCATGCTAAATAACCCCCAAAATATTGACTTAAAAAGATGGGATAGGACAAATCGCCTAGCAATTGCGCCATGCGAGCTCCCTTTTTACTTAAAGAACAATTTATAAAAATCATAGTTACCAGCAAAGCTAATCCCGTATTTATATAATAAAAAGTAAAATACCAGCTATTCCCTAAAAAAAGATAAAAACCCCACCAGTTAAGTAAGAACAAAGTTACCGCTACTAAAAAGATGAATCCAGGATTTTGTGAACTGATAAATGAATATAAATTGGAACCTTCTATTTCTTTCAGCAAAAAATAGCCGCACGCACCGCAACTAAATGGGAGTAATGCTGCAAAAATCGGGAAATAGGTCATCTCTAAAGAGCCAAAATGTGTAACAACATAGAAATGGTAAGCTGCAGCAACTATAAAGCTCAGGGCAGCACAAAGTCGATTACGAGCAACAAATAACCATAACAAAAAGTAACATACTATTTCCACCGCAACAGACCAACTCGAAGTAACGATGCGAAACCGCATACCATCCACATGAGCCGGATAATGATCAGTGAAGGCCGCTAGTGGGGAAGAAACTGCATGATCGGATAAAAAAGCCCATGGAAAAATAAGAATATTACCGAGCACATCCCCCGATAAAAAATTTTTAGTCCAACACGGATGAAATTTTGTCGCATCAGGACCAAAGAAAATAACCAGTGCGCCAATCGTTAAAAAAAAGAAATAGGTTGGGTAAAGTCGTAAAAAACGATTCAGGGAAAAACGTAACCAATCAAATTGATACTGCTGTTGTAAAACCAGCGTCATTAAAAAACCGCTTAATACATAAAAAAATTAACGGAAAATTGACCCAGTCCAGGCGCCTGTCCAGACAGGTGAAAGAGAATAACGCAGCTGGCTAGAAAAAATCGTAAAATCCCAAGCATGTTCGCTTCATCCTTTAAGTTTTGGGTTATAACTCAGCCTCGTGCGCGAGTCGACGCCGATGGGCGCGAAAATAGGTAAGAGGGGAACACTCCAGCAAATCTGCAAGACGCTCCATGTAGATACACGCGAAGCGGTCTACTTGATAGGCAAAATAACTTTCTTCTGCTCCAGCCCGAAAAATCCGTTCCCATTTAGGATTAAAAAAAGCATGTTGGTCTTTTATTAATACCGCTAGTTGCGCATCGATTTTTGCAATTTGCGCTTGCAGATCGAGCATGGTCTCCGTATATTTCTGCGAAGATTCATCGATACTTAAAGTATGCAAGCGTACATACTCATCCTCAAGAACCTTCTTTACGTTCATGGCATCCACAATTTGTTTTTCAATCGGTAAGGCCAGAGTTTGAGCCGTAATTTCATCACCTAACTCATCGATAACGAGTGCCGTACGCCAGTTACAGGCTTTTTTCAAACGGACAATATCACCGTAAATATGATCACCGATGTAGAGAATCTCATCACCTTGAACCTGTAAATCTTCAGTAAATTTTTTAGCGTTCCCGCCTTGATAAATTCCAGGGGTAATTGGTCCAAAGATATTGGTCATAGCACCCGTTTCTGCATGAACGGCTAAAAAGCGTAAATTGTCATAAAAGAACCGCGGCTTATTGGCCAGGGTAATAATAAACTCAAACAAGTCACTGAATGTTTCTCCCTGATTTAGAAAGGGAGAAATCGCATACTCAAGTAGGGTTTTGGTATAAGTATATTCGGAGTTCGTTAAAATAAATATTTTCTTACCATGATGGATAAAATGCTTCAGTCCTTCAACCAAAGCTCGATCTTGAATCACATAACGCGGCAAATCACTTACAATAATCGATTTTAAACTCCCATCAGAGTGCACTTTATCCACACAATACTGTACGTCATGAGCAATATTCTGGTAGCTTGGTAATGCCTCCGGTCGCGCATCTTTAAGGTCAACAAGTTGTCCGTATAACACACAAAAGGCGATTGAAAAGGAGGTGTCAATGGCCATGTAGTTTGGATCATTCAAATCGACATAAATACTGCGATAGATTTTTTGTTGTTCTGCGAAATCAATATGCTGAGTACCATGGTAACTTTGACGAATGGCGCCAAAGCGGCTTAATTTTAAAATATTGCCATTTTTACTATCAACGACAAGACCGCGAATGGCATCGTGATAATTAAACGAGAAATGTTTAATCTCTTCAGGATAATGCTTCAGGCGAATTAAATGCTCTTTAATTAACTGATAGACCAGTGCCTCGAATTCTTCAGAATGATACCGTATCAAGGTATGATCCATATCAAGACCGATTAATTTAATCTTTCTCATATTCAGAATACGATTTACAAAAACTTTGGTTGTACTCATTACCTGGTCCACCTGTTCACCATGCTCAGACCATCACTTAAGTCTGGATACGCCATCATGTGCAGCTACGAGAATTATATCCGCTCGCCGATGAGCAAAAATACCGTTTTCTACTACACCACAAAGGGTCTTTATCTGCATCTCTAATGCAGCAGGATCGTGCAGCTCCATACCGTAGACATCAAGTATCTGATTGCCGTTATCGGTGACAAACGCCTCGCGATATTCGGGATCACCACCTAGCTGTACAATTTGCCGTGCAACCAGGCTTCGGGCCATAGGCAAAACCTCTACCGCTATCGGAAACGCACCTAAATTCGTCACTACTTTAGACTCATCAACGATGCAAATAAATTGCTTTGCAACCGTTGCAACAATTTTTTCTCTGGTTTGTGCACCGCCACCCCCCTTAATCATAGTTCCCGCAGAGGTTACTTCATCTGCACCATCGATATAAAGTGACAGTTCATAGGTTGCATTTAAATCAATTACGGGAATTCCCTCTGCTTTGAGTAAAGCTTCTGTAGCTTTGGAGCTGGCAACACAAGCATCAATTTTATGCTTAATTTTACCGAGCTCTTTGATTAAATAGTTAACGGTTGTTCCCGTGCCGACACCAAATACCATATCGGGCTCAATATAATCTAATACCGCTTGCGCAACCTTATGCTTTAAGTCGTTCATTTACCAAGCCTCATTCTCTGACGAACAATCTCATATAAAGTTACGCCAGTCGCCACTGAAACATTTAAACTTTCCACGCTACCCTGCATCGGCAAGGAGAAGAGCGCATCACAATGATCACGGGTTAAACGTCTCAAGCCATCTCCTTCTGCGCCCAAAACCACGGCAATGTTTTCGGTACCTTGTACTGTATAGAGGCTCTGTCTGGCTTCACCTGCAGCGCCATAAATCCAGACGCCTGCGGCCTTTAGTTTCTCCATACTACGGACTAAATTTGTTACTCGTACGACTGGTATGGCTTCTGCAGCGCCACATGCAACTTTACTCACAACAGGAGTAATGCTCGCACTTTTATCCTTGGGAATAACGACAAAATCCACACCCGTTGCGTCTGCTGTGCGCAAACAAGCACCGAGATTATGCGGATCGGTCACCCCATCAAGAATTAAAATTAATTTTGGATTGTTACTTGCCTCCAGAAGCGCCGCTAAATGCGACTCATTATACTGGGGCATAGCCAAAGCACGGGCAATAATTCCTTGATGGCGTTGATCACCAAATTGTTGCAACATCACCTGACTACTCAGGCGTTCAACCGGGATACTTTTTTCCTCTGCTTTGCTTAATAACTCCACCAAACGTTGGTCATTTCGTTCTTGAGTAGCATAAATTTGTTTGATGGTACGATGAGGGTTATTAAGCGCTGCTGTAACGGCATGGATACCATAAATCAAATCATCACTCATCTACAGAATCATCCTCTCCAGCAGGCTCAAAATCAATTTTGCGCTCATCTAAATCGACCCGCGCGACTAAAACATTTATTTTGTCGCCTAAGCGATAAATATGACCACCGCGGGTGCCAATAAGACGATGCCTTACGGCATCAAAAGTATAATAATCATTTTTTAAAGAAGTGACATGCACCAAACCCTCAACAAAGATATCATCAAGCGCGACAAAAATTCCGAAATTGGTTACGGCCGAAATATGCCCCACAAAAGTTTGTCCGAGTTTGTCCTGCATATATTCACACTTAAGCCAGGTAATCACTTCACGGGTTGCATCATCTGCGCGACGCTCGGTCATAGAAGAATGTTTGCCTAAGCGATTCATATCTTCATGAGTGTAAGTAAAGTCTGTTATTTCTTGTCTATCGATTAAATGGCCAATAGCACGATGAATCAGTAAATCGGGATAACGACGAATAGGTGAGGTAAAATGCGTGTACGCCGAATAGGCCAGACCAAAATGACCTTCATTTGCCTCAACATAATGCGCCTGCCTTAATGAACGCAACATCACCGTCTCAATCAATTGTCGGTCGGGGCGATCAACAATAGCACTCATGGTCCGCTGAAAATCTTTAGGCCCCGGCGATTTTCCTCCGTCTAATCTTAACCCTAACTCTCCCAAAAATTGTCTTAGAGCTGTAATTTTATCTTCATCGGGTGCGGCATGAACTCGGTATAAGGTTGGAATTTTTGCTTTTTCGAGATATCGCGCTGTGGCTACGTTCGCTGCCAACATGCATTCTTCAATTAGTTTATGTGCGTCGTTGCGTACTACCGGGACAATACATTTTATTTTTTTATGTTCATCAAACTCAATACGTGTCTCTGTTGTTTCAAAATCCATCGCCCCACGTAATTTACGCGTAGTCAATAAAACATTATAGAGTTGATGCAACGTATTCAATGCTGGCCATAAAGGTTCGTAAGCGGTATCAGTATTTCCCCGCGCCAACCATTGCCCAACTTGAGTATAGGTTAGGCGCGCATGTGAATGAATAACGCCGCGATAAAAGCGCGAGCGGGAAATTTTACCATCTTTTGTGATTGCCATCTCCGCAACCATACAGAGGCGATCTACTTTTGGATTTAAAGAACACAAACCATTGGAAAGTGCTTCCGGCAGCATGGGGATCACTTTCCCGGGAAAATAAACTGAATTACCACGGCGAGCCGCTTCTTTATCCAGGGCCGAACCCATGGGGACATAATAGCTGACATCTGCAATTGCCACATAGAGTTGAAAACCACCTTTTGGTTTTTCATAGCAATACACAGCGTCATCAAAATCTTTAGCATCTTCACCATCTATGGTGACAAAAGGTAAGTGCCGCAAATCTGTACGACCCTTAAGTT
Source organism: Legionella sp. (assembly GCA_017306715.1). Classification (GTDB taxonomy): domain Bacteria; phylum Pseudomonadota; class Gammaproteobacteria; order Legionellales; family Legionellaceae; genus Legionella. Next base: position 17,972 of record JAFKHV010000052.1, on the reverse strand, counting down.
GTTCAATACTGACTTGCTGAGGAATTTTAGCTACCTCTGCCAAAACATCATCGGGCCACTCATTCGGGATCCCATGAGCGTGTATAGCCACCTGAATTTCCATCCCGGGTGCCATATGTTCACCCAAAACGTGAATCACACGACCTATTGCTTGGGCGCGACGACTTGGATAAGCAATCACTTCGACCAAAACAATTTGTCCATTTTTTGCCCCATTCATCCATTCTACCGGAATAGATATATCCTGGGTTAGGTTTTTGCTATCAGGGATGACAAATGAAACACCATGTTCGGTAAACAAACGACCGACAACCGAGGCGTGAGCATGCTCCAAAACCTCATGAATTTTAGCCTCTGGACGACCACGACGATCCACACCAGTTTGATAAGCTAAAACCACATCGCCGTGCATCACCGTGCGCATTTCCTTCGCAGATAAAAAGAAATCTTCGGTGCCATCATCGGGGATAAAAAACCCAAAGCCATCTGGATGACCTTGAACCGTGCCACGACTTAAATTAATTTTCTGCAACAAACAAAAGCGTCCACGCCGGTCTTGCATCAACTGACCATCACGTAGCATCGCTTTAAGACGGAACCCCATTGCCTCATGCTGAGCTTCATCTATTTGTAATTTATCAAATAAATGTTTCCGTGACATGGGTTTCCCATAGTCATTTAGTATTTCCAATACAAATTCCCGACTAGGGATTGGTTCATCGTATTTTTCACTTTCCCGATCGAAAAAGGGATCTTTTGATTTTTTTTTCACCTTCACCACATTATTAAGGTTATTAGCTGTTATTGTGCTTGTATGCCGTTCTACCATTTATCGGTTCAACTAGCAACCCACAATATACCTCTGAGTATAGTCTGACTGCAATAAGATGCTTAAGGTTTAATGAGGTACCCACGAGAACCGACAGCAGTCATCAAGGCCGGTAAACTTAAGTTCTCTGCAGCCCAAAATGAGCCTTGAGCATCGGCTGGAAATTTTACTTTCTTCAAAGTACATACTGAAATTGCTCCCGCACAAGGAATTTGTTGCTCATGACCTGGACGTGATTCAATACACTGTAGCGCAAATGGTCCTTTAGCCAAGGACAATGCGGACCAATGCTCTGCTTCAAGCTTACTGGACCAACCTGCACTCGCGCTCGTCTCCGCTACAGGATGGGTGACCCATAAATCATGTGGCGTTACGTTTTGAATCAAAACCAAAGTCTTTTTATCCACCTTTACCAGAGCTTCTTTTCCGGATATGGGGACCAATTGGCAATCTTTAGGCACTACAACTTCTGCACCGTATAGCGTAAATGGAAGCAGGAACATACACATCTTGATGATTGTTTTCATTTTATCTCTCCAATGCTTTTGTGACTTCTAATGTATGTCTTAAATATTCCCACACCTAGAAAATAAAAGCCAGCCAAGTCATGCAAACGTCCGACCTCATCCAGAGAAAATGTAGATTAATTTTGGTTTTTTAGGGTAAACTTGCATGATTTGCACCGAAGGAATTTTATGACTTTACCCATCCAGGCTTCACTGATAACCGGACTACACAAAGAACAGATAATAAAGTGGAAAAAAACCGATGTTTTCTTTGAACAAAAAGGGTTTTACCGCCTTGTTGAAGAAAACCATGCTTTCAATTATCAACTTTGGCATGCGGAAGATAAAGCGCGACGTGATGATAAAGGTTATGAGTTTGTTTATCACGCTAAACGTGCCATCGATCGCTACAATCAAGAACGAAATAATCGTATGGAGGCTATGGATGGCTGGCTTTTCACCTCACTTAAACCTGCTGCGATAGACTGCTGTCCGGTGCATTCTGAGACGCCCGGTATGATGATTGACCGCCTCTCAATTTTGGCCTTAAAAGCGTACCACATGGCAGAACAAACACAACGGCATGATGTAGACGAGCAACACCAACAACGGTGTATGCAAAAATTACACATTATCCAACAGCAACTAAAGCAATTAGCTGATTGCTTGGACGTCTTTATTCATGAAATAAGTTTACAACAACGTACATTTAAAATTTACAATCAATTTAAAATGTATAACGATCCTACATTGAACCCGCAGTTGTATACATCTGCTGAGGCATAAGTTGTTCCTGTATTACAGGAGCTTCCCGATCACATGATTTGTGAGCCTGAAAAATACTGTAGCTCTTTAGGTGAGCAGCACTAGCCTCGGCCTTAGGGCTAGCAATACAAGAAAAGCCTGGCGCAGATTTAGGAGGCGTCTTTTTGCTCTGAGCCGGGGTTAAAAATCTGAATCCTGCAACTCTCGAATTCTTAGGAGTTTGTGCCAAGCTCTGATTTGCACGCACGAGCTCAGCATCATAGGTGCCATCATTATCTGGAACTTTCTGGCTGTTAGTCCCTTTAACTTTGATTAACTGTTTAAATTCTCTGAATAAGGCACGTAAAGCAAGAATAGAGGCAAAAACAACCATATTTATCAAAGCAAATATATTCATCCAAGTCGAACGTGATGGCGGCAGGCCATTTTCAAAAACTTGGAAAGGCATGATAAAAATAGTACTAAAACTGTTCCCTTTGGATATACCGGTAAAAAAAGAACGAATCATTTCAAGCCACTTTTGAAAGATAAATTGTGGCGACTCAGGAACTTTACTTCCTTGCATTAAATGGTGCTTCAATTCAACTGCTGTTTTTAAAGGAAGTGGATGTTGGCTATCTTGGACGTCACTCAATTGTTTAAAATATTCCTTGATATCGTCCCAACTGTTCTGAGCTTGCAGTTCGCAATTTTTTGCTTCTTGATTTTTAGTATGTTGATAATGCGTCCTTACTGAATGAGCAATGATGGCCGCAATAAAACCCACTCCGGAGATAATACAGGTTAATAATAAAGCTGGAGGGAATGCAGCACTACTAATCACAAAAATAGAGGTCACCATAAAGAGAAAACAAGCCAACACTCCATAAGTGAATAATCCTTGCCGAAAACCAAATAAAACTGCAGTCAAGTAAGAGTTTTTTGATTTACGTACAATTTTTTCATGGTTTTTTTCTAAGCCCGTAATCAATAAATTGATTTCTAGAATAAGAAACGCCAAATCTATTTTTCTACTCTCAAGGTTAGAAAACGCCGTGTTATTTAAAAGCGCCACGATCTCAGTATATTGTCCTTCGATGTATTTTTTAGTCAGCTCACATTCCAGTTTGAGACTAGATAAGTCACATTTTACTTGTTTTTCATATTCTTCGTATAATCGCGAAACAATACAGGTAACAACGTAAAAGGCGCTAAATGCAGCAGCAACGGTATATAAAACTGTTGTCAACGCCGCAAGTGCTACTAATCCGGCATAAAGATAAACACCATCAATCAGCCCCCCCATCCCCATGCTTAAATAGCCTAAAACGCGTTGCTTTCTGTTTAGCCACTCAATTGTTTCTATCGCGCGATCGTAAGAATTTCGATCAATTGGAATGAGTTTGTTAATATCATTATTTTTTTGTTTCTTATCACGAATGTTATTGAGGTAACCAATAAGAAAGCGATTTGCCGAAGCCAATACGCCAATAGCAAGACCCAATGGAATCACCAACATTTTAACATTGGCACCGCTGAGATTAGTGACAATTTGCAAGGTGGTTTTTAAACCACGATAACCATTTTTCATTCCTTTTAAAAAATCACGAAAGTAAGGCCAGGAATTCATAATGAATATTTTAACGGGGTCTTCTTTTGTACTATCTTTATCCTGAAAATAAGAGGCAAGAAAGGAATAAGTGACTAAAAAAAGGCCCTCGCCAATGATGAGGGCCAAAGTTTCTGGGGTTCTCATTAATTTGTGAATACCAGCTAACATTGCTGCTGAACCCACATACTCGGGGCAAGATACTTCTACAAGAAAGCGAAGAGTACTGTTAGTACTGCTGAGGGAGTCGGATATTGAGTATAAGGCGAAAGTTAGCTTGTCAGGTCGAAAACTGGCGTTAAAGCGACGGAGGTTAAGGCGTATCACGTGCAGGCACCCGGGAATTGCCTCATTTCCGGGAAAGTCCGGAGGGTCGCCGGGCGTAATCGCTGAGTGTTCATCTTCGCTAGGTTCGGGCATGATGCCAGCAACTCATTCAGTTACGATGGCGCTGATTATATTAACATTTGAAAGTAATGTCAAATATAAATCCATCCTGACCTAAAAACAATCAAAAAATTACGGCCAGAGACCATCATACCACAATATTTTAAGAAGAAAAATATTTTATGAATACCAACTTTCCAGACTGTGACTTACGCCTTAAACCTGCTACGATACGACCCTGAAATTATTGAACCTTTATACTCTATGGTATATAAACTCAGGAAAGAGGACCCCATGAGATTAGCGCGAGCTCTTTTTATCTTGATATCACTTTTGGTCGGAGTAGTGATGACGGCAAATGCAACCCAAATTTACGGTTATGTTGAAAAAGTGTCGTTCCCTGATAAAGATCTTACTTTATCTGCGAAGTTAGATACGGGTGCCAAATCAGCCTCCCTCAATGCCATTAATATCAGTGAAACGAAAGTCAATGGCATTCCTTATCTGCGCTTTACAGTGCCTACTAAAAATGGCGATTTTACCTTTGAATGTGAATATAAAGGCCGGGTTAGAATAAAAGTACGTGAAGGTGAACATGGCACACCAACAACTCAGAATATGCCTATACGACGTCCCGTCGTACTTATGAAAATGCAATTAGGTGAACAGGTTAAGTTTGTTAAAGTCAATCTCACCAATCGCAAACGCTTCAATTACCCTTTGTTACTGGGCCGAGATGCCATTATTGCTTTTGATGGCGCCGTCAATCCCGCTTTAACGTTCACAGTTAAACCTAAGAGTAGTAGTAAATAATGAAAAATAATACGCGTCATATTTATGGTCTCATTCTTACTTTATTTTTTATCGGGACCAGTATTTTTCTTTATCGACATTGGGTTCTTGATGTCCCACTAACCGATACCGAAACGATCAATAGCTGGATGGTTGAATCCAATTTACGCTTCGTAGCAGACAATAATACTCCGGTGAAAGCGAGCTTTAATATTCCTTATCTGCCACCGCACTATGCAATCCTGGATGAATATTTTGTCTCGCGCAACTACGGCGTAACCACCAATTTAAACGGGGATAATCGCGAAACCGTATGGTCTATAAGACGGGCACATGGTCCACAATCACTCTACTATCGGGCTATTTTTCGTCAAGCAGAAAGTAATGATTCCTTATTAAGAGCTCCGGGCGCAATTAAGCAACAAACCTTAGATGAGAGCCAGCGCTCTGCAGTGGATACAATCAGTAATCAAGTGCGGCAGTCTTCAGCGGATATCAAGACTTTTGCTCAAAGCACGATTAAAGAGCTCAATAAACATGATGGGAATGCTAAACTATTAACCGGGAATGATTTCAGCGACTCCCGTGTAATTGATGCCGCCATTCTCATTTTAAATCAATCTAAAATTGCTGCTATGCCGATAAAAGGACTTTATTTAGCGCAGCAGAATAAAGCTGAATTGAAGGATTACCTTGCAGTATACAATGGCAAAAACTGGATTTACATCAATCCTAGAACGGGTGGGGCTGGGTTACCAAAAGACTTTCTTATTTGGCAATATGGCAATGAACCTGTCTTTCATGTTGACGGTGGCAAGCATCCTTTATTTACGATCACGGTCTCACCCACACCGATTAACGCACTAAGTATCGCTAAAAGTCGTGGATTACAATCAGACTCACAATTATTGCGTTTCTCCTTGTTACAGCTCCCGGTAAATGTGCAGGCAATTTATAAAATATTACTTACAGTTCCTATTGGCGCATTCATTATTCTAATTTTAAGAAACTTTATTGGTATAAAAACCTTTGGTACTTTTATGCCCGTCCTCATTGCGCTCGCCTTTCGCGAAACGCACGTGATCTGGGGAATTTGTCTTTTTGTCACCATAGTTTCATTTGGTTTACTGGCACGATTTTACCTGGATCAACTACGATTGCTCCTGGTTCCGCGCCTTGCAGCAATTCTTACCGTGGTTATTCTATTAATGATCTTAATCAGCGTAGTCAGCCAGAATTTGGGATTGGATGCAGGGCTTTCGGTCGCACTATTTCCGATGGTGATTTTGACGATGACAATCGAGCGCATGTGCATCACTTGGGATGAGCGTGGTGCTTCCGAAGCAATTAAATCCGGTGTCGGTAGTTTGTTTGCTGCGGTCATTTCTTACTGGGCAATGAGTTATGAGCCACTGCAATATTTGATCTTCGCTTTCCCAGAATTGTTATTAGTATTGCTTGCGTTGATTCTATGGTTTGGTCAATATCGAGGTTATCGACTTTTTGAGTTGAAGCGTTTCAAAGCTTTTGCGAGAACAATAGAATGATTAATCTGTTTCGTAGACTAAAAAATCATGGCATATTGAGTATTAATCAACGTAATACTGATTTTGTACTTCGCTATAATCCACGTAAGCTTTATCCTTTGGTGGATGACAAATTAAAGACTAAACAATTGGCGTTAAAAGCAGGGATCGCCGTTCCTCCACTATATGAGATTATTGAAACCGAGCAACAAATTAAACGTATTGAAGAAATACTCGCCCCCTATCCTGATTTTGTAATCAAACCAGCCCGAGGCTCAGGTGGTGACGGTATTCTCGTTTTTAAAGATAAGGTGTATGGGCGATATCGTCAAATAAACGGGAAATTAACAACAACTCAAGAACTAAGTTATCATCTCTCGTGTCTGTTATCCGGAGCTTACAGTTTAGGTGGCACCTCTGATTATGCGATTATTGAAAAACGTGTGGTGGTCGATCCCGTTTTCGCTGAAGTAAGTTATGAAGGTATTCCAGATATTCGCATCATCACCCTGCTCGGCTACCCTGCCATGGCGATGGTACGTTTACCCACGCGACTTTCAGGAGGCAAGGCTAATCTACATCAAGGCGCTATCGGTGTCGGGGTGGATATGGCAAGCGGTAAAACATTAGGTGGTGTTTTTCATAATGATATGATTGATTATCATCCAGACACGCTTAATCCAATCGTCGGTTTTGAAGTACCCTATTGGAGTCAAATTCTGGAAATTGCCTCCAGCTGTTATGATTTAACTGGCTTGGGATACTTAGGTGTCGACATTGTATTAGATAAAGATCATGGTCCGCTCATGCTCGAATTAAATGCCCGTCCTGGACTAAACATTCAAATTGCTAACCGTGAGGGTGGATTAAAACGATATCGACAGATTGAGGCACGTCATGAAGCATTTCCTCAAGAGACCGTAACGGAGAAAGTGGCCTTCTCCCGTGAACACTTTGCACGCTCTTCCTGAGATGTAATACAACAGCTAAAATTAAACATCAGCCTCGCGCTTGATGAATAAAAAATTGTTTTAACAAAGATGAACGATTACACAAGGATAGCCCTAAGCTTCTTAGTCCAATTGAAGGCAACGAGGTACTACCGAAAAGTCGTTTAAATCCTTCCATAGCTGCAATCACATGCCATACCTCAGATTTTCGTTGGCGTTGATAACTGGCCAACGCTTTTCGCAAATTATTTTTATTTTTTTGAGCATCAATACAATTAAGCCAAGTTGCAACATCGGCAAGACCTAAGTTTAGTCCCAAACCTGCTAAAGGGTGAATCGTATGCGCAGCATCGCCGAGTAACATCCATTGCTCACCAATATATTGCTGTGCATGGCGCATCTGTAAAGGAAATTTATAGCGAGGGCTTACTAATTTAAGCGTGCCTAATTTGCTTGCAAAAAAATGCTCCACTTTCTGACAAAATTCAGCTGGCGATAATGCATAATAATCCTCTGCTTTTATTGAGTCCAAAGACCAGACAATAGAGGATTCGTGCGGGTTCGCCAGCGGTAAAAATGCTAACGGACCATCGGGATGGAAAACCTGGTAAGCAGTATCATTATGCGGTTTTTCTGTAGCCATTGTAGCGACTATCGCCTGTTGTGCATAAGACCAGGTTGTTAACTTGACCTCTAATTGTGCCCGCGCCTGTGACTGTGCTCCATCAGCAACCATAAGCAAATTACCGGTCCAGATGTCTTCACCGCTAATGACTTTGAGTTTTGGCTGAGTAGTAATTGTCGTTACTGGATGTTCAGGATAAAGTTCAATCGCCGAATTCAGGGCAATTTTTTTAAGTAAAGCTGATTTGAGCACGGATTCTTCAATGATGTATCCTAAGTTCTTAGTACCAATATCACGCCTATCGAAATCGATAGCCGCGTTGGTTCTGCCATCCCAGACATGCATATGTGTGTAAGGTGCAAGACGTTCTTGTGCTAGTAAACACCATACATCCAATTTTCTTAATAATTGCTCCGAAGCATGGTTAATTGCAAATACCCGCGGATCAGCTTGAGTCTCAAGCTCTGCTGGTAAAGGTTTTGCATCCAGGATGACTACCTGATAACCACGATGAGCCATTCCTAATGCAGCCACAAGACCAACGACCCCGGCTCCTGCAATAATTATCTCAGAGTCTTTCATTGGTTTTCTCCTTATTCGCTATCTGGTGTAATCCTATTCCACATACTAAATCTGGAATAACACCAGCGAATCCTCCGGCATATCGTGCTAATAATTTTTTAAGAGGATTAATATTATCCAATGCAGCTAAACCTAAACCGCGTAAAACACCCAAGCCGGGTAAACGATTGCTAAAAAGGTTAATGAGCCCGTCGGTAAAATAGGTGATGATTTTCTGATCTTGAATACGCATACGCGTATATTGCTGTAACATATCCGGCGATAACCCAAACTGACTGATGCATTGGATTAAAGTAGCAACATCACGCAATCCTAAGTTAAATCCCTGCCCAGCTACCGGATGTAAGGTATGTGCGGCATTGCCTATAAATACCACAGAATCTTTTGTTTGCTGAGGCATGATTACTTGTTGCAGTTTGAAGGTAGAACGCGTGCCCATTTGGGTAAATCGTCCTAACCGAAAACCAAAATTTTGTTGCAGTTCTTGCAAAAACTGGGTCTCGGATTGATTTAATAAATGCTCTGCTTGTTGTGGCGCCACTGACCAAACCAAGGACATACGTTTTCCCTGAAGCGGGAGTAACGCTAAAGGCCCTTGCGCAGTGAAACGTTCATAAGCGCATCCATCATGTGGCCGCTCTATCCCCACATTGGTTACAATTGCTTGCTGAAGATAAATTTTAGTTACGGAGGGGAGGTTATAAAATTGCCTTAGCGTTGAATGAGTGCCATCTGCAGCAACGATTAAGCGTGCTTGAATTACTCGTTCTTCATTGTCAAAAGAGATACGCACCTGCGAAGCATTGATCACTTCCGTAACAGAAGCTGGGGCTAAGACGTGCTTTTTATTTAAGGCTTCATGCAAAACTCGATTTAAATGCTGCACCTCAACTACATAACCTAAAGGCATGTCCTGTGTTCCTTGCAACCTTGATACACCGAATTGGCGTTGCTCAGACACATGAATCATCTCAATCGGGGTCGCAAAGGGCGCTAATAGTTCCCAGATTTCTAATGTTTGAAAAATATTACGGCTCGCCGGAGACAAGGCCAGCGATCGGGCATCAAATTCCGGTTGCGTTTTAGTATTTAACGGATATTTATCGACCAATAACGTCTGTAAGCCTAATTGTTGCAAGGCAAGCATTAGGGTGGCGCCGGTCAGACCACCGCCAATTATTAATACATCGACCACTTGTTTATTCACACATCAACGCCTCTATATCGGCAATCTCTACGGGTAAAGCTTTTGTTATCACCTCATGCCCTGTAGCAGTTACCACGACATCATCTTCAATACGAACTCCAATGCCCCACCAACGCTTGTCAACCCCCATGGTATTCGGGCTGATATATAGTCCTGGTTCTACCGTAAGCACCATTCCTGCAGCAAATGGCCGCCATTCACCAGCAACTTTATAGACACCCACATCATGAACATCCAAACCTAACCAGTGGCCAGAATTATGCATGTAAAACGGTCGATAGGCTTGCTGTTCAATTAGTTCATCCACATTGCCTTCGATGATCCCTAAAGCACATAACCCTTCTGTTAAAATTTGGATAATGATTTTTTGTACTTCATGCCATTGCACTCCTGGTTGAATTTTAGCAATTCCTGCCTGTTGTGCGCGCAATACCAATTCATAAATACTTTTTTGCTCAGGAGTAAAGCGACCATTTACGGGGAAAGTCCGAGTAATATCGGCGGCATAATTTTGGTACTCACCACCTGCGTCAATCAGAACTAAATCACCATCACGCAAGAGACAATTGTTGTCGGTATAATGTAAAATACAGGCATTTTCACCACCGCCGACAATAGGATCATAGGCAACATCGCGACACCCACGGCGCATGAATTCATGACGTAATTCTGCTTCCAGTTCATATTCATAGCGCACGTGTTTACATTGACGCAATGCACGTAAATGAGCTGCTACCGAGATATCGGCTGCTTGCTGCATCAATTTAAGTTCGGCTGGACTTTTTATTAAACGCATTTCACTGAGAATAGGGTCTAAATCCACCAGTGAATTGGGAGCCTGAATCCCTCGTCGCACCATCGCCTTCATCGCTGAGAGCGCCTGGCGTATATGCTGCTCTAACTCTAAATTTCCACCAAAAGGAAAATAAATACACGCTTTATCTGCAAACAATTGCGGTAGCTGTGCAGAGAGTTCCTCTAAGGGAAAGGCATTATGCATTCCAAGCTCCTGGATTGCCCCTTCCTGCCCCAAGCGTTTTCCAGTCCATTGTTCTTCTGCAGGGTTTCGAGAACGATTCAATAGTATACAATGATCCTGTTCTCCGCCATAGATAAGGAGCAGCGCATCGGGTTCATTGTAACCCGTTAGATAATAAAAGTTGCTTTGTTGGCGAAAACGATAATGAGTATCGGCATTGCGGATAGACTCTGCGGCTGCAGGGATTAGGGCGACACTTCCTGGGGTTAATTGCCTTGCCAGTTGTTGACGACGCGTTTTATATTCCTCAAAAGTGATCATGATTTTCCTTTCTTAACCTTAATGTGCAATATCGCCACCACGCTTACTCATCGCTAAATCGCCGTGTAAACGAATGACCGCCATCCGCGCATACTCGCTTACTTCCATCAATGCGCGCTCATCTTCTTCGTCAACCTCAAGGCTATCGCAATCGAGCTCGGCGAATTCAATCATATGTTGTAGTGCATTTTGTGCATCTTCTTCGGAAAACTGCTCAACACCTACCCCAACTAAGGTCAATGCCTGCGTAAAGCCATCACACCATTCGCTAAATGCCCGTGCCCTTAATTCTAAGGATTCCTCCGCGCTGGGAAGCATCATTTGAAATTCAAAGTCAAAATGACTAATTTGTTGTTGGCTAATAGAGAATACCTCAAACAACGCTAATATTGCCTGACGGCTGGCCTGATCTTTTTTATTATCCAGTAGCGCGCGAATGTAAGCCTCTCCCTGGGCATCGGCTCCGGCACATAAATAGCCACACATCATTCCGTGTAAAGCACTTGCAGATACAGGTAATGATAAGAATGCGATGGCATCAACAAATAGCTCGTAGGGAGGTAAGGACAAGTGTTCTTTTTCAGCGGACATAGTCGTCTCTTAACTTAAAACATGCCTCATAATAACTGATTTAAAGGGCCAATTCATCTCACTATTTGCTGGAAACAGACAAAATTGTTACTATTTAGTAAATAAGAGACATCCCTATTAAAAGGCTTATCATGACGCAGACTAAAACATGCACGATTAAGATACTTAATAAATCATATGATATTAAATGTCCAGAAGGTGAAGAGGCCAATTTACTGTCTGCTGCACAAAAACTCAATCATCAAATTACGATTAACAAAAAGAAAGCCAAACAACTAAATGATTATCATATCCTCTTGCTCGCAGCCATCGATATCAGTCATGAGCTCATCTTGTGTAAAAGTCAGCAAGCACAACAACATCATCAGGTTACCGAATTCATCAGTTCTTTAGAGAATAAAATTAATCGCATGGTTCATGGCGAAAAAATTATTAATGAGGATGGTAAGTAATTTAATAACGAAGGTAGCTAGGATAAGGAATATCGGATGCGCTATCAATGGTACTTGGGCTTTGCTCTTTTTCTAATTGTTTGTTTTTTATTTTTAGCTTCAGTGCAACATCCTAGGTGGTTTCTCGTACTGCTTGGTGCCTTCTTGCTTTTGTGGTTATATGATATTTTGCAAACCAAACATACGGTGTTGCGAAATTTTCCAATTCTTGGACATATTCGGTATTTTTTTGAATTTATGCGCCCGGAAGTGCAACAGTATTTCATTGCAACCGATGAAAGTGAGTTGCCATTTAATCGTGAAGATCGCAGCCTCATCTATGAACGTGCCAAAAATGAACGCGATACCATTCCCTTTGGCACCGAGCGCGACATCTTAAGTGTCGGGTACACCTGGGCATTACATTCACTTGCCCCCAAAAAAGCGAGTGAGGTCTCTGCACGCTTAATCGTAGGAGGGCCTGATTGCCTACAACCTTATAATGCCTCGCGTTTAAACATCTCAGCCATGAGCTTTGGTGCTCTTTCCGGTAAAGCAATTATGGCAATGAATCAGGGAGCTAAAATTGGCGGCTTTGCTCAAAATACTGGCGAGGGTGGCCTAAGCCCCTATCATTTACAAGGGGGAGATTTGATTTTTCAAATCGGCACTGCCTATTTTGGTTGTCGCAATGCCGCAGGTCATTTTGACCCGGAAGAATTCGCCAAAGAAGCGAATCGCCCTGAGGTCAAAATGATTGAAATCAAACTCTCGCAAGGTGCAAAACCCTCTCACGGCGGTATCTTGCCTGCAGCAAAACTTACTCAGGAAATCGCCTCAGTACGTAAAGTCCCTATGGGGCAGGATGTACTATCCCCCATTGCCCATACTGCATTTGATACACCTGTGGGCTTATTGGAATTTGTCCGCCAGTTACGTCATTTATCTCAGGGGAAACCCGTGGGGTTTAAACTCTGTCTCGGCCGACGCGACGAATTTTTAGCAATTTGCAAAGCAATGCTGCGCACCCATATTTTACCCGATTTTATTACGATTGATGGCGCTGAAGGGGGCACAGGGGCGGCTCCTTTAGAGTATGCCGATTTTATCGGTACTCCATTGGAGGCGGGATTGGTCTTTGTACATAATGCCTTGGTGGGTATTCATGTTCGCGATAAAATTCGCCTAATCTGCAGTGGCAAAATTACCAATGGTTTTGATATGCTGAGTAAAATTGCACTGGGTGCAGATATGTGCAATGCAGCGCGTGCCATGATGATGGCGACCGGATGCATTCAGAGCAAACAATGCAATGCCAATACCTGCCCCACAGGCGTTACGACGCAAAATAAACGCCTGCAATACGGTTTAGTTGTGGCAGATAAACGCCACCGGGTTGCGAACTTTCATAAAAATACTCTGAAGAGTTTTCTGGAAATGGTCGGGGCACTGGGTCTGGATGACCCCAGTGACTTACGGCCTGCTCATCTCATGCGTCGCGTCAGTGTGGTTGAAGTAAAAACTTTTGACAAAATTTATGATTATTTAGCCCCAGGGCAACTGCTCACAGCACAAATCCCTGCGAGCTATAAAACTTATTGGGATATGGCTGATCCTGAACGTTTTTAGTTCTGTTTCCATTTAATACCACAACCCATACTAGGCTTTTGTTCAGTAGCTACTGTTGTCCCCGCCAAGATATTTTCCAGAGCGTGCTCTAAGTGCGCCCCCGTTAACGGCTGATTGTTTTTCGGCGTGGATTCATCCAGGCATCCGCGATACACACAAAGTAACTCTTGGTCAAAAATATAAAAATCAGGAGTACATGCTGCTTGATAAGCTTTGGCCACTTCCTGAGTTTCATCATATAAATAAGGGAAGGGGTAATGCGCCTGTTCCGCTTCCATACGCATTTGTTCCGGACCATCCTCCGGATATTGCGCAACATCATTGGCGCTAATTGCTAAAAAACGTACACCCTGGGGTTGATAACGATTCGCTAATTCCACAATTTTTGCTTGTACATACTTCACATAAGGACAATGATTGCATAAAAACATGATCACTGTGGCTCGTGCTGCAGGACTTTTTTTCAAGCTAATAAGCTCATCGGTGCGGGTGTCCCTTAAAGTAAAATCAGGTGCGGCACTACCTAAAGGGAACATATTGGATAGGACAGCCATAGAAACTCCTCGGTCGTTTTAAGAAAATTCTTATTGCATTGAATGGGCGAAACTGCATCAAGATAAATAATGCATTAATCGCGCGGATAAGCGATTTAATTATATTGACTTTGATCAAGATGTAAATGTTATAATCGAGTTAACCCGATGGTCAGTGATTTTCGAACCAATAATTACAGAACGGGAGGCATCCTGTTAACGGTGTTGTGCATGCCTACTGTGTAGGAAGCCTGAGCCGTTTCATCCGCCGCCCACATGAACCCTAGTGTTCAAGGTCCTATTCCGTCGGGCCATTTTTTAATAATTGTTCTTTGAGTAACAAGTATTTATCCCGCACTTGCGCTGCCGCTTCAAACTCCATATTTTTCGCATGCTGATACATTTGCTTTTCTAATGTATTTATTTGTTTTACTAATTCTTGGGTACTTAAATGCTGATACGCTGCAGCGGCTTCTACCAGGCCATTTTTACCGCGCTTCGTCGCAGGTGAGCCTTCCATAATATCGGTGACGGATTTGATAATTCCTTTCGGTGTGATTCCATGTGCTTCGTTAAATGCTTGCTGCTTCTCACGACGTCGATTGGTCTCTTCCAGAGCGCGCTGCATGGAACCGGTTATTTTATCCGCATAGAGTATCGCTCGTCCTTCAACATTGCGTGCGGCGCGTCCTATGGTTTGAATTAGGGAGCGATCTGAACGCAAGAAGCCTTCTTTATCCGCATCTAAAATAGCGACTAAGGACACCTCGGGCATATCCAAACCCTCACGTAACAGGTTAATCCCAATGAGCACATCAAAGACACCCAAACGTAAATCACGAATAATTTCCATCCGCTCAACCGTATCGACATCAGAATGCAGATAACGCACTTTAATACCATGTTCATTTAAGTAATCGGTTAAGTCCTCTGCCATACGCTTGGTCAAGGTGGTCACCAATACGCGTCCCCCACCGCGAATCACCTGTTTTGCCTCAGACATCAAATCATCGACTTGTGTGCGTACGGGACGTATTTCGACTATGGGGTCCACCAATCCCGTAGGACGGACTACTTGCTCTGCAACATTATCCGCGTGTTCTAATTCAAATGCCCCCGGGGTTGCAGAAATATAAATGGTCTGTGGAGAGCGTTGCTCAAATTCCTCAAATCGTAAAGGGCGATTATCCAATGCGGAAGGTAAACGGAAACCATACTCCACTAGCGTTTCTTTACGGGAGCGATCACCGCGATACATGCCGCCAATCTGAGGCACCGTCACATGGGATTCATCAATAATAAGCAAAGCCTCGGGAGGTAGATAATCAAAGAGAGTAGGTGGAGGCTCGCCTTGCCCCCGGCCTGACAGATAGCGTGAATAATTTTCAATACCTGAGCAGTAGCCAAGCTCCAGCATCATCTCAATATCAAATGCGGTTCGCTGCTCCAGACGCTGCGCCTCAACCAATTTATTTTGTGCTTTAAACTCTGCTAAACGTTCCTGGAGTTCTTCTTTAACCCAATCAATCGTTTGTAAAATACGTTCTCGAGGGGTTACATAGTGTGTTTTGGGAAAAATAGTTACTCGGGGCACGCGCTGATTGATTTCCCCCGTAAGGGGATCAAAAAAAGCTATATTTTCGATTTCATCATCAAACAACTCTACCCGCACCGCTTCTTTTTCCGAATCTGCTGGGAAGATATCAATGACATCCCCATGAACACGAAATTGTCCACGCTCTAAAACCATATTCGTACGGGTATATTGCATTTCTGCTAATCGTTGTAAAATTTTACGCTGGTCCGTGTGTTCTCCGCGAGAAAGATGTAATACCATACGCAGATACGAGTCGGGGTCACCTAAACCATAGATTGCAGATACCGTAGCCACCACTATGGCATCTTTGCGTTCGATCAACGCTTTGGTGGCAGATAAACGCATTTGCTCGATGTGATCATTTATCGACGAATCTTTCTCAATAAAGGTATCGGATGCGGGTACATAGGCTTCAGGTTGATAATAATCGTAATAGGAAACAAAATATTCAACAGCATTATCGGGGAAAAAAGCTTTAAATTCGCCATATAATTGAGCTGCCAAAGTTTTATTAGGCGCCATAATCAACGTGGGGCGACGCATGGCCTGAATCACATGGGCAACAGTAAAGGTTTTTCCAGAGCCCGTAACCCCGAGCAGGATTTGTTTTGCAAGCCCTGATTGCAAGCCATCTAATAACGATTCGATGGCCGCGGGCTGGTCCCCCGCAGGTTGAAAATTGGAATAAATTTTAAATAAATCTTTCATAATCTATTTAGTATATCTCATAGGAGCAATAGATGGATATCGCGTTAGCACACCGAGTGCATCAAGTAAAACCCTCACCCACCCTGGCTGTAGCGGCAAAAGCCACACAAATGCGTGCCCAAGGTCATGATGTGATCAATTTAGGTACGGGTGAACCTGATTTTGACACACCTGACTATATTAAGGAAGCAGCAATCAATGCCATTAAACAGGGATTTACTAAATACACCGCTGTAGACGGTATACCTGAGCTGAAAGAAGCAATAGTCAACAAATTCAAACGAGATAATGGACTCCATTACGAGCCGAAGCAAGTACTGGTTTCTGTTGGGGGTAAGCAAAGTTGTTATAACTTATGCCAAGCTTTACTCAATCCGGGCGATGAAGTGATTATCCCCGCCCCTTACTGGGTTTCGTATCCCGATATGGTTCTCTTGGCAGATGGTAAACCGGTCATTGTTGAAACCTCTTCCGCACAACATTACAAAATGAGCCCAGCACAACTTGCCGCAGCCATCACGCCCAAAACGCGCTTAATTTTTCTAAATAGCCCGTCAAACCCCTCGGGAGTGGCGTATACTCTGGCTGAACTACAAGGCCTCGCCGAAGTTTTATTACACCACCCACAAATCATAATCGCTACAGATGATATGTATGAACATATACTATGGAGTCAAAAATTCGTTAATATTCTGAACGCATGTCCTGAGCTCTACGAACGTACCGTAGTTCTTAATGGCGTATCTAAAGCTTATGCCATGACCGGCTGGCGTATTGGCTATGCTGCAGGACCTGCGGATTTAATCAATGCAATGAAAACGATTCAATCCCAATCCACATCTAACCCCTGCTCCATAGCACAAAAGGCAGCAGTCGCGGCACTCAATGGCGGTAATGAAAGTATAAACCAGATGCTCAAAGCGTTTCATGAACGTCATGATTTTGTCGCTGAGCGTCTCTTGCAAATCCCAGGTGTCGAAGTAATCCCAGCCGACGGTACTTTTTACATTTTCCCTAACGTACAACAGATCATTACGCGCAAAGGATTTGCAAATGACTTGGAATTTGCCGATAAACTTTTAACCCAGGCAGGGGTAGCCTTAGTACCAGGCTCTGCATTCGGAAATGAGGGCTGCATTCGTCTATCGTTTGCTACCAGTATGGAAATATTGCGTGATGCCTTAGACCGCTTACAAAAATTCTGTGCCTAGCTTTTTGGTGCTGCCTTGCAGCACCGAATTGTTTCCAACCAAGGTGACAGATAAGTGATCAGCGATCGTGCTTTTTTTAAAATTTATTAAAATTTTCTCTTGACCAAAAAAAAGAATCCCCGTAAGATTCCCACCACATTCCCCGGTAGCTCAGTCGGTAGAGCGGATGACTGTTAATCATTAGGTCACAAGTTCGAGTCTTGTCCGGGGAGCCA
>JAFKHV010000051.1 GCA_017306715.1 Legionella sp. | reverse complement strand
GCTTAGAGGCGGAACTATTTATTGATGATAAGGCGGTTTTAGGCCTTGATTTGCTAGCGATATTAAAGGAAACCCCTGTTAATGACAACTACATTATTAAAGTGGGAACTAATGTTGACCGAAAACAGGGTCTACGTACACACTAGGCCATGAGGATGAGGCCCCGGCGTGTACGAAAGGCCTCGCGAAACGTGGGTTTTATCGCCGCGGTCTCGGCGCGCGCGTTGATGTGAACGACGGGGCGAGTTGGTGTTGCCGTGATGTGGAGTGCCAGGCCCCAGCGCATGGATTCGGCCCGCAACCCTTCCGGCGTTTGCCGCACCACCAACACCTCTTGGGTGGGGGCAATGTTGTAGCGCGGCGCCCAAGTGGGCATCGTGATTAAATGAAACTGCGCATACAGTTCCTGCTCGGAAGCAGTCAAAGAGAAACGGCCACACATAAAGGCCTCTTTTTAAGACGATGTCTTTAAGTATAGTCCGCCCCTGATTCCTCGGTAGACACGGACAGTCCTTAAGGAGTGGCTCGAGGGTCAGCCTCCTCAGTCCATGCGTTGAGTTCGCTTATGAGTCCCAGCGCTTCGCGTCTTCTTTGTGCATCCAAGGCGCTGAACGCATTTAAATCGGCGCGCAGCGACGGCAAGAGAAGCTCCAGCGAATTCAGGCTCGAGTAGCTCTCCGCTTGCGATGAAGCGCCTTTCACAAGGGCAAAATCAATTCCAAGCCTCGAGTCGGGCTGATACCAGGGGGCAAAATCATCTGTCTCCCAGTTAAAAAATTGGTGTGTGAACTTCGGTTGCGCGTCAAAAGTGGGGAGCGGGTCGAACGGCTGTTGTGAGCAATATTCGGCGACAAAATGCATGGGGAGGAGTTTTTGTGCGCCACCGACGTCTGCGCGAAAATCTAAGTTAATCAACTGTCGATTATGACTCGTTCTGGGCATGAGGGCGATGCGCGTGAGTAGACTCTGTAAAGCAGCTAGTAAGGTTGCTTGCAGGTCAAAATGGGATTCAAGGTGGATTTTTCCCTGGAGGGTATAGGTGATCCCCTGCGTCTTTACTCGATGATACTGAGCCTGTAATTGCGCCACAAGTTTGGTGCCCCACTCATTTTTTGGGATGCAAGCCAACATCGTGGTCCACATGGGGGCATCCAGGGCCCAGACCGCATACTCAAAACCACTCACGAGGTCAAAAGTCCGTTGCGAATAATCGGTAACCTGGTCTCTGTGCACCAAGAGTGTGATGTTTTCTCGCAGCATTGCGGTCACTGCCGCATGGTCGCCATGAACGACGTGACGCAAAAACTGCTGCACCGCTTGGCGATGAAGAAGGACCGGGGCAAAAAAAGCCTGATGGGCTTTGGAAGTGCTGGCCAGACTTAAAATCGCGGGCGTGGGCAGGCGGGGCACAATTTCCGGCGCCAAGTCTTGGGGCAATAGGTTTAAAAATTCAAGTTTGTGTTCCATGGTCGCCTTAAGGGTCAGGTGGCATTTAGGCGCTAGGATACCACAGAAGAGTCGCTTTTCTGGCATTATGGCTTAAAAAAGGACGATTGACAGTGGATGCAATCTTACCATTCAAAACCGAGCGCCACCGATTGCACCCAAGTCGTGGCACGGTGCGTACGCCCTTGAATGAGCCTCTGGGCCAACGCATGGGCGTCGAGCCGGGAATTATCGATAAAGAGCTCGGGGAGAAGCTCTCGCCATGCATCAAATTCATGCCAGTACTCTGCGACACGTTCTGAGCCCACAGGATAGGGCCGATTGCGATCGCGGTCTAGATTGAGGGTGCACTCGGGCAACAAAAAAACAGGATGAAATGAGTACGTAGAGCCTAAGTTGCGGTATAAAAACAACATTTCTTGAGGAGACCAAACATAGTCTGCAATGACTGTGAATCCTGCCCGTGCATAGATGTGTGCTTGCGCGATTAAAGTTTGGTACATCAGCGAAAATAAGGCTTCAGCCCCCGGCTCCCAAGGGGCCTTGTGTCCTCCGTGCACCATATTATAGAGCGCATCGCAATCAATATGGATGCTGCGTTCATGCTGTTCTGCAAGGGCTTGTGCTCAGGTTGATTTTCCAGAACCTGGGGGGCCGGAAAGAAACCAGAGAGACGGACTCATAAAGACTCCCAAAGGATTGATGGAGCATTATCGCAAAACCTCACCTTTTAGTATATGAAAGGGATTTCGCGAAGTTAAGCGCGAACACTCAAATACTTTTAATCTTTTCTTAGAATAACGTTAATCCCCTGATTCATCATCCGTTTTAAAGGCTACTGCCAGCTTGGGCTGGATATACGGTAAAACCCTAAGAAAAAGAAAGGGATGTACAAAAGAAACTACAGAATTTAGGAATTGACAAGAATTTTATCAATAAACTTAATGGTAAAAGCATCGTTATTTTTGATGATGTATTCACGACAGGTACAACTTTTAAGGCCGCACATATAAAAATTCATCAGATTGATAATCCGATGATTTATTTCTATTTCACAATGATTTTAATTGGATTTTTTAATTTTTTTTATTCTACGGGCACTTCTGGGGCACTTAAAAATAAACCACCGATTAAACTGATTTAATTTTGTACCAAATGACTCATTCAAGAAACCACCAAATAATACAAGCCTTTTCTATAGCTATTATAATTTACATAGGTAATAAACCCAAAGGAATTATACATGCCCCCCTTAACCAAGGGTCAGCTTGATAGCATATTAAAAAAACTGAACAATGTCCTTTGCAATAAAAGTATTTATATCTTTGGAGCAGGAGCATCTGCCTATCATGTCCCAATAAAATAGGACTTATATGGTACTGCCATACAAAAACTCTTTGAAATGCATTTTTATCCCCTGGAGGAAAAGAAACCCAATAACGACCAACTATTTCAATTTCATGTTTGGGTCAGTCCTTTTATTTATGAAAGACGTGGAGAACTCATTCTTACGGAAGAAGCAATGGAGTTTGGAGATATACTACTCCATCGCTATCCCCAGTTCTTATACCTTATAGGAGCTATGAGCTATTCTCTTGAAGACGAACACATTCCATACTGTCCTGAATATGATTTTTTTAATTTTGCCAATCACCAGTCCCTATTTTTAACTTTAAATCATGATGGGCTAGCAACAAAATTTATAAATAGAAAAGTCATACCGCTGCACGGGGAAATTACACAACAACATAGAACAATAATTAATCAAGCTTTGCATCTTGCTTTTGACATTGATATTACCCAATATCTTGATACTAATTTGCACATGGTGAAGAAAGAGGATGAATCTATTTTATTAAAAAATAGCCATTATGCTGAATTACAATTACGCTTATATGAAAGCCCTTCGTTCTCTAATATATGCATTGTTGGTTATTCTTTTTTCAAAAAAGATGATTATGATATATATGACAAAATAACATATACCTTATTAAGGGATTATGCTAAAGCCCACAATGCAACTATAACAATTATTGACAGAAACCCCTGGTACATCGCGGATATTTTCTCTAATGGACTACAGGTTAATTGTTTTGAAATTGACTGGAGTAGTTTTTCTCATGCGTTTTTCGACATTAATAAGATAAAAACTCTCCAAAAGCAAAATGGATGGGATCTAAACAAGTTCACCCGTCTTTATCATTATTTCTGCAAAGAAGAAACCAGAACTTTTAATAAATCAATTTTTAACAGTAAAACGCTTTGCTTGTAATCACTTGGCAGATTCATTTTCATCATTTTCTAATTGCAAATAATTATCAAAGCTAATCACGCCGCGACCCAATTCTTTTTCCGTTTCTATGCGCGCATTACCTGCTACATTTCCCCCGCGCTGCGCCACCTTTTTATTAGCAACCATACCTTCTGGCTTCTCTGCTTTGGAAATCTCAGTAGTCACTTGCTCCCCAAGCATAGTAAAGATCAGCTCCAAATCTGTCATATGATCACGTAAATTAGCTTTGGGTTTTTCAGATAATCCTTTGTGTTTTTTATATTCGGTAGGTGTCATACCAAAAGTAGCTTTAGAAATTTCTGCCGTTAAAATGGCATAATCTTTTTGTTGCGTAATTCCGCGCTCGTTCCATTCATCAGTTAAATTCTGTCGAATCGCTATACCACGTAAACGTTTGTCTATCCATTCCTTAGGATAACCCTTTTGCTCATATAATTGCTTCATCCGCTCTTGTGCTAGTTCTGGATTTTCAATTTCTTGTACACGCTCATAGCCTACTTTTGCCAACCAACGCTTAAACGGCTCTGCTTTAGGAGAAGGAATAGATTGAATAATTCTGAATAAACCCTCTGTGTTGGCACAATCTGTTTCTCTCATTTTTCCGTCAGGCGCTTGTAATTTCAACTGTCGACAAATTGTCGACAGTTCAGTACCGTCCTCATCTTTGACGCGTACTTTCATTTTGTACCAGTAATCTCTTGGATTGGTACTATCAGTTAAAGTTTGAACTACATCAATGACAGAAAACCACCAGGCATCCTCAATAAATACTCTGCGTATAGTGCGCTCATTAAAAATCACAATAGCATTTTCTTGATTCATGGCATTGTCCTATCTTAATCCAATAAAAAACCCGCACGACTGAAGCATGTTAACCAAAAGCTAATGGAGGCTTGGCGGGTGTGTTGAGGCTATTCTAGCTCAATCCATAAATTAGAAGTAAGTAGGTATGAAGATTTTGTTGCAACTTGTTACTATGTATTGTCATTGATTATTTTCGAGTGCCACATGACTGCCCCACAGCAAGGAGCCCCCGTCTATTAACAAATTGATTTAATATGTTTTTTTTTGTGAGAAAATAGAGGACTCATAAGGCTCTAAAAGTTATCGGTATCTTCATTTCTAAAGCAATAAACGCAGCGAATTAAATATATTCAATCTAGGTGAGCATTTAATCTAGACAGGACACTGAGTCATGATAATAAAACTAATTAATTTTTTGTCAGATTAAATGAAATATCCATCCAGCGGCAGACTTGCTAATGGTGAATAAGAGCACAAGCTCGATTCTCTTTGTAAAGGGCAGTTATACAAAAATATTTACAGGCTCCTTTAAGCACTACGATTTCACTGTTAACAAAAACTCACACCTTTTTTAATTTTAATTACTCTCTTTTTAGAGATATCCTTATCTCAATATTTTACATGCAAACAAGTTAGCATTGATATAAGCTGGTGTTACTAAGTTGTTGAACTTCGGTCTGCTCATTTAGGTTGTCTGTTTCGCGGGCTTTAAATAAACCTAAAAAGGTTAACGCCTTTGTTCTTGCATATCCTGAGTCGTCATCTGGGAAATAATTATAGCTGTCACTATTTACCACGCCGTGAAACATACTCATAAAACATCCTTCAACACTGAGCCTCTGTCCTGTGAATTTTTTACAGTCTTCAAATTTTTCATTAATTTCTCTGGATTTGCACCTATTTCTTGCCCGCGTGCTTGTGCTTTATCTACTTTTATCCCTATAGATTGCATTTCTCTATCAATAAGAATGGTATCTTCCACATCTTTATCATCTTTATTAATCAATATCCATTGAATGCACCATAAAACCTTGTGCTTAGGGCACAACAGCACTATACCAAAAATTTCATCCGTCATCGATACCGAAAGTCTTTTATCCCACTTGGATTGAACACGCGATAGGAACCTGAGCCTCAGTGTTCGGCGGCCTTTTTAACGAAGTTGCGCGAGCTCTGTCCAACGGGTGGTATAACGAGGTGAGCGTATCTCGGCACGCATGTTCACACCTGAGTAGCCAGACGCACGGTACCGCACCAAAGCCGGTATTAATGGCATTCAACAGTATGAGGCCCATGTTTTTATACACAATTTTCGGTCACTACAGGGTGTGCAGCAGGCCTTTAGCCACGTCCGTCACTTCCTGGGTGTCGTGAGAAAGGTGAATCAAGCGCAGACTAAAACCCTTAACCTATTGCGTTCCTTTATTGGCTATAAATGAACATGGACGCGGTATCCAAGGACGGGTTTTAGGAGCATAAAGGTATTTTCCTTATGCTAGGATGAGCCTGCACATAAGCCGTCTGCAGGCACGACTGGATGTGACGCCTTAAAGATTACCGGGCTTAAAGCCTGCCTGTGGCACCGGAATTGTTGATCCGCCCGTACTGCTGGGAGGGTAGTCGAAAAATTTAAAAGTGGCCTGTATACGACTGCGGGTGGTGTCGGTAAATTTCGTGATTAAATCCTGCTCACGGGCCTGATGCGTAAGGGCCAGGTTTTTGGCCGCCATTAAGGTGACCGAATGGCTTAAAATGTAGTCGTTTATGTACTGAGTGAGCCAACGAAAGGCGTGGGAGTTGGGTTGGTTCCGGGCTAAATCAAGGGGGTAGGTTCCATCCTGTAAGGGCTGATACAGCTTGGCGCCGGCGTCAACGAGTCCCTGTAAGAGCGTGGTGTCGTCGCGCTCGAGCGCGATGTGCACGGTGTTGTGAAGGAGCAGGGCTAAAATCTGTTCTTTTTTAGGAAGATTCATGGCCAAGATGGGGTTGTCACGAACTTGTAGCGTTTCCAGGGTGTCGGTGATGCGTTGTGCCTGCTCGGCATATAAAAGTTTCTTGTGTCGATACAGCACCTCCATGGGTTTTGTCTTTTGATGGGCTAACAACACCTCAATCAGCTTCGGATCGTTTTCCGTTAAGGCGCATTGAAACGGGACGGTAACACGCCCCTTAAGTGGCGTATTGGCATGCGCGAACTGCGGATGCTTTAACAGAAACTCAATCAAGTCATAGCGGGGTTGCCCTTCGCCCTGATGACTGGTTTGGATTGCCGCCATCAGAAACGAGCAGTGGTCTTTGTCTAGCGCGTTCACGTCTAGGTCGGGTGTTTGTTGGGCTAATTTGAGCGCGGCGGTGTAGTTGCGCGCACGTATATGCTGAAATAATTCGGATTCTCGTGACATAACCTACTCCTTGTAAAGGACTGCAATTGTACTCCATGCGCATTCAAAATGCACCGCACTTAAAGCATGCGATTCGTTAGGGTGTCTGGGGGGATTTCGGATGCATGGGTGCGCGCAGGCGAGGTCATGATGCGTTTAAATTCCTCAAATGTTTCCCGAAATTCCGGTTCTTCCGTGAGGGTGTTGCTCATGAGCTCAAAATGAGTCAACAGGGTTTCGAGCACGCGGGCATCGAGCTGCGTTTGCGTGCATAGAAACTCAGCCTGTTCCATGAGCTGCTCCCAAGGCTTGCGCAAATGCTCCGTTTCCGGTGTGATTTCTGCGCATTTGAGTCTTTGCGTAAGCTCCGTTAAGAGCTTCTGGGCCTGTGCATCCAGAGGGACTTCGGTAGCTGGAGCCTCTTGGCGTTCACTTTTAAAGAGCGTCAGCCGTTGTTTTACCGCCGCACTGGCCTGCAGCAAGTGGGCTGTTTCGGGCGCAAAGCATTCATCGGGTGCGGCGATTTGCTCCTGGGCTAAGGTCTTGATGGCGTGCCGTTCGGCATCCACGGGAAGGACCGTTAAAGCATCTAAGGTCTCGATGGCCTGAAGCAATTGGGCACTGACCATGCGGCGCAGGGGCTGCGTGATTTCACTTTGCGCCGCCAGATGGGTTCGTGCTTCTTGCAGTCCTCGCTCGTGTTGTTGAATGAGGCGCTGCTGTTCTGGATTGAGTGTCCCCTGGTCTGCCGCATGGATTAAGGCTTTATGTACATGGTCCACACCGTGGGTGAAGCTTTGACGGTAGGCGCGTTGCAGGTTCCCCGCCACCTGATTGTACTGTGCTTCATAAGCTTGTTCATTTTGATGCAAGGCCTCAAGGAGGTTTTGGTAATCCTCCAATGTGCCTTGATAGAGGGTGCGTAAGACCTGATACTCCGAGGTTACGGAGGGGGCTTTTTTAAGTAAAGTCAACGCGGCTTCCGTCCGGTGTAAAAAGTCTTCATGCTGGTGCATGACCCGCCTTGTGTCCTGAGCGCCGGGGGCCCGGGGCTTGAGCCATTCCTGTTGAACATAACGCTGGTATTCATTTAACCGAACTTTATCCTCAGCACTTAAGTCCGATGCGTGCAGGATGCGCGCCATATCCAATGGATTGGCGGTGTTTGTGGGCATGCGCACCGAGGCTTCGAGGGGTGCCGGGCGCGACGCGAAGGTTTCAGGCTTTTGGTTAAGAAAGGTTTGCCAATGGGTGAGCTGACGTGGTGGCTCTTTTGGCGTGCCTAAATGCTGTTTGCAGTAGGCGGTGCGCTCTGCAGCCGCGGGTGCAACCATTCCTTGAGGTAACTTGAAGGTCAAGGCGTCGAAACGGGGATGAGCCAGGTGTTGTAGAGTCAAAAAGGCCGCATGCACCCGATGCACGAGCTCGGGAGGGCCGGAGATGAACGCGGTTTTTTGCTGCGGGGGCAGGTTCAGTAAATACTGTAAACTGATTTCGTAGGCCAAATCGATTTCATGGTCCGGGGTGAGGTTTTGATACTGCGCTTCAAAGGCGGTGGGCGTGGCGATGATTTTGGCCATGCTGTGTTTGTCTGGGGAAAAATAGCGCGTGGAAGCGAGCGCTTCACCGGGTTGCAGGGTGAATCCGTGGACGGAAGCCTTGGGAGGTTCTTGAGCCTCCGACGTGACCTGCACTGAGGGGTTTGCGGGTGGGCGTTTTGAGGCCTGCCCTGTATCGTGCACAATCTCACTTACATAGGGAGAATCGGCCAATAAGGTGTGAAAGAAGGGCGCGGGGTTTTTCATTTTGGGGGCTAAAGCTTGGGTTGCGGCTTGCGCGGCAATCAGTGCCGGCTTATCCTCTTCTCCCAGTTGTTCAATTTCCTGTAAACTAACCTCCTGAAAGTCGGTGAAGGCGCGCAAGAGGGTGAGGTTACGCTTCATCAGCGCCAGGGATAAATGTTCATTCAGGGAAAACCAAGGTCCGGCAAGGTGTTGTTGTGCGAGCAAGTGTTTGAGCTGCGTCGTTCGCATCCTGATTCTCCATCCAATCCCTTATGTGTTTAAATTTATACCAAACCGAGGCATTTATCCACCGAAGCCCGCGGGGCGAAGGGTCAGTTCACCTGCGCCAACTCTGTCCAACGGGTGGTATAGCACGGTGAGCGCATCTCGGCGCGCATTTTCCACACCTGCGCATAGCCTTCGGCGGCCAGACGCAGGGTGCCGCGACCAAAGCGGGTGTTGATGGCATCCAGGGTGCTCATCAGTTGCGTGCTGTGAACGAGCTGCTCTTCGGCAAAAGGGTGAAAGAGGTCTTGCTGGCGGGTGTTTTCGGGTTGCAATTCCTCAAGGATAAGGCCAATTTTTTTATACGCAATGTTCGGTCGATACAGGGTGCGCAGCAGACCTTTGGCGACTGCAGTGATTTCCCGGGTGTCGTGGGTGGGATGAATGAGGCGCAGGCTCAAGTGATTGACGTATTGCGGTAAATCCTGGCGATGGACATTGCTGCGAATAAAGACGGTGACCCGTTGCGCGGCTTGTCCTTCGCGTCGTGCTTTTTCACAGGCACGCGCGGCATGACTGCTGAGTGCCTCAGCGAGGGCGGCGAATTGGGTTTGCATGTGTCCAAAACTTTTCGACGACATAATCGATTGCTTGGGCTCGGTGACCTCAAGACCGGCACAGGCTAAGCCCCGCAATTCTAAGGCGGTGCGCATCAATACCACACTGTAGCGTTTTTTCAGCACCTGCGGGTCGGTTTGGGCTAAATCGGCGGCGGTATGCAGGCCTTGCGCCTGCAGTTTCGCCGCCCATTGTCGCCCAATACCCCACACCTCACTCACATCGACCTGCTCCAGCCATAGGGTTTGACCGTTGATGTTGAACACCGGGATTTTGAGTTTCTTTTTCGCCAGAAAATTCGCCGCCTTAGCCAAGGTCTTCGAAGGGCCAATGCCAATCGAGGTGGGGATGCCGGCGCAGCGGAGAATTTGTCGCTGCAATTGTTCACAAAATACGGTGTGTTGCGCTTGCGGTAGGGTGCTTAAATCCAGAAAGGCTTCATCAATGGAATAGATTTCCACTTCCGGCCAGGCCGCTTCCATCAGGCTCATGACGCGTTGGGATAAATCCCCGTACAGGGTGTAGTTGGAGGAAAAGACGGCAATCCTATGTTGCTTCACCAAATCTTTAATTTGGTAATAGGGAACCCCCATGGGAACGCCTAACGCTTTGGCTTCATTGGAGCGCGCAATCACACAGCCGTCATTGTTACTTAAAACCACAATGGGCGTATGCTGCAAGTCGGGGCGAAACAGCCGCTCACAGGAGGCGTAAAAATTGTTGCAATCCACCAAGGCAAACATGATTAAGGATGGCTGCGCACATGATGGGTCACCACACCCCAAATCACGGCATCTAGGTCTTCGGTCAAGGGAATCGGCGCATAGCGTGGGTTTTCGGCACGCAACTCGGCACCGTGGGCGCTCAAGTACAGTCGCTTCACGGTCAGTTCCCCATTGAGCGCAGCAATCACAATGCGGCCATGGGTGGGCGTGATGCTGCGGTCCACGACCAATAAATCACCCGAAGCGATGCCCGCACCCCGCATGGAGTCACCGGCCGCACGCACAAAAAAGGTGGCTGCCGGATGGTCCACCAAATGCTGATTTAAATCCAGATACGATTCCAGATAGTCATCGGCGGGCGAAGGAAATCCCGCTTGGACTGAGTGTCCGTAAAAGGGTAAAGAAAAATAAAGGCCTTCGTCCCTAAAAGCATGAATGTCCGTAACGGAGGGCGGTACCCACCGCCGAGAAGCAATAGGGGATATCATTCAATGCCTGCTGATAAGCGTTACTTAAATCAAAGAGTAAAAGAAAGCGTGGGCGATGTAAATGCCTTTAATCTGCGCACCCTGAAAAATAATTGAATTATTCGTAAAAAATATGAAATTAACGGGATGAGTGCTCGTTTAAATTATTAATTTTTAAGAGGCTATTCATTCGCGCCACGAAGCCAGACGCCGGTTGAGTTTGGCGAATGCTTCACGACATGCAGACTGAAGCAGAGCGCTTCAGGGCAGTTGACTTTTACAGAACAAGCCCTCTAAACTAAGCCTAAGCGTGCCGCGCATGGTGCACCAACACCAGCGCCGCACTAACCGCGATTCTAGCGCTAACTGGAATGGCGGCTAAGTACAAGTGTATCATATTTCTCCTTCATGACAATTTGGTTGTGGGGGATGCTATGATGACTGCGAGGCTGTGGGCTTCAAACCGACTCCAAGGGGCGCCCCTGGGGTTTGCGTTTGCCGTTCACAGCCAGTGCGGCGTGCCCGGTGCGCTTTTTAAGATGGGTTTGACTTAAAAGGAACGCTTTATGGAACCGTGCCGCACCGCGAGTACTGCATCGCCTCATCTGCTCTTGATGGACGACCATCCTTTATCCACATTCTTGGTCTTGCAATTACTGGCCCTTCTCGACTGTTCGGTGACGCATGCGCGACCCGGGCTCCCGGCTTTAAAACCAACCATTTTTGACGGACTCCTGGTGAACCTTTCCTGCATCCCTGAGGACATCCAACAGAATTCTTTTTTGTGGCTTTCTTCGCCCGTGATGATTGGTTACACCCCAACCGTTCTGGTTCACGATTTTCAAGAAACGGAGCGGCGTATCGGTCGCCCACCTCGGGATGGTCAATGGATGCGACACACGGAGCTCTATTCGCGGCTCAAAAGCAGCATGGGAAGAGCTCTGGATAGCCGTGCTGAATCATGGGTGTCTGGCACGCCAAGTCTTCCCAGAGTTTTCTCTCTATTCCTCCCCAATGATAAGGAAAAGCTTGATTAGCTCTGGATGCAATTCATTGCGGCTGCACTTATCAGAATAAAACCGGGAATTTGGATTCGTGTGGTTATGGGTGAGGCTCAGACAAAAAAGAGCCTCGTATCGAGGTGATCATGTAGTGGCCGTGGAACATCTTAGCCAGCATTTGCCTGTTGGCGCACACTCATATGTACTAATGCACAAGGAAGGGCATTTAAAAGGCATACATGTTGTGAGAAAGTGGACGCTCAGTTTCGACCTGTGGAAGCCGAACTCTAAACTTATGGCCCGGGGTTAGGTTGGTTAATCAAGCACGCGAATTACCGATTTGGTATTGGGCAGAACAGGGCAGCTATGATGATATTTGTTTAAAATAGACAAGCGTCTGCGGAGGGTGAGAACAGCCGCCTATTGGCTATACTAGGACCTGTTTAATGTTTTTAGATTGGTGCTGGGATGAGTATGTGGCGGCTTATGCCGCCGGGCTCTATCATCGGCATGATATTAATTCGGTCAAATCTGAGACACTGGGTGATGATTATCTAGCGTCATCTGGTCTTCAAGTTGCGATTTGAGATTGACAAAATCGTTCGTTCTTACTTTACATAATGCCGTCATGGCATCCAAATCGAGTACCGCCGCCCCTGGCGCAGCATCCCACCCCCCACCTGCGCCCCCGCACAGCCTGCCCGCCTTTATATATTGCAAAATCAACCGACAACTTAGAATCCCGACTAAACCAATTTTCATCCTTTTCAGTTATCCAATTGTAAAACTGCTTTGATGATTTAGGCTGTAAGGTAAATTTCGGCACAGGATAAAAAGGCTCATCAGAGCAGTACTCATAGACAATATGCATAGGAAAAAGCTTTTGGGCGCTACCTACACCTTCTCTCCATTGTTTATCAATGGCATCCCAATTTTTAACCCCTGGCGCGTTTATTGAGTCCACTTGTGTTTGCAGTTCTTTGATGATGGTACTTTTGAAATCAAAATGCTGTTCCGTGATTGTTTTCCCATTCAGCTTATAAGTGACTCCATCTGTATTCACTTTGTTGTATTGAGCAATCAATTGTTTGAATACCTTTCTGCCTTCTTCATTCTGAGGGATGCACGCAATCATTGCTGCCCACATGTGTTTATCCAGGGCCCACAGCGCATATTCAAAAGCGCTGATGTGTTCAAATTCTCGCCCAGAACAATCCGTAACGACGCCCCTTTTAAAAATTAAACTGATGTTCTGCCTTAACATCGCTGTTACCACATCATGCTCCCCGCGTGTCACATCATGCAATAATTTAGGAACATCAAGCAGGGGTTGAAACAAAGCGAAATGATATGTTGATGTCTGAGCTAAGTTTATTAAATCACGGTTTGATAAATTTTGAGCGGTTTCAATTTTAAGTTCTTTTGGTAATTCATGAAACTTCTCGAATTTGGATTGCATACTTTCACCTTCATTCTATTCACTTGGAATAATTTAAGAGAGAATTATACGTGAATCAATTGAAAATATAAAGAACTAAGTGATTTTAAATTAATCATATAAAGAGGGGCTCAAGGATATCCTGACATGAATGCGAGGCCACACTCTTTCGTCTCATTAAAAATACGTTTCGTTCAATAGCACTGTTCACTCAATTGCTGCTTTTTTCGCAGAGACAATAAATAGCGTTCACATTTTTCTTTTCCTTTAAACTGAATTCTTTATGAGAAAAACGTTCCTGTGATTAATGATTGTTTGCAGCAGGGTATTTTCCAATATTAAGGATGCATTAAACGATACTATTTTTTGCCAAATCGAGCTGAGATTTTGAATTTGATCGCGTAATTCTCGATTTTTATTTTTGAATGTTTATTTAATCTAAAGAGCCATTATGACGCTTTATTAGCCGTTTGGTGGATGAACCTATTCTCGTAGAGACCGGGTGTATCGTGCCTACAAAATTATTGCCGTTATTCCCCATGAGTGCTCACCTTCTTCAGGCGCACGCTTATCGCATAATTAACTCAGCTTTATAGATGTTGCCTGAATTGAATTGTTTTCAGTGATTTTGGCTTCAAGTTCTGTCTTGAGCTCGAGAAAATCGTGAGTCCTTTTCTCGTATAACACCGTCATGGCGTTCAAATCATAAGCCACTTGTTCGAACGCATTATGCTCTCCATCATAGCTCGCTATACAGCCAGCTGTACCTTTACAGATGGCAAAGTTAGCCTTTATGCCAAACCAATCCATGTCTTTTAAAATCACCCAATCATAGTATTGTCTGGATGATTTTGGTTGTGCGGTAAATTGAGGTAAGGGATAAAAGGGCTCTCTAGAACAGTACTCATCAACGACATGCATTGGCAATAGCTTTTGTGCACCACCAACGCTTTGTTGCCAATGACGGTCAACAGTACAATGGGGAATACTTCCTAAATTTATCTGGGTTCGTAGCGCTTTAATCAGTATTTCAAAATCAAAATGCGGCTCCGTAATGATGTTTCCATGAAGCGTGTAGGTAATTCCCTTCTTGCTTACTTTATTGTATTGAGCCAGCAGTTCTACAAATACCTTGAGACCTTGTTTATTTTGAGGGATACAGGACATCATGGCGGCCCACATGTGTTTATCCAAAGCCCAGAGTGAATATTCGAAGCCACTGATGGACTGATAGGTGCGGGTCGAATAATCCGTTACTTGATCTCTTTGCGCCAATAACCAAATATCTTTTTTTAATAAATTTTTGACTGCATCATGCTCGCCTCGGACGACATGATGTATGAATTTTTGGAGCACCCTACGTTTTTCGAGTACAGGCTTTAAAAAAGTTTTATTCCCTTGCGATGTCACTGAAAATTTTAGCAAATCCGGCGTAGACAAGTGAGATACTGTTTCATTTTTTATTTCTTGCGGTAATGGGCTAAAAAATTCAAATTTGTGTTCCATGGCGGGTCCTATTAATTCATTTCGATCACATTTTGAGCAATTATACACGAACACTATGCCACTGAATAGTTCATAATGAATTTAAATAAATTAATTTTAATTTAAAAAGTATTTAGGGCAATCCGGTACGTATTCGCGCATGGAGCACAGCTCTCGCTGAATTTGAGCGTAAGCCATTCGCGAAGAAACGATAGCCGCATTAAAAGCAGCACGTGCGCGAGTTAAAAAAGGAAAACATCCGTTAACTCAGCCATGTAAAATTAGCCCAAGCATCCATAATGGATAAAAACGGATGTAAGTGACCTGTGTAAAGAATTAAATATTTCTCGGCAAACTGGATATGGATACATTAGCCCTGATAGTGTGTTTCATCCTAATCTCAAGAAGTTTTAAGTTCTTAAAAACCGTAAGTTTCTTTTCAATTGCCCCCGCTGGTCCTAGATGACGTAACTGTTGATTTTGCTGAGAACAATTGAACCATTTGAGTATCGCTGTGACTGTTTCGCTGTTTAAGCAGGGAAATTGTATTTTATATTTTGTTCGCATCCCCACTCAAAAGTATTAAGTGAGAGAAGGCGACGATTAATTGTGGGTACTCTTAATCCAGAATCCATTAAATTTCGTTGACGCGCATCCGTTGGTGTCATATTAGTCCATTGCATGACTTCTTTATTGCCTGCTTCAAGCCAACGACAAATTGAATCCATTCACTTCGATAACTGGCTAATGTCCTGGAGGACTTATCAGTAGGGTTCTGATAGTCGATACAGTGTTCAATAAAGGTATGATTGACCATTAATGATTATGCGATGCGATTTTGTAGGATAATCGACCACAATAAATCTAATGATGCGCTTAGTGACCTATTCAACAAGTTTGCCCATTGCACCCTCATTGTTGAATATTTTTTTACTTTGTTATAATGTAGCCCACAATGTAAATTTTTCATCGATAAAGGACGCTCAAATGCATTCTAAATTTCCCCTGTTCCAATCCCCCTGGCTAAAAAATTTTATATCTGCTTGTAATAAAATTGAGTCTGACCCAAATTATCAACCCGATATAACGAATGAAGATTTACTCCTCTTAGTTGTAGATGAAAACGGTAATGCAAGACATGTCCCCAGAAGGAGTGCTCTAGCAATTCAACCCATGAATTTAATTCCTCGAGCATCTGATGGGAATTCAATGGGGGTATTCTATCAAATTAAAATCGCTAAAAAGGGATATATCGATGATTCAGAATATCCTGTTTGGCACATTGATGACTCAGCAGTCATATTGATTAATAAAAAAGGGGAAATTTCTTTACACTATAGTGAAAAAGCTAAAAATGGGAATTTTTCCTCTCCATTATCTTATTTATCAATAGATGACTTTTTAAATGGTCCGTGCTTACATTATTCAGAAGAAAATAATAATAAAATTTATAGCGTTTAAAAATCCTTATCAGGGAAGATAAGCTACTTTCAATTGATTAATTATTGAAAATAATTCTGGCTGCTCAGTTCCACGTCAAACCTCATTACTTACAACGCCTCTTACGTCGAGCTTCACTAATGAATCGAACATATCCGTTATTAAAAATTAACGTGAGATCGAGCCAATGATCATTTCCTTTCCTTTTTTATCTCTTTTGAAAATCTATAAAGCAAAGAGCATCTGAAATATTTAAAGTTCAATTAAAGTTTACATCGAGTAAACAAGTAATACTTGAGCGTTCCTCGATACTTCAACAACTTGGCAATATCAAGAACTTTTGTAACATTTTATTATGCGAGCGGGCACGAACAAGCGACCACTTACGCGTTCGCCTTATCTTGCCGTTAAGAGTTTAGATTATTGCACACAGGCTCGCCGGATGAATCTGGGCTGGTCGCATAAGTTTTGCAAGTTTGAAATTTTTGTTTGATATAGATTTTCCAACGCCGGACGCGATCCAAACCGCGCATGCCTGGAAGCCCGTGCGCCAGGCCTAATATATCAATCGCAAAATCTCCGCCCAACCCATCAATTGAAGCATCCGTAGTGGTAACAGGAAATGATCCGGCTATCCCAGCCTCACGAAGCGCTTCTGACCGACCTACGACCTCTTTCTTGTCTATCACATAATAAAGCCCTTGTGCGATGACACACCGGTCAATGCCTGGTAAACGTCTCATTTCAAAACCGATTAATTGTCGCCACACTAAACGAATCTTGTC
Organism: Legionella sp.; assembly: GCA_017306715.1. Taxonomy (GTDB): domain Bacteria; phylum Pseudomonadota; class Gammaproteobacteria; order Legionellales; family Legionellaceae; genus Legionella. The sequence goes on along the minus strand of JAFKHV010000051.1, from coordinate 7,987 downwards.
ATAATTATCCTTGCTTGCTCTGTACAAATGAAACCACTCACGGTCAAGGAGTTCAAACGCATGTTGAAGACTTGGATAGTTATAATGCATGCAGGGTTTGGTAAGCACTTTAGGTGCCCAATCTTTGCGAAATTGGCTCAGTGCCTTACACAGTTCATTGTCGCCGGTCATGTCTTTATTGATCAATGCCGTTACCTGTTCAGGGGTCGCTTTTTTAATCAATTCAATCAAAGGGGATAAACCATAGGGTTTTTGGGTGAGCATGCCTTCAATATGGGGTTTGTAACGTTCATATTGACGTACTCTTTCTTGCCCACCGTTGTCTAATTTTGCAAAATAACCTTGCACAATACCCGCCAGTTCATCATCACCGGCCCCTAATAAAAATTCATAAAGAGTCGCATGCCTTATCTCATCACCACCCGGTGTTTGCACATTACCGGCTTCAAGTAAAAGCCTTGGATTGGCATCTAACATTTTCTTTAGTGCGTCCACATCCTCTTTCCGTGCATAGGCTGCATACTTTAAGGCGGTTGCAATATCGCTATTGGGGCTTTGGCCATATTCACTGATTTCTTTAATTAACTCTATTGGCAAGACCGAAAAAAGCGTGTCTCCGCGCTTTTTCAGCATGAGCATCGTGTATATTTGTTCGCGGGTTATCATTAGGCCATGGTTAATAATTGGCAAAAAAGTTCATCATACAGTCCTATACGACATATTTCAAACACACATAAGAAAACTTATAAAATTATTGAACTAGCTCGAAGGTGATCGAATGCAATGGATGCACTCATGAAAATTTGAGCGAACGGCAAGATATAAAAGGAATCAAGGCATATTAAACTCTAATACTTGGAATGTTTGGAAATAAGATTGCTTTGTCTTGAAATGGGTAATCTCTTTGTTGCGTTATGCAACGCCAATTTTTAAATTACATTTAAAACAGTTCGGATGAGAGTCGGTCTTGTAAGCTCATTACATTTGTCCCGCCTGTTATGTACTGTTCATTATTGTGTGACACGGCATGCTTTGCAGGCTGAAGCAGCTTAAGCTCGTTTTGGCGAAAGAGACTCTAATTTATTATTTATAGAGCGGAAGCTGTGTGAGATTTTAATGCATATTCTTCAACTTCTTGTGGGGGTATTCGTTTTTTCTGAGCCAATGCTTTAAAGAGGGTTAAGGATTTAGCCCTTAAGAAGGTCGCGATGTGGTAGGCGCAATCCATATTAGGCACGACATGTTGTTCGACCGCATTAATGAGGGGCAGGGCGGCACGAACCCAATCGTCATAACCGTTGTCGAGCAAATTTAAGCGTCCCTGCTTATTGTAGGGCTCTAGGTCGCGCAATGGGATGTCCAGCCTTCGAAAAATGAAATTCCCTTTTAAGCGGATATAGATCACAGTAAGTGGGATGCTTTGAATAAGGCTTATCCAAGATCGTTTTAAGGAGATATAGACTACATGCTCTAAAATTAAAGTGGTTACTTGTGCTGAATGAGGTATTGGAAGTAATTTTGTAACCACTTAAATCCAATGTAGTGATGGTCTGAGGTAGAACTGGGGGGCACTATGCCCTCACCAAGTAACTTTAAGGTGATTACAGTCGGCGATGTCTGTGGGGAACCATATTATACATATTATAAATTCAACCTAAGGTGCAAACTTGAGGAGGTAGTCTTAGCAACCCATAGTTATTAAATTCTAACATTTCGTTATGTAAATCGGTATAGAATGTGGTGCATGATTGGGGTAGGATGGTGAGATCTTGATAATCCAAAGTGACCTCATGCAATTTATTATTTCTTAAATCCAATGTACGAACCCCTTCTAAAGGGCAAACAACTCGCGAACCTCCGCAGACGTGCGCTGATGACCGATGCGATTACCCCAGAGCATGATTTCATCGACTGTTTTGGGAAGCGTTTTAAAAAAGCGGCACTGCTTTGTGTGATGGTTGAATCCATCATCATACCCAAGTCCAATACCCTCACATGTAACGACAACCACGAGCACCAGGTTTCGAGCTGCTCTATAGAGGCTTATGTATTTTTAGACGTGCTAAGGTTCCTAAGGCAAAACACCCACACAGGTTTTCGGAAGTTGTGTTAGTACAACACGCACTGTATCTGCCTCTGAAGCTCCTCTGGGATCAAAATAGACCAGGGTCGGTTGCATTTTGTTTTTTTCTTTGAGGATTTGAATTAATTCCTCCGCGGATTTAAGCTGGCCATTTTTATGATGTACGTCAACGGTAACTGTATGCATAGAATCTTCTAAAAAATCAGCTTAATCATTTCATCGGATTAATTCTGAATGATGTTTTAGAATAAATTCATAATGTCTGAGTTTAATCTGTACTTATTTTATTTAGTTTATCTAACATTCATAGCACTTTTAAAGAGTGTCTACTATACCGGAGGATGAGTATATACATCGTGCAGTCGCCTGTAAAAGGGGTGCGCAGGATTGAAAGACAAAATATACAGAGCCCTTGTTTTGCCCACCTTACTTTACTCAGGAATTGTTTGTTTTAACCAAGAGTAGATCGCGAATAGCGTGGAATTGAGGATGAGTTTAGCGTCTCCAAGAATGCGCAATGCACTTTGTGATGATTCAGAGTCGGATAAACCATGCCTCTGAATGTATCATAAGAGAGCAGATTGATTCGTGCTTGCGCACAGTCACTCCTTAACGATTCCTGATTTAAGATGACTTCCTGTCCTTGAGTCACTGCGCCAAGCATCGAAATTATAGGGCGTTATGAGCGAATGGCCAAGAATGGTTTTCGCATAAACACATGAGAAATTTCTTATTTGGCGTTCATGAATGACGCTCGGGAATAAAATCCATGATAAATTTCATACGCGAAGTAACAGCGCTCCTTAGCATGATGAATGTTTAGATTATTTAACATTTATGTCATCAGGAATCGATTTATGATCATCTTTTTTTAAGCCTGAAATGGGCATGCTCTGAGATCACTTCCTGAATACGTTCCATACTGCAGCTCGATTGACCCAATAGATTAGCATGGCTTACAGCCCGGATTAATAAGCTTATTATTTTCTGGATTTCGCCATGGGTTTTTGTTTTATGACCTTCCGCTAATAGCTTAACGATTTTTCAAGCAGGGCATTGACTTCATAAACGCTGTAGGTTGGATTGGGATGAAAGGCAGTATTTGTAATCCCTAAACCATAGTGTAAACCGACAACAGCCAAGAGTAATTTAAACATAAAATAGCTCATACTTTTGGCTGTAACATTATTGCTCACATCGATATAGGGGTGTGACAATCATTGGAATGAAAAGGTGCTCTAAGCATATTATTTTACAAGCCAAAGGTAATTTAGTGTATAATAAACACACTAAAAACAAACTTTAATCTCTATGGAATATTTTTTTCTGATTATTGGCAGCATCACCGTAATTGTGACGACTGGCATTATAATTAAAAACATCAATGATAAAAAGCAAAGTGATATTAAACAAAAAGAAGCTGAACTCGCCAGACAACGTGCACTATTAATAAATAATGCCATTGAACAAGGCAATATAAGTGATTTGCTTTCTTTGAAAGAACAACAGATATCCCTTTCAGAGGAGCAGAAACTACAAATGTTGGTAAATGCTTACTCTTTAAATAATGAATCGGTTATATCGTATTTAAAAGAAGTAAATTACAAGCTCAGTTTAAGCAAAATTATAGCTTTATTTCTTAATAAGAAAGATCCTGCTCAATTGCAATTTTTTCTTATTAATTTCCTCGATAAAAAATTTTTGAACAATATATCACCATCATTGAAAGATGTAATTGCAGAACTTTTTTCTAAAAATTCCTTAGATGTGATTTCATTATTACTAGAGATTTATCCTGTAAATACCCTCAATTCACTATTTTTGTTGGTTGAGCATGATAAAAATAAACTAGCCTTTCAATACATCACTAATAGGACCCAGTGGTTACAAGAGAATAGTTCCGTATTAAATGAAATTAACTTTGGTACAGATATCGGACTAATTAATTTCTTGTTGAAAGTATTCCCTAATGGTGAATTGGGAATAACTAAACTGGGTACTCTTATTACTGATTTAATTAAAAACGAAATAGATAATCATGATTTGTACACACAATTGTGCCGTCAAATGAATGATGCGCGCACAAGAGGGCTACAACCATGTTGGGCGGGATATTCTTACTATCTAAAAGACATCATCGACACGTCTATCTATAAAAATCGTCTTGATGTTCTCGAATTAATTATTCAATCTAATCGAGATTTTTTATCAGAAAACACAGATGAAGCAGCTAAAATAATTGCTATATATGTGCTTAATCCAAAAATTTCTGAAATTTTCTTGCGTAATGGTATTAATGTGAATCGTAAGATGCCTGATAATGTATCAATTGTTGAGCGCTGTGTTATAGATAATGAAAGGACTAATGAAGAAAATCAATTTATGCTTGATATGCTATTAAGTTACGGCCTTGATTTGAACACTAAAATAGTTAAAAGTAAGCCAAATAAGATTGATGAAATCACTTTATTAGGCTATCTGGTGTTTACGTCTTTAGTCGTTCGTAACAATCCAGATTTTAACGCATTAAGACTGCAAAAATATATGGCTATGTTTTTTGACATCCCTGGTACGAGTTACTCTAATGGGACTTTATGTGTACACGAGCATATGCGTGATTCAAATGCTCATTGGAATTACCTTCTTGATTTATATTTTAAAAATTTAGAACCCACATCGCTAACTCAAGAACTTCCAGAAAGTATGCGTATTCCATTAAATCAATGCCTTAAAACACTGTACTCACCAGATGGAACATATGATACTCAATTTATTTATGATATGTATCAAAAGGGTGACCCGATTATTCTACCTGTTAATCTGCGTGGATTCTGGGGTGAGGCTCATATTGCTACAGTAGGTTTTATGAAAATAAATCCTTATTATCATTTACGTGTAGAAGCTGATAGAGGATTAGGTCGTAACGATTTTTCCATTTTTATAGAGCCCGTTTTTTCTCCTTATGCATTATCGCAATATACTCGAAATCGTAACAGCGCGATACCATTAGAAGAGCTATGGCAAAATGGTCCTTCTACAAAAAATCATATTCTGACTATTCCTATAGGAGAGCAAAAATCTAATAGTTGTCCAAGTACATCAGCAAAATATGCTTTTCATATAGCATATTTCTTATGCGAAATTCACAATAGAAATTTTTCATTAGCGCATGGCTACGAGGACCAGAGGTCATTGCTTAAAGAATCATATCAAATGAGTAAGCGATGGTTTGACGATTTCTTAGCGTCGACCCAGCTATTATTATTACATAATTATAAAGAATTGGATTCAAAGTATATTGATGCTGATTTTTTAGTTAAAGTTGGAAAAGAATTAACTAATTATCCCAGTGATTTAATTAATGAGTCATCTATCCATCAAATGTAATATATTCTATTCATCTAGTGAAAGGTAGTGATAGAAGCTCGCCCGTGAAATATTCAAAGTTTTACATATGTCATCAATACTCATCCCATGATTTTTATGCATTTTCTTTGCTGTAAGAACCTTGGGGTTTTTTGGTGATATTTTTTTGCGACCACCCTTTTTCCTCTAGCTCGAGCTGCTTCTAATCCAGCCCGGGTACGTTCTTGAATAAGTCTACGCTCAAATTGAGCTAACGATGAGAAGATGTTGAAAATTAGCTCACCAGATGCTGTCGTGGTATTAATAGCACCATCACATAATGATCTAAACCCAATACCTTTTTTCCTAAGTCTTCTACTAAAGTGACTAGATGTGGCATAGCTCGACCTAGGCGGTCTAATCGCCACACCAATAAAGTATCATCTGCTTCTAACATAGCCATACATTTATCTAATCCAGGACGCTCGGTTCGCACTCCTGAAATGTGATCAATAAATATGTTATTTTTTGCACATCCGGCTGCTATAAGCGCATCGACCTGTAATTGAACCTCTTGATCATTAGTGCTCACACGAGCGTATCCTACTAATTTTGACATGTTATTTTCTCATTAATTATGAAGAAATTGAGAATATAAGACTTTGTTTCCTAAGATGGATAGATGATGCACTTGCAGCCATTATTATGCTATTAATTTTTTCCTCTTAACAAACGAACGTTGTTGAGAGTGCAAATAGGCGAGTGTGGTATTCTTCTTTAGCAAGGGATGATTTGTCTCAAAAAAACATATTGCAATCAAAATAGTGTAGGAAATAGAGCCTTCATCTATTTAAATAAATCTGAATGCGTCCCTGTCCTTTCAAAAATAATTTCTCCTATTCCCAATTTATAAATTAGCAACCAATCAGGTTCAATATGACATTCGCGACGATTCACATAATTACCAGATAAACTATGGTCGCGGTGTTTTAAGGGGATTGCATCTTCGTTTAAAAGTAATTGCATAAGATGAAATATTTTATTGAGATTTTTTCCTCTTTTTTTGGCTAATTTGATGTCTTTTTCAAATTGGTTCGTTGTGACCGCTCGAAGCATGGGCTAATTTCCCAATTTTTTAAATAAATCACTGGAATCGTCATAATAATTAAGTTCGCTACCCTCATCAGTCTTTTTAAATGTTTCTTGGGTTGTTGCGTTAGGCAAGCGAATATCAAATGGGATTCCATGAACCAGTTTAATTTGATGTAAATAGAGCTCAATTGCCTCAGACACAGATAATCCTAATTCGTTTAATACGGATTCTACTTCCAGCTTTAATTCTGGTTCTACCCGCGCTCTCACAGTAGCTGTTTTCATTTGCTTCTCTTAATGGGATATTATTATTTATTGTAGCACAAATAGGCTACTAAGTGGCAATAACTACAAAAATAAAGTTTGTGGAAGATAACGTCTCTTTTCTATCTCAAAGATGCTCAATATAGTGAGATTATATGAGTGTACTTAACAACCAACGCTTTAAAATATGATGCCTTGGGATGGATAAGATCTATTAAGGTCAGATATTTTTAATCTCATTTGATAGTGGGCAGTTAATTTTTTTGTGTCTCTTCCTGTTGAAGACTATTAAAATATTCAGTTTCCTGTTGATCTGCCGGTATTAAATCTTCTAATGACCAAAAAATGAGTTGGCTCATTTCGAGCGCTTGATTGATGAATTTTAGATCCTCTCTTTGTATGGGTTTTTCTGAATAGACACTATTTTTTGCAATATTTAATGCGTCACTAATAGAGCGTAAATAAAATCTAATATCATCCTTTTTATTTAGGCTGTCAGGAGATTTATTGAATATCACCCTAGATTTTATGAGATAAAAACTTTCTTTTTTTAATCTGCGCCAATTTTTATTTTCTGAGTTTGCCAACCATGAATTCATCGTGGATAAATTTACATTACCTAGTTCTGCGAGTTTTTCGGCTGTAATGTTTTTCTTATTTTTTAATTCAATTAATAGATGGTTATATGCTTTTTTATCTTGGGTTAACACGTTATGTTCCATTAAATATCTAATACAAAGTATTATTTTATAGCAACTAATACAATGTAGCAATTATTTGCTTGGATTTATTGGTTTAACAAAACCACCGTTTAAATGAAATTAATATATTTGCTTTGTAATTTGTTATTTAAAATATTTATCGGTTCAATAAACTGTTTCAGGTAACTTAAGTCTAATCTATTAGGTTCAGAGCGTTATTTTAAACCACGTTCATTCTAATTCGTTGCACGTAAATTTTACCTGTCAGCCAAAATTTCTACTGCAATTAAATGCTCTATTTCCCCATCCCCTTGATTTATTTAATTGCTAAATGGATATTTAATGTCATTGTGGTTATAATGTTGCCATTAAATGGGGTGGAGTATGTTATGTCCTACAAAGACTTTTCTTCTTTTCATGATATCAAACTATTATTTGGCAATCCGAAAGAGGATTTAAATTACGGTTATATGTGTTTACCTAACTTTCAGTGCGACCCAAA
>JAFKHV010000050.1 GCA_017306715.1 Legionella sp. | reverse complement strand
TACTAAAAACAACGGCATTACAGAGGGCTTCCATCGCAAGATGAAGCTGATTCAACGTCGTGCTTATGGATTTAGAAATTTTGAAAATTATAGGTTAAGGGTTAAAGTTTTGTGTTCTTGATTAGTGCCCCCGGATTTGGGGATGAGCCGTGAACACGCAAACTACGTCAACCCGAGCAATGCGAGGGTTCTCCTGCACAGCACACGTATTTAATTAAAGGAAACCGTCCTGATAATGATATATCGACCCCCGTAAATGGGGAAGAGCTGATTTTTATTGTAGGTTATAAATAAGATGGCGCGCCCGGAAGGATTCGAACCTCCGACCTTTTGGTTCGTAGCCAAATACTCTATCCAACTGAGCTACGGGCGCATTTTTTGACTGGCGGAGAGAGAGGGATTCGAACCCTCGATGAGATTTTGTCCCATACTCCCTTAGCAGGGGAGCGCCTTCGACCACTCGGCCATCTCTCCAATCAATTGGTGCGCAGTATATCAGTTATTTTCTACACGTCAACAAAACTATTCGTTTAATTTATTTTTTTTTAAAAGTAGGATTATTTAAAAGTACGCTTTTGTTTATAATAGTATTTTTGTACATTAATTTGTTTAATCCATGCGCAAAATAGGGTTAGCCTTTTTCCTCTTAAATACTATGAGCCTTCAGGCTTCGATATGCCCTCAATTAAGTGGCAAATGGCAAGGAGTATGGTCATTTTCAAGAATTGGCAGGAATCTGGGCCATTTAAAAATTACGAAGAATATAAAAGGTGATTTTACCGGGATCTACAAGGAACTTTTTCTGGAAGGTGTAGCGCTATTAGTCCGCTTGAGGCTTATTTGATTTTAACCCCAGATCCACCATTTTATAATCCCTGTCGGGGCACACTATTGCAGGTAAAAGCTTCTGAGCTGGTATTACATATTTTCTGCTTTAAGCCAAATGAGCAGGGATATTTTCAAAAAAAAATTACATAAGAGCTTTCATTCTCTTTTTTGAATCTTAGAATTATTTCCAAATTAGATTGTTTACTGCTAATCTTAAACACATTTAAAATCAATATATTGATTAAACTCTTTGCAATTGTAACACCACGGAGGAACAATGAAGCAACGGTCGAATTTGAGCGGTCGCCCTGTTTATGTGGTTGACGGAAGTCGTACTCCTTACCTAAAAGCCAAAGGTTTAGGTCCTTTTACCGGTTCAGACTTGGCGGTTGCTACAGGCATGACACTACTGAGCAGGCAACCCTTTAACCCTAATGAACTAGATCAGGTGATTATCGGCAGTGCGATGCCCGGGCCTGACGAAGCGAACATTGCCCGAGTTGTTTCGCTGCGATTAGGTTGTGGTGATAGGGTACCGGCGTTCACCGTCATGCGTAACTGCGCCTCAGGTATGCAAGCATTAGACAACGCGGCAATTGAAATTGCCAGTGGTCGAAGTGAGCTCATTTTGGCCGGGGGTACGGAAGCGATGAGCCATGCCCCCTTGTTATTTAACCATAAGATGGTTTCCTGGTTAGCGAACTGGTATGGCGCGAAAAGTGTGGGTCAGAAATTTGGCTTGATTACACAATTTCGCCCATCTTATCTTGCCCCGGTCATTGCGTTACTACGCGGATTAACCGACCCCGTGGTGGGCTTAAATATGGGGCAAACAGCAGAAGAAGTCGCCTACCGTTTTAATATTACCCGAGAGCAAATGGATGAATTTGCTTTACAGAGCCATTTAAAACTGGCGCAAGCCTATGCTGAGGGCCGAATGACTGAGGTTACCCCCCTTATTGATCATAAAGGACGAGTCTATAATCAAGACGATGGCATGCGCCCTGATTCAACCCTGGAAAAATTAGCAAAACTAAAACCGTATTTCGATAAAAAATACGGAATGGTAACTCCTGGAAATAGTTCACAAGTAACTGATGGTTCTTGCCTGCTATTGCTCGCGAGCGCTGCTGCTGTTAAAAAATATAAATTATCCGTCTTAGGGCGCATTGTTGATTCACAATGGGCAGCGCTGGATCCAGCTAAAATGGGATTGGGCCCCGTTCATGCAGCAACACCAATTATGCAGCGCCATAATTTAAAGCCAGATGATTTCGACTGTTGGGAAATAAATGAGGCTTTTGCAGCTCAGGTATTGGGTTGTATGGCTGCCTGGAACGATGACGAATACTGTCAAACCCATCTGGGTTTAGACAAAGCACTTGGTGCCCCCAGTAGTGAAAAACTAAATCGGGATGGTGGTGCCATTGCAATTGGCCATCCGGTTGGTTCAAGCGGAGCACGCATTGTACTGCATATACTTAAGTCACTAGAGCAGAGAAATGAATCACGGGGTATGGCATCCATTTGTATCGGCGGTGGTCAAGGTGGTGCCATGTATCTTGAGCGAGTTACCGAGGTGAGCGATCATGACTAATTACAAAAACTGGAATTTGCAACGCGATAGTGATCATATTCTATGGCTGGGTTTAGACCGTAAAGACACAAGCTTAAACAGTATGAATGAGGAAGTCTTGGATGAGTTAAATAGCTTACTTCATGAAGTCGCTCAAGATAAAGAAGCGATTGGATTAGTTATTTACTCTGCTAAAGATAAAGGTTTTATTGCCGGTGCAGACGTGACCTTATTTTCCAAATTTAGTTCACCTGAGCAAGCAGTTAGTTTTTTACGTAAAGGTCAGGCAGTATATGCCCGTCTTCAATCGTTAGCTATTCCCACTGTTGCCATGATTGATGGTTTTTGTATGGGGGGAGGGTATGAATTAGCCTTAGCGTGTACTTATCGTGTGGCTACAGACAATAAAGATACCCGTATCGGTCTTCCCGAAGTGCTATTAGGGATTCATCCAGGCTGGGGTGGCACAGTTCGATTACCACAACTTATTGGCGGTTTTAATGCATTATCTCAAGTAATGCTCACCGGCGCCGCTATATCTGCAAGCCGTGCGAAAGCTTTAGGTATGGTAGATGATGTGGTGCCATCACGTCAGTTGAAACGTGCCGCTATATACTTTATTAAAAATAAACCAGCCAAGCATCGACCCTCATTTTGGCAGGGCTTAACCAATGCTTCCTGGTTACGTAAACCCCTGGCCTCCCTTATACGTAAAAATGTTGCCAAAAAAGTGCGAAAAGAACATTATCCCGCGCCTTATGCGATGATTGATTTGTGGGAAAAAGAAGGGGCCGTCGGCGAGCGTGCATATTCTAAAGAGGTGGATTCGGTTGAGCAATTGGTCACGCATGGCATTACCTCTAAAAATTTGATACGCGCTTTTGGATTACGTGAACGCTTAAAGAGTTTTAGTAAAGAAAGCCACTACAAAACCCGACATGTACACGTCATTGGCGCAGGTGTTATGGGCGGTGATATCGCTGCCTGGTGTGCTTTACGAGGTATCAAGGTAACCCTACAAGACCAATCTTACGAACGTATTGCTCCCGCCATGGGGCGTGCCTATGCTCTTTACAAGAAAAAACTACGCAAGCCACGGCCCATACAAGCAGCTATGGATAATTTAATTCCAGACCCTGAAGGGCATGGTATTGCGCAAGCTGATGTGATCATTGAAGCTGTTTTTGAAAACCTGGCTGTTAAGCAGGAAATTATGCGTCAAGTGGAGCAGAAAGCAAAAAAAGAAGCCATAATTGCCACCAATACTTCCAGTATTCCTTTAGATGAGATTAGTACAGTAATGCAGCAACCCCAACGCTTGGTCGGTATTCACTTTTTTAATCCAGTCGCTAAAATGGAGTTGGTGGAGATTGTTAGTAGTTCTCTTACTGACAAACAAGTTGCTCAGGACTCCTGTGCTTTCATCGGTCAAATTGGGAAATTGCCACTACCGGTTAAATCAAGTCCCGGATTTTTAGTGAATCGGGTGCTCATGCCCTACTTAATGGAGTGTGTGCAATTACTCGAAGAAGGATATACCGCTGAAACGATTGATGAAGCTGCTTTATCTTTCGGTATGTTTATGGGGCCAGTAGAGTTAGCTGATACAGTAGGCATGGATGTTTGTCTTGCGGTTGCTGAGAATTTAACTGCCCACTATGGGGGCACGGTACCGCAAAAACTGCGAGAAATGGTGCAGGCAGGAAAGTTGGGACGCAAAACGAGTGAAGGTTTTTATAAATATAAAAATGGCAAACCCGTGAAAAACACTCATCCGACGGTGAAAGACAAACATATTGCCGATCGTCTGATTATGCGTATGGTCAATGAAGCAGCCGCATGCTTGCGGGAAAATGTAGTAGCCGATGCCGATTTGCTTGATGCAGGAATGATATTTGCCACAGGATTTGCCCCATTTCGTGGTGGCCCCATGAACTATGCGCATGATTTGGGTAAAGAAAATCTGGAACATTTATTTACTACTCTGCAAAGCAAATACGGAGAGCGCTTTAAAGTTGATGAGAGCTTATAAATTTCCTCTTTGGCAAGCGGTGCTTGCCAAAGTTCTTTTATCCTACAACGTAGCTGGTTTTGCCTCAACTTTTGTGCTTCCCGCAGGCGGCGGCTATGTGGGTTCAGTTGAATACATCTATGCTGAGCCTGGGGAAAGTATCTACGAGTTTGCCCAGCGGGTGGATATGGGCTTCAACGAATTATTGAAGGCCAATCCATGGATTGATTCAGCTCATATTTTACCCGAAGACAGAGCTTTGATGATCCCACGACGATTCCGGCTTCCATCCATACGACAAGGTATTGTCGTCAATCTTGCAGAATATCGTCTTTATTATTTTCCCTCAGATGAAAATATCGTGCTCACTTACCCTGTGGGTATCGGACGAGTAGGCTGGCAAACACCCCTGGGAAGAACACATGTAGTGGCAAAGCAACGAAACCCGCAGTGGCGCCCAACACGCAAACTACATGCAGAAGCAAAACGTCAGGGGGCATTATTGCCCGATTATATGCCCAGTAATAAATATAATCCTCTGGGACGATACGCTTTGAGATTAGGTTGGTCTGCATACTTGATTCATGGTACAAATCAAGCTTACGGTATTGGTATGAATGTAAGTGCTGGATGTATCCGTATGTTTGCTCAAGATATAGAAGAATTATACACACGTGTTCCTGTCGGGACTTTAGTTCACGTGATAGATAAAAAACCTTAAGGTCGTTAACCCCTTTGGCACCAGCGATTCCACGCAAAAGCTGGAATTAAAACCAGTATACTACCAATAAGATCACTAGGATAATGCCAACCTAACAAAACGCACGATAGTAATAATAAGAGGTTATTCAATGCCAACAATGAGGCTGCTAGACGCCATTCTCTTATAAGATAAACACATAAAATAGCCCAAATCGCATGGAAGGAGGGCATGGCAATTAATCCACCTTCATTGGTTGTTGGTATTATATGCTGATGAATTTGTGTAAATTTTAAACCTGTTGCTAATTGATCCGCACCAAACAAGGGACTAAGAATATTGCTCGCGGGCGCGGTAGTTGGAAATATATAGTAAAAGCTAAAACCAATGAGCACCGTGACTATCAGAAAGTAATAAAACTCTCTGAGCCAGGAAATATGACCGGATAAGATGACAACCACAGGAATTAAACTAAGTTGATAATCGATACTTGCATAACTGAACTCAAGCAGCCTTTTTATCAGCGGATGGGTATGAGTCCATGCAATAATTTTTGCCATATCGATATGCAATCGTTGCTCAAACGTAATTATTTGAGTATCGATTGTAGGGAATGGCGTGAGCTGCACAGCATTGGTAGTGAATGCAATCAGCGACATGATCGCAAAAAAATAAATTAATTCTCGACCTCTTGCTGGAATAGTGCTCTCTTGGGAGAAAGATAGCTTTAACCCCATCCATATTAACAATAACAAAAAAAACAACCATCCTACATTATCCGGAAAATAATTATTTCCAGGATAATGGTGCCAAATGAGATTTATTGTTTGGATGGTTGTAGAGAGTAGAATAGCTAACCCAGCAAGTATCAGGATGCATCGTGAACAGGAGGCGGACATAGATTGCTAATCGGTGATTTCCAACATTTGTTTTTGTTTGATCGCATGAAAAATTTCTTCACGGTGTACGTTAATGGAGCGGGGAGCTTCGACACCAAATTTAATATTTCCATGCTCTTGAGTTTTAAACGCTAAAATTTTAACCATGGTATTGTTAATGTTAATCATTAACGGTTCTTCAAATTGCAACAAAACGATATCCATCAAAAAAACCTCTTAATCGGTGTAGGCGCTATAAGTCAATGATATCTCTAAAAGTTAACCTACTTTATGGATACTTGTCACGAAAAATTACAAACAAAGTTTAAAAAAGCCTTATTTCTACAAGGTTATCAGCGATTTTCTACAAAAAAGAGCCGCAGCATTGTCACCGGGGTGTAAAAGCGCTACAATTGGCGGTTTTTTAAACCTTGCCTTACTGTCACTATGAAACAGAAGGCTATTATCCACAAGGAGAAATCATGAGACATTACGAAATTATGTTTCTTGTGCACCCGGATCAAAGCGAACAAGTACCAGCAATGGTTGAGCGCTATGAAGGGATTATCAGTAAACACGAAGGTAAAATCCATCGTAAAGAGGATTTGGGTCGTCGTCAATTAGCTTATTCTATAAATGATGTTCATAAAGCGCATTATATCCTGATGAATGTTGAATGTTCTTTAGAGGCATTAGAAGAAATTAAAACTGCTTTTCGTTTTAATGATGCCATCCTGAGAAACTTAATTACGCTTCAAAAGCATGCAATTACTACTGAATCTGTTTTGAAGAAGAAAGAGAAAGACGAGAGAGCTGCTTAAGAGGAGAATGAAACATGTCAGCCTATTTCCGTAGAAAAAAAATGTGTCGTTTCAGTGCTGAAGGCGGCAATGAAATTGATTATAAAGATATCAACCTATTAAAAAATTATATTTCTGAGACTGGTAAAATCGTACCTAGCCGTATTACAGGTACTCAAACACGTTTTCAAAGACAATTAGCTAAAGCGATCAAGCACGCACGGTTTATCGGCCTGCTGCCTTATTGTGATAACCACGATTAATCGTTATGAACACCAGTGATCGGATAGCAAAACATTGCAAAAAAATTCTGGATAACAGACAGTTGGCAATTGCTTATGCAATTGTCTTTGCAATTTTGCCCTTTACGTCCTGGCTATCTGTTGCTCTCGTAGCTTTAATAACTCTACGTAAGGGTGGCCGTTCCGGATTTGACGTACTGGTGCCTGCACTGGTGATTCACTCAGCTCCCTTGATGATATTAGTGCCTTGGTCCACTGCTTTAATTCATGCATCAATTGCTTACCTGCCTGTCTATTTTGCTGCTTTCCTTCTAAGGCGTAGTGAAAAATGGCAAATAGTCTTTGGTGCGTGGTTTATGACAGCGGCAGGTATTTGTGTTTATGTTCAGTATTTTTATCCCGATTTTATCACTCTGCAGTATCAACATATTCACAGCTTACTGGTTCAGTATCAGGAGTTGATGAATAACAGCGTTGACGGGTTGAGTGTTCCTGTTTTAGCTCAACTGTTTTTCGGCTTACAAATTCTGAGTGTAGTTATTTCCTCATCATTATCGCTTTTTTGTGCTCGTGCGATCCAGGCCCGTTTATTTGTGCCTGGTGGTTTCAAGTATGAAGTACTTACATTTAGAAGCGGGAAGTTTGGGGTATTGATGCTGTTCACAACATCACTGGGGGCTTATTATCAAATACCCTTAGCTATTAATCTACTACCCATGGTGCTCTGTTATCTTTTTGCCTCGGGTTTTGGGTTGGTATTTTTTGTTTTATCCCGTAAAAGCCAATTCCGAATTTTGTTGCTTATGGTTCTGCTCATATTATTGCGACCAACTTTTGTGATATTTGCTTATATCATTATGGGTACTTTGGATAGTTTTATTAATTTTAGAGCTTACTTACCCGAACGGGTAGGCGAAACAATTTAAGAGGTTTATTAAGATGGAAGTTATCTTATTAGAAAAAGTAAGAAATTTAGGTAATTTGGGCGATAAAGTAGAGGTCAAACCAGGTTATGGCCGTAACTTTTTAATTCCACAAAATAAGGCAGTTTTTGCCACAGCGCATAATATTGAGATGTTTGAAAAGCGCCGTTCTGAACTTGAGAAAAAAGCGCAACAGTCGTTAGCATCAGCGGAGCAACGTGCAGCGCGCCTGAATGATATTAATTTAGTAATCAGCGCCATGGCGAGTGATGAAGGTAAATTGTACGGCTCAGTGAGCGTGAACGAGATTAAAGAAGCTTTGGCTCAAAAAGATGTTGAAGTGAGTAAGCGCGAAATCGTTATGCCAGAAGGTCCTATTCACTCAATAGGTAACTTTGTAGTTGAAGTACATGTTCATAGCGATGTGATTGCTAATTTACAAATTGAAATTGTTCCTGCAAAATAATTTCATTATTGGGGAGCTAGATCCTTGGCTCCCGCTCTATCCCCTTAATATCGCTCTGAGTATAATAAAATCAAAATCAAGCTGTGACTTATTTAATTTAAAATAATCACTTTTAGCAGAATTACCTTTCAACAACTTATTTTTAGCAATCAAACTTTGATTATTCCCACCTATTCCGATTTCTACTTGCGGTTTTAAAAATTCATTTCATAATAAATTAAAGACAATTTGATTTAAAAAAAATCATGAATGATACTGATGAGTACGACTACGCGATAATTGGTTCAGGTTTTGGTGGGGCAGTTGCTGCCCTGCGCTTAACGGAAAAAGGATATAGAGTATGTATTGTAGAGCAGGGTAAACGCTGGGTGGCAGAGGATTTTCCAAAAACGAATTGGGAAAATAGGAAATACTATTGGTACCCCAAACTTAAATGCCACGGATTATTTAATCTTAAATTATTAAAGCATGTTTTGGTCATCCGAGGTATTGGGGTTGGGGGTGGTAGTTTAGTTTATGGAAATACATTGATAACTCCGGGGAATACGTTTTTTGATACACCCATCATGCAGTATGTCGCTCAAGGAAAAGATTTGAATGCTTATTATCAGCAGGCAAAGGAGATGATGGGAGTCGCTACCAATCCGCAATTATTTGATAGTGACTTTCACTTACGTGACGCTGCCATTAAGAACTATCCTGGTGCTACGTTTATGGCGAGTCCGAATGGAATCTATTTTGGTAATCAAGAGCTTGTAGATCCTTATTTTAACGGCAATGGTCCGAAACGCTCAGGATGTGTTTTTTGTGGGGGATGTTATTTAGGTTGCCGTTACAACGCCAAAAACACGCTGGATAAAAACTACTTATATTTTGCAGAAAAAAAAGGCTGTAAAATTATACCCGAAACTAAAGTCATAGCCATTATTCCGCTATCAGAACATGGAGATTCCGGATATATACTGCAAACAGAGCCTACAATTTCATCCCCAAAGTCCATAAAGAATATTAAATGCAAGGGCTTAGTATTAGCTGCAGGGGTATTAGGGAGCATCGAACTATTGCTGAGGTCTCAGAGTAAAGGATATTTACCACATATTTCTTCACAGCTCGGAGCCCATGTGCGGACGAATAATGAGAATGTAGTTGCCGTAAGAACCCGCGAAAAACAGGCTCGATTTGATCGTGGTACAGCTGCTTCATCCAGTGTTTTTTTAAATGAACATACGCAAATACAATTGAATCGATATTCGGATGGAGCAGATGCTATTGCTAATTTAACCACATTAATGGTAGATGGTTATAGCCGATGGGGCAGAATTTTAAAATTATTGGGCAAAACTGTAAGCCATCCGCGGGATTTTCTCCACGCTTTAAACCCTCGAGGTTTTACTCGACAGACCATGTTGTTGGTCGTGATGCAAGATTTTGAAAGCGAAATTACTTTGAAATTAGGTCGGCGATGGTTTTGGCCATTTGCAAAGATGCTTATTTCAACATCAAACAGAAATAAACCTTCGCCTGCATATATACCTGAGGCAAATAATTTTGCACGCCATCTGGCAGCTGAAATTGATGGCATACCGTTAAATTCAGTGCCTGAGATATTCTTGAATACACCAACAACCTCTCACATATTAGGGGGATGTGTCATAGGCAGAGATACAAAAGAGGGCGTGGTTGACCGTAAACAACAAGTTTTTGGTTATAAAAATTTTTATATCTGTGATGGTTCGATCATTCCCGCAAACTTAGGGGTAAATCCTGCATTATCTATTTTAGCTTTAAGTGAACATGCAATGTCGTATATAGAAATAAAAAGTTAGCTGAAAAACCATGCAATGACTTCCATTGACATTCGCGGTGTTACCTTTTAAAAAACGAGTTAAGCTTCCCGGCTATCCGATAAAAACTAATCGCCGGTTTCTTACACCTAAACCGAATACAGGTTGATAAAGTTTGATTCCCAAACTCTTTTTTAAAAGCACAATAAGGAGATTTGCTGGCGTTAAATAGATGCATCATGTCATTTAAAGGTTCCTTATTTAAAAAAATTTTGATTAATTTTTTATCTAACCTACACTGAAAGGTAAGTAGCTTATTTTTTGTGCAGTGCAGTAACTATGAAAAATGTAATATATCTCAATCGTAATGAGTCTCAGTATGATTTATCTCCCAGTTGTAAAGAGGTGTTAGCACAATTCACACCGACCTATTTTACGCAATATTCCTCAGATGAGACGATTACTTATACTCACTTTATTGATGAGTTGAGCCATTTTTTGGGAGTTTCACCATCCTGTATTGCTCTGGGGAATGGCTCAGAAGAGTTACTTAAAGCCTGTGCCTATCATTTTTTAGAAAAAAATGATGTAGTGCTCGTCCCGGAACGTTCATGGTGGTATTACCACGAAATAATTACAGAGGTTCAAGCACGGCCTGTATACTTTGAAATAGTTGAAGAAAAAAATAGCTTTCATTTTGATTATGAACTCTTTAGTCAAGCTTACCATGAAAATAGCCCACGGATGGTATTGCTGGCATCACCTAATAATCCGACGGGGCATTCTATTGCACTTGAATTATTGGAGAAAATTTTTAATCTTTGCAAAAATTCGCTTGTGGTCGTTGACGAGGCCTATTGGGGTTTTACTGAGCTTAACTTAGCACAACACCACTATTTTATTAAAAAATATCCAAATGTCATCTTTGTGCGCACTTTTTCCAAATTCTTTGGTCTGGCAGGGGCACGCTTGGGTTATGTGCTAGCGGGGGATAATTTTTTTTCGTTAAAAAAATACCTTCAGCGCTATTTAGGTTATTCACCTTTAACCTTAGCCCTAGGTCTGGCAACACTTAAGGATTACGCGTACTTCTCTAAACTTAATAGAGATTATCAAGAAACTAAAGAATTTTATTATCAGGTATTTACGCCAGATTCAGGAGTTGCTAGTTATTTATCCGATGCCAATTTTATTTTACTTAAGCCTGAATTAGAATTACTCCCTTTAATTCAAGAAAAGATGACCGCTGCAGGGATCTTATTATCTTATCTACAAACACCGAAACTACAAAATTATATACGTTTCACTTTGGGAAGACCTGAACAAAATAATTTTGTACTTGAAATATTAACGAGTTGTATCGATAAAAAGGTATCACAGTTATGATTAAGGCGTTTCTTTTTGATCTGGATGGAACCTTATTTGATACCCATCCAGTGTATTTTAAAACGATTATGCAGATTCTGCTAAGTACTAAAAAAAAGCATAACCTGGATGTGTTACTTCCAGTCCCTGCGGAATTAATGCTTGAAATTCGTGATAAACCCTTTGCTGAAGCGCAGCAAATCATATTTGAACGTTACCCCGTATTTTTGCCTTATTCTGACGAAATGAGTGATCTGTTTTATCAAATCCTGGCGGAGGAATTTACCTATTCAAAAAATCACTTTATCGAAGCTTCAATTGAAGTTTTATTGGTACTGCTGCAACAGGGAAAAAAAATTGCTGTTGCTACTAATAGTCCTAATCGACTTTCGCGGCTGCTGCTGAATCAAATAAATGTGTCCGTCGCCGCAGACAACACCCAAAATTTGCAACCAGGAGAGGTCTATTTAATCACCGCTGATGAGTGTAATGGCGCTGTGAAGCCTGATCCGACAGTATATCAACATGCTCTAAAAGTTCTAGACGAACTAGCGGAAGATTGTCTTGCTATTGAGGACTCTACACGAGGACTTGTTGCAGCACGATTAGTAAATTTACCTGTAGTGCTATTGCGAACAGAGTTTTCAAAAGATGCAGGTTCAACTGAGGCGGTTGAAATAGTTGCGTCCTTGAACGAATCAGAGATTCTTAAGAGCTATTTAAACGAACAAAAAAGTACTCTAAAGTCAGATAATGACATCTCTCTTTGTTACTATCGTTGGGATGAGTTGGAAGATAAGGTCAAAAAACAATTAGTTACGCAGACTTATGCGGTCTATCGCAATTTATTTGTAGGACGAAATATAAATCAATGGCAGGAATTGTTTTATGACCCTCAGCAGGCAGATTTATTAATTTTTATTGCACGCAATTCGCAACAGGAAATAGTGGGATTTTATATTATTAGCGCTTTTAAAATAAATTTTCAAAAGTCTGAGCGTTTAGTGCTTAAGCTTTATATGGGTGTGTTGCCCGCATACCAGCCGAGCGGAATCGTTCCTTACGCATTTTCACAAGCAAGCCACTTTTTTTTAAAAAAATATCCTGATCTAGACATTGATATTTTTGAAAATATAACTGGTCCAGTCGCGTATGCTCATGCTTGTCGTTTTTTCAAAGAGTACTTGCAGCCGACGCGACATAATAAGTATTCGTCAGTCGACAAATTATATTTACGTCATCTATTAAAACTTTTTCATTATCATGCTCATAATCCCGAAGATGAGTATATCATTGAATCGCAAAGTGGCGTTTTTATTAATACAGAACAATATCATCGGCTACAAAATTCCAATAATGCCGATATTCAATTCTTTATTGAAAAAACTGGTTTAAATATGGGGGTCGGATTAGCTTGCTTAATTAAAGCTAAGCCTGGTTTATTTAGTAACCGTATGGATGATCTCTTCAAAGGATAAATACCTTAAATAAGGTCAGGAAGACGAATAAAGTATTTAGGATAGCCCAGATGTAAGCAGGTTTACACCCTGAATAAGCTAAAAAATAAGCGTAACAAGCGATGAATAAACTGCCAAAAAAGAAAATCCATTGTTGCTGATAGGAAAAGCCTACAGAGAGTAACGCGATACCACTCACACCCAAGAGAACGAAAAAAAAGTTTTCTTTGCTCCAAATATAATAAAAAGCAAATAATTGAACGCTTAATAATATAGGTAAGGCTATCTGAGTATAGGGGCCACTACCCAGTATTATTGCTCCATGACCTGCAATTAGAATGAGTTCTAAAGCAATAAAGAATACAAGGCGATAGTGAACTGCTGTGCTTAGTAACGCAAAGGCTCCAAATATATAGTAGAGCTGGGGAGACCATTGAGTAGTCCCATAGAGGACCACCAGTGATCCAATAATCCCCAATAAGTAGTATCTGTATTGAAACAGATGGCTCACAAACTCACCATTTTAAATAAATTCCCTTTGCCACCGAGTCTTGGATGACTCCCGCCTGAGATTTATTAATCGAAACCCAGTAACTACCCATATTGCTTAAGGCAAACCGAACGCGTGGATATTGGCAAATATCTAAAACTTCACGGCAGTCTACAGGATATTTTGACTCACCCGATGGTTGGCTGCATTTAAATGGGAGATTTTTAACATCAGCAGCAAAAGCTCCCCACGCCATAGGATCAAGTGTTGCTCGTAATTGAGGCGTCATAAATGCTTCTGCATTTGCTATATGTTCTAATTCTATACGAACGTTAGAACGATTTTGAATCAAATAATATGCTTGCTTACCGGTCTCATTTAATAAAAGATAATTTTGGCTGTATCCATATCCAGTAACTTCGCAACCTCGGGGAAATGAGTCAGCTGCATAGGTATTTGCCAATAAACTCATGAAACATATTATATACTTATTGATACGACTAAACCCTGACATAATGACCTCAAATATTATTTAAGCGTGCTATTGTAATCATAAAATAATCAATGTCTAGGCACAGGCAGAAATTAATCTTTCTGTGCAGTTATTCGGGCACGAATCATAGGATAATAGGTACGATAAAAGCTTAGGTATAAGTATAAAAATACATAACCCATGGATAAATAGAGCCACCAATTATTCGTTTGCGGATAGGTAATCAAAAGACAAATAGAACTAATGCCGTAAATTGCAGAACAACAGTGCATTAATATTTTTAAAACCCTGGAATCAGTTAAATAATCCAATCGAGAAGGATAAACGTATTTTACGGGCACAAAGATCAAGACCGATAAAATCACCAGAATAATCGCATTCATAGTGGGTGATGTGTTAAAAAGTATCATGTAGAACAGAGCTATATTCCAATAGCACGGAAATCCTTTGAAAAAATGGTCAGGTGTTTTGGCATCGGATTGGCAAAACTGATACGAGGAAGTGATGGTTACCATGGTGATAATAAGAGGAGCCCAATGCAAAGGTAACATGTCTGGTTTAACGAGTAAGAAAAAACACGGCGTAATAACATAGTTCACATAATCGACCATATTATCTAACAAGGCGCCATCGATTTGGGGGACAATTTCTTTAATCTGTACCAAACGGGCTAAACTCCCATCCACCGCATCAATAAAAACAGTAATTGCCATGAGCCAAAGAGCAAAAATATATTCATGTTGATAAATTTTCTGCAGCGTAAAAATGCCAATGCATGCAGCACTCGCTGTGAATAAATGCACGCCCCATGCGGCAAGATAATGCATTGGATGAAAACGTGATTTGCTTAAGTTCATTAATTATCCTACTGTTAATGGAGGTTAATATAAGGACATTGTGTACTGGTTACTGTCCAGGTCATATCGATTTATGTCTCGAGCTCAAGAGACGCGATTCTGAATAATATCGATTGATTATGACCATAAAATATTAAAGTTGTGTTTTATTAACCCCATGATTTATGACTGATGTTTCCAGTTCTAAAAAAATGTAAAAATAGTATCAATAATCAAAACAATTGCGCAAGAAAAGTTAGTTACTTTCAGCAAATATATTTATTTGTTTAAATGAGTCGAATGTTAATACGGTATGGAAAGAAAAATTTTTGATAGCTAAACATAAAAGGATCAACTATGAAGGATACTGTAACCGTAAATCCTACCACAGGTAGTGCGCTGCAGAATTACGTCTACTCTAATCTCCATGAAATAGATTCCGCAATAGAGCGGGGTCACACACAGTTTATGCAGTGGCGACATACTCCATTTGCTGAACGCAGTAAATTGGTATTGGTTCTTGCTGATCTATTAGAGCAAAATATCGATGACCTTGCTCATCTCATGGCCATAGAGATGGGAAAACCTATCACACAAGGTAGCGCTGAAATAGAAAAATGTATTTGGTTGTGTAAATACTATGCTGAGCATGCCCAAGAGTATCTGGCAGATCGTATAATTGCTACGGAGATGACCAAGGCGAAAGTATGCCATCGTCCCATGGGTATAATTTTAGGTATCATGCCGTGGAATTTTCCATTTTGGCAGGTTCTACGTTTTGCCGTGCCTACAATTATGGCTGGCAACACGATTATATTAAAGCATGCCGCGAATGCTTTAGGGGCTGGGAATCGTATCCAGGAGTTGTTTATGGATGCAGGTTTTGCCGAGGGAGTTTTTCAACATTTAGTCTTAAATACGGAAGGAGTGGCCTCATTGATTGAGCATCCCCATTTGATGGGAGTGACATTAACAGGCAGTGAACAGGCGGGAGCCGCGGTTGCCGCGCAAGCAGGAAAAAATTTAAAAAAATCTATGCTCGAACTCGGCGGAAGCGATCCCTATGTGGTTCTTGCTGATGCGGATGTTGAACTTGCAGCTTCCTGTATTGTGCAATCGCGCCTGAATAATTCTGGACAGGTATGCATCGCAGCTAAACGCGTGATCGTCGAAAGCACGTTGGTTGATAAATTAGTCAATTGCATCAAAAAACATATGGAGCAGGTAGTTGTCGGCAACCCGTTAAACTCAGAAACAGACTTAGGACCTCTTGCGCGAGAGGATTTACGAAAATCAGTGCATGAACAAGTAGAAAAATCACGGAAACAAGGTGCTAAATTATTGCTTGGTGGTATAATTCCAGACGGCCAAGGATTTTTTTACCCGCCTACCTTATTGGTAGATGTAAAACCTGGAATGCCCGCTTTTGATGATGAGATTTTTGGTCCAGTAGTCGCCGTAATCACTGCAGAAACAGAAGACGATGCGATTCATTTGGCGAATCAAAGTCAATATGGTTTGGGGGCCGCGGTTTTTACGCAAGATGTTACGAAAGGGGAGCATATTGCTACCTACGAAATTGATGCAGGGGTATGTTTTGTGAATGCAATGGTGGCATCCGATCCCCGGTTGCCTTTTGGGGGAATTAAACGCTCAGGCTACGGCCGCGAATTATCGAAAGAGGGTATATTGGAATTTGTAAATACGAAAACTGTAGCAATCAATAGCTCAAATTAATTAACAACATGTTAAGAGAGGTTTTCCTCCTTAAACAGAATATATTATTAGTTGCTGTAAAATAAAGCGAAACTGCGGAGTAAGCAATGTCATATAAATTTGAAGAGGGTAAAAGCGTATTAATTGATGCTGTGGTCGATCGAATCAAAAAGTCGATGGACAGTGACCAGGCTGAGTTTTGCGCAGAATTCGCCAGACAATTATATGGAACGGTGGCTATGGAAGATCTGAGCTCTTGGGAGCTTGATGATCTATACGGTGCCGTAGTTAATTTCTGGTCGCTAATCTATGAGCGAGCACCACATGAAATTAAAGTAAGAATTTATAATCCCGATTTCGAACGTCATGGATGGCAAACGACACATACGGTGATCGAAGTTATCTGTGACGATATGCCATTTTTAGTCGATTCAATACGATTGGTAATTCATCGTTTAGGCCTTGCTTCGCATTTGACAATTCATATGGGAGGAATACGCGTTACCCGTGATGAACATAATCGTGTCAGTGGCATTCTACCAAGACACCAGCCGGTTGATAGTGCGGGCGTTATTCAGGAGGCTCCTATTTTCCTGGAGATTGATCGTCAAACTGATCCGAAAATCCTTGAGGAATTGCAACAAGGCTGTGAGCGCGCGCTACAAGACAATAAAGTGGTGGTCGAGGATTGGGAAAAAATGCGTGCTGAGGTGCGCGAAGCAATTAGTGAAATTGATAAGGTATCTCCTGTATTAGATGTGAATGAAGCTGAGGAAACTAAGGCTTTTTTAAATTGGATCGAAGATCACCATTTTACCTTCTTGGGTATTCGTGACTACGTCCTGGTGGAAAAAGGGAACGAGACGCTACTTCAAGCAATACCTGAAACAGGTTTGGGTGTATTACGCGAAAATGTTACCAAGTCCATGACGCGTAGTATTTCAGCCATGACCCCAGAGGCAAGAGAGTTTACTTTATCTCCACGTATATTAGTGATGTCTAAAACCAATACTCTGGCAAGTGTGCATCGCGATGCATATACCGATTATATTGGAGTGAAGCGTTTTAATGCTCAAGGTAAAGTAATTGGCGAGCGACGCATTATCGGTTTATATACCTCCGCAGCTTATCACACCAATCCGAAGCAAATTCCTTTTCTACGCCGTAAAGTGGCGTTAATTATGGAGAATTCACGCTTAAATCCCCGTAGCCACGCTGGAAAGGTACTGCTTAACATACTTGAAACGTTACCTCGGGATGATTTGATCCAAGGTACTGAAGAAGAGTTGTTAGAAATTGCAATGGGCATTTTTTACATGCAAGATCGAAAACGTATTCGACTGTTTGCGCGTATGGATGTTTATCGCCGATTTATATCTTGTTTGGTTTATGTTCCAAAAGAGCGAGTGAACACTGAATTGCGTAATGCGATGAAAGGAATATTAGAGCAAAGCTTCAATGCCATTGATAGCACCTACACCACGCAATTTACCGAATCTGTTCTTGCCCGCATACATTACATTATCAAGCTAGACCCCGATAATTGTCCGGAATATGATTTAAAAGATATTGAGAAAAAGTTAATTGAAGTCGGCCGCTCCTGGACCGATGATTTACAATATCACCTACATGAAGCTTATGGTGAGGAACAGGCTAACCGTTTATATGCCCGTTATCGTAATGCTTTTTCAGTTGCATACAGCGATACATTCACTGCGCGAACAGCGGTTTATGATATTCGACATATTGAAACCTTAACTCCGGAAAATCCATTGGGAATTAATTTTTACAAACCACTGGATGAGTCAGAGAATAGTTTCCGTTTAAAAGTATATCAGCACAATACAACCATACCATTGTCCGATGTATTACCTATTTTAGAGAATCTGGGTTTACGTGCAATTAGTGAACGTCCTTATCTTTTAAAGTTTGAAGATGGAAAAGTAACATGGGTTAATGATTTTGCGATGCAGTACACCCGTGACTTTAGCTTTGAACTAGATGATATTAAGGAGCTGTTTCAGAATGCTTTTGCTCGTGTCTGGTTTGGTGATGCGGAAAATGATGGCTTAAATCAATTAGTGCTTGCTGGCGGACTGGATTGGCGTGAAGTCGCTATATTACGTACCTATGCCAAGTATTTTAAGCAAATAGGTTTCACCTTTAGCCAAGAATACATGGAACGAGCACTTAACAATAATGTACACATTGCGAAGAAGCTGGTACAGCTGTTTGCAATTCGTTTTGATCCCAAGATGACCGAAAGTCGTGACGAATTATTTATTGCGCTTTCTGCAGAAGTCCTGGCAGACCTGGATAATGTAAGCAATTTGGACGAAGATAAAATCATTCGTCAATACATCCATGCACTGACCGCAACATTACGGACCAACTTTTATCAAGTTGATGCCAACGGTAATCCTAAAAATTACATCTCTGTTAAGTTAAACAGCAAGCTTATACCTGGATTACCCAAGCCTTATCCAATGTTTGAGATATTTGTGTATTCACCATTGTTTGAAGGTGTTCATTTACGATGTGGCAAGGTCGCTCGGGGAGGACTGCGTTGGTCTGATCGCCGTGAAGATTTCCGTACCGAAATTTTAGGGTTAATGAAAGCACAGCAGGTAAAAAATTCGGTAATCGTTCCCTCAGGAGCGAAAGGTGGTTTTGTACCTAAAAAAATCGGACTCAATGCAACACGTGAAGAAATAATGGCTGAAGGAATTAGTTGCTATCAGCTCTTTATTCGTGCGCTGTTGGATGTAACGGATAATTATGTGGATGGCCAGCTCGTTAAACCTGTTGATGTTATTTGTTTTGACGAAGATGAT
Organism: Legionella sp.; assembly: GCA_017306715.1. Lineage (GTDB taxonomy): Bacteria > Pseudomonadota > Gammaproteobacteria > Legionellales > Legionellaceae > Legionella. Next base: position 5,750 of record JAFKHV010000050.1, on the reverse strand, counting down.
CCTTATTTAGTTGTTGCCGCAGATAAGGGCACGGCTACTTTCTCAGATCTGGCGAATGCAATTTCTCTAGAATATGGCTTCTGGTTGGGTGATGCATTTGCTTCAGGTGGCTCTGTGGGCTATGACCATAAAAAAATGGGTATTACTGCCAAAGGCGCCTGGGAATCAGTCAAACGTCATTTTTATGAATTGGATATTGACATTCAGAATAATGACTTTACCGTCGTGGGTATTGGTGATATGGCGGGTGATGTATTTGGTAATGGCATGCTCTTGTCCCGCCACATTCGATTGGTAGGTGCTTTTAACCATATGCATATTTTCATCGATCCGAGCCCCGATGCAGAAATTTCTTTTAAGGAACGTGAACGATTATTTAATTTGCCGCGATCAACATGGGCCGATTATGATAAAACTCTGATCTCCAAAGGAGGAGGAGTATTTAATCGTAGTGCTAAATCAATTCCGGTTAGCCGAGAAATGCAAGAGGTATTTGGAATCAAGCATGAGGAAATAGAACCGAATGAATTGATTCGAACCATTTTAAAGGCAAAGGTTGATTTGTTATGGAGTGCCGGTATTGGTACTTACGTGAAGTCCAGTACAGAATCCAATGCAAGTGTTGGTGACCGCGCCAACGATGCCACACGAGTTAACGCGAAACATTTACGGTGTAAAGTTGTGGGAGAGGGCGGTAATTTAGGACTCACGCAGCTTGCGCGCATGGAATACAGTTTACATGGCGGTATGGTGTTCACAGACTTTATTGATAACTCGGGCGGTGTCAACTGTTCAGATAAGGAAGTGAATATAAAAATTTTACTGAATAACATCGTTTCAGTGGGTGACTTAACTCCAAAACAAAGAAATGAGTTATTAAGTGAAATGACCGATGAGGTGAGTAAACTGGTATTAAGGGATAATTTCTTGCAGACGCGTGCGATTAGTTTATCCGCATCGCAAGCTCAACAAGGATTAGAACTACAAGGTCGTTATATTCGCGAATTAGAGCGTGCAGGTAAGATTGACCGTGCTTTGGAATTTTTGCCTGATGATAAGGCATTGCAAGAGCGAAAGCTAATGGGGCAAGGTCTGGGTCGTCCAGGTATAGCGGTGTTAATGTGTTACAGTAAATCCTTACTGAAAGAGCAAATTTTAGCCTCAGGGGTGCCTGAAGAAAGCTACATGGAACAATTTCTGATTAGCTCATTCCCCAAACCGCTACAAGAGCGCTATGCACAGCAAATGCAAGAGCATCCACTTAAGCGTGAAATCATTGCTACCAAACTCAGCAACATCATTATAAATGAGATGGGTTTTACATTTATATATCGTTTACAAGATGAAACAGGGGCTCCGGTTTCTGCAATTGTTAAAGCATATATGATTGCGCGTTCTGTTTTAGGGCTGGAATCGATTCTGCGACAAATTGAAGAGCTAGGTACTAAAATCAATGCGAAGAAGCAATTTGAAATGATGATGCTTTATGTGAGATTATCAAGAAGGGTAACGCGCTGGTTCTTGCGTACCCAGCGCCGTACAATTGATATTATTGAGCTCGTTAATCTTTACTCTCAAGGGATTACAGAATTAAAAATATCTATCCCAGCAATTTTAAATGAAGAGCGTAAAGCACGGTATGATCAGCATTATCAGGAATTAATTGAAGAGGGCGTTCCAGCAAATCTTGCACATGAACTTACTGTAAGTAGAGGACTATTTTCTGCAACAGACATCATTGAGATTGCTCATCGACGGCAAATGAAAGTATCTCATGTGGCAGAGGTATACTTTGGTATTGGAGAGTACCTCGATTTAGCATGGATTAGAAAGCAAATCATTATGCATCCAACGGAGAATCATTGGGAATCGTTATCTCGAGAAGCTTTACGCGATGATCTCGATTGGCAGCAACGTCAATTAACTGATGGGTTACTTAATTCTGAAGATGAAAACACCGAGCTTACTAGTCGTCTAAATGCCTGGGGTGATTCTCACAAATCACTGATTGAGCGCTGGCGTAGCATTTTATCCGATTTACAGTCCAGTACGGCCTTAAATTATACAATGTTTTTTGTGGCTATACGGGAGTTATTGGATTTAACGCAAACCACGATTCAAACCTACACCGAGCAGGAAGCTGTTTAGTAAATAAAGGGTCCACTAGGGGCCCTTTATTTTTTAGTCTATTTATATTTTCAAAGCAATACGGACGATTATATTAGAATTGTATATACTTAAATTAATATGCCTCGCTGTACAGGCAAGTTTTTATACTGTTTGGTTTTAATCTTCCTGTTGAACTTACTATCCTATGTTACAGCTGTGGCTGCGTTTTGTATGCAGGTCTGAAAATACTATTCAAGGAGAATATGGTGCTACAGTTTCTATTCGGTTTTCTCACTGTCGGAGTTATTATCCTTTTACTCACACGCCAGGCGGCGATTTCAGTTTGGACAATAAGTTTTGTCCTTTACAGTGCGCTTGTTTGGTACTTTGCTACTCCAGGTTTAGGGGTGAAAATCCTGTTATGCTCAATAGGATTTATTTTACTTATAGGAAGCATTACACCTCTACGACGCTGGTTGATATCGCGCAATTTATTCAAGATTATTAGTAAAGCCATGCCCGTGATGTCAGCTACCGAGCGTGAGGCTTTAGAGGCGGGTACGGTGAGCTGGGAAGGTGACTTGTTCAGCGGAGCCCCAGATTTTTCTATCTTACAAAAGGCTCCTACAGTAGCTTTAAGCCCCGAAGAGCAAGCGTTCATGGATGGTCCTGTTGAGCAACTATGTGTCATGTTAGACGATTGGGATATCACACACAATCGCACCGATCTTTCTCCGGAGGTTTGGCAATTTATTAAAGAAAATAGATTTTTGGGGATGATCATTCCGAAACAGTATGGTGGCTTGGAATTTTCAGCAACCGCCCAAATGTCCATATTGGTAAAAATATACACGCGCTCTATTACTGCAGCCACGACCATATCGGTTCCTAACTCACTTGGCCCCGGTGAATTATTATTAAAATACGGTACTGAGGAGCAAAAAAATTATTATCTTCCTCGTCTGGCAGATGGTCGTGAAATTCCATGCTTTGCTCTTACCGGTCCAACCGCAGGTTCCGATGCGGCTTCAATTCCTGATCAAGGAATTGTATGTCGTCAGCACTTTAATGGGGAAGAAGTGCTTGGTGTCCGCCTAAATTGGAATAAGCGTTACATCACTTTGTGTCCAGTGGCCACAGTTATCGGTTTAGCATTTCGTTTGTTTGACCCGGAGAACTTATTGGGTCAAGGATATGATGTGGGTATCACTTGTGCATTGATTCCTGCAAATACAGAGGGCGTCATTAAAGGAAGACGGCATTTTCCTTTAAATTCCGGATTTATGAATGGTCCTACTCAAGGAAAAGATGTATTCGTACCTCTAAATTATATTATTGGCGGACAAGCCATGGCAGGAAATGGTTGGCGTATGCTCATGGAGTGTTTAAGTGCTGGACGAGCAATTTCACTCCCTTCAACCGCAAATGGTGGTGGTCAAGCCGCCTCATTGACTTCGGGTGCTTATGCACGTGTTCGTCGACAATTTGGTCAATCAATAAGTAAATTTGAAGGTATTGAGGAACCATTAGCACGGATCGGAGGTTTTACTTACATAATTGACGCTGCACTATCAATGGCTGCTGCCGCCATCGATAACGGCGCTAAACCCTCGGTAGTGGGTGCTATTCTAAAATATCATACCACTGAGAAAGGACGGCAAATTGCTTTAGATGCTATGGATATTCATGGAGGGAAAGGGATTTGTCTAGGTCCAAATAATTATTTGGGTCGTAGTTTTCAAGGAGTACCTATTGCAATTACCGTGGAAGGAGCCAATATTTTAACCCGCAGTCTCATTATCTTTGGGCAAGGCGCGATACGGTGCCATCCTTATGTGTTTAAAGAGATGGAAAGTGTGCGAAAAAATGATTTAGTGCAATTTGATAAAGCATTTTTTGCTCATGCAGGCTTTTTCCTGGCAAATCTGACTAAGTCTATCCTGTTTATGTTTACCGATGGTTATTTTTCGTCTGCACCAGAAAGTCTTGTTCGTCGCTATTATCAGCTTGTTCATAAATACAGCGCGAATCTGGCCTTTTTGGCAGACTTTTCAATGACCCTGCTCGGTGGTGATTTGAAACGGATGGAAAAATTATCGGGTCGTTTAGGGGATATGCTCAGTTCGCTTTACTTACTTTCTGCAGTATTAAAAAGATTCCACACGGATGGTGAACCAAAAGATGACTTACCTCTCGTTGTTTGGAGTTGCCAGCAACTTTTGCATGAGTGTGAGTTAGCGATGGATGGTGTTATTGTAAACTTCCCTCAGCGCTGGGCACGCGTGTTTTTAGGCCTAGTTCTTAAACCTTTTGGATCGTTACGCCACAAGCCCTCAGATTATTTAGGTCATAAAGTAGCACGTATTCTCTCTACCCCTAATGAAACACGCACGCGTTTAACTCGTTTGGTTTATAAAAAACCTGCAGAAAATTGTCCCATTGGGCGTTTGGAAGAGGCATTTCTCAAAATTTGTCGTATAGAGGAACTTGAGAAAAAATTTATTTATCTTGTTAAAAAGAATCAACTCAAATCGCTAACAGCTATCGAGCAGATTGATGAAGCTTTAAATGCTGGATTACTTAGCCCAAGTGAGGCGGAACAATTACGTGAAGCAGAATATGCAAGGCAAGATGTGATCCGTGTTGATGATTTTGCTGATGACGAACTACGCCGTCCCTCAGTGAAAGAATTTGAAACTAAAAAATTAGATGAAAAACACTTAGACAAAACATTATACATCGTGCAGGCAGAAGGCAAGTCTGGAACTATTGATTAAAAGCAATATGTTATTTGAAAGCTTTTAACTTTATATATCATGCAGACATGATAAGATAATTCATATCATGTCTGAGAATTATTAGGGATAGCTATGAATAAAAAAATTTTGTCTGTATTTATCGTATTTCTGGCTTTTAATTTAAGTGGTTGTTGGACCACACAAAAAGGACAGAAATCAGGGATTATCGTAAAAGTGGCTAAAGAAGGGAAATTTTGGGGAACCTATGAAGGAGAAATGATTTTAGGTGGACTTGAAAATGCAAGCGGTGTAAGTGGCCGAGCGTTCCATTTTACTTTGGGGCAGTTTAAATCTGATTTAGTTAATAAAGCAGATTATGCAATGCAAAATAATAAACATGTTGTTCTCTCCTATCATTGTGATGCTTATACAATGCCTTGGAGTGGGGAGACTAAATGTTTTGTTAAAAAAATTGAGATTCTCCCAGAAAATAAAAATGGTACGAGTAAATAGTTGTAAAAAGTTTAGGCTTACTCCTGCGAGTGATTCGAAGGAGTAATTCTGTTAATCAAAAGCTGGAGAAGTAAATTCCCACACAGCCCGTCATCCAGAGCGCAGCGAAGGATCTCCTGCACCTAGCACGAGCGATTGAATAAAAGCGAGTCATACGAGATCTTAAGCATACTTAGGCAGCAGCTCACCCGCGCGCAAGGAGATCTCTCGCCGAGGCTCGAGATGACGTTCCACACAACCCGTCATCCAGAGCCTGATATATCGTCACAAAAATTAGAAACCAGCATTAAAAGCTAGATGCGCAGCGCAATTCATGATCTAATGATTTCGCCAAAAAACATAAGAGGAATTGTGATGCGCAAAGAAAGTTTATTACAAAATCATTTCAAA
>JAFKHV010000049.1 GCA_017306715.1 Legionella sp. | reverse complement strand
GAATCTTTCACAACACGATCAATCGAAATGATGGATTCTAGTAAAGCACGCATTTTCTCCAACGGCCAGCTATTCGGTCCATCACTCAATGCCTGATCGGGATTCGGATGGGTTTCCATGAAGATTCCAGCGATGCCGGTAGCAACAGCTGCGCGTGCTAAAGAGGGTATAAATTCACGTTGACCGCCTGATGCACCATTATTGCCCCCAGGAAGCTGAACTGAATGAGTTGCATCATAAACAACAGGGCACCCTGTTTCACGCATGATGGTCAGAGAGCGCATATCGGAGACCAGATTATTGTAGCCAAAACTTACGCCCCGTTCGCATGCCATAATTTGTTCATTTCCAGTGGCTTTCGCTTTAGCCGTCACATGTTTCATTTCCCATGGCGATAAAAATTGACCTTTCTTTATGTTTACAGGTTTATTCATAGAAGCCACTTTTTGAATAAAATTGGTCTGCCTGCATAAAAAAGCTGGTGTTTGCAATACATCTACAACACTGGATACCTCGACAAGTGGTGTATCCTCGTGGACATCTGTAAGCACAGGAACTCCGATTTGCTTTTTGACCCGCTCAAGAATCGCAAGACCCTTCTCAAAACCTGGTCCTCGATAACTGGTCAATGAGGAGCGATTTGCTTTATCAAATGAAGATTTGTAGATAAAAGGCATATTTAATTGCTGACACATTTCTTTTAAATAACCTGCCGTTTCCAATGCTAGCTCCTCACTTTCAATGACACAAGGGCCTGCAATTAAAAACAAGGGATGGTTTAATCCTGCTTCAAATCCACATAATTTCATAGTTTATCTGTTCCTTTTTTGCGTGCAGCAAGTACAAATTGTTTAAAAAGAGGATGGCTTTTTCGTGGTGTAGAGGTAAATTCAGGGTGAAACTGACATGCTAAAAACCATGGATGATCAGCAAGTTCGACCATTTCCACGAGCGTGTTATCGGCGGAACGTCCAGAGATGATAAGTCCATGTTCGATAAGTGCCTCTACATACTTATTGTTCACCTCGTAACGATGACGATGGCGCTCAACGATTTGCGGTTGACCATAAACTGCACGTGCCAAAGTTCCTTCGGCAAGCTGACATAGTTGGGCTCCAAGCCGCATAGTACCCCCCATACCGGTTTGCTCATCACGGTATTTCACAGAGCCATCGGCATCCATCCATTCACTGATTAAACCCAAAACTGGATGGGGAGTTTTTTTATCAAATTCAGTGGAATTAGCATTATTTAAACCAACAACATGCCGGGCAAATTCAATTACAGCAGTTTGCATCCCCAAACATATCCCTAAGAAAGGAATTTTATGTTCCCGAGCATATTGTATGGCTTTTATCTTTCCTTCCACACCGCGCTCACCAAATCCACCAGGAATTAATATTGCATTCATTTGGCTTAAAACATCGGAACCATGCGTTTCAATGATTTCTGCATCCAGATATACAATCTCAACCTTCGTTTGAGTGTGTATGCCCGCATGGATTAAGGCCTCATTAATTGATTTATAGGCATCACTAAGTTCAATGTATTTACCAACCATGGCAACCTTAACACTTCGGTCATGCACTTTTTGCATCTCGACCACTTTCTGCCATTCACTAAGATCGGCGGGTTTAGCTGCCAGAGCAAGTTTTTTTAAGACAATTTCGTCCAACCCTTGTTCATGTAAAATCATCGGTATCTGGTAAATACAGGGGGCATCTTGCAGCGTAATCACCCCTTCTTTATCAACATTAGTAAATAGCGCTATTTTTGCCCGGTCCTGTTGCGTTAATGCCTTTTCAGAACGACAAATTAATATGTCCGGCTGGATGCCTATAGAACGTAATTCTTTTACTGAGTGTTGCGTAGGCTTGGTTTTAGTTTCCCCAGAGGTTGCGATATAAGGCACCAAAGTTAAATGGATGAATAAAGCACGTTGAGAACCTAGTTCAATTCTTAGTTGGCGTATCGCCTCAAGGAAAGGCAGAGATTCGATATCACCTACTGTTCCGCCAATCTCGACCATAGCTACATCGAAACCCTCAGCGCCTGCTTTTATGCTGCGTTTAATTTCATTCGTAATATGAGGAATAACCTGCACGGTACCACCAAGATAGTCACCACGTCGTTCTTTTTTTATGACTGTTTCATAAATTTTACCTGAGGTAAAATTATTACGTTTGGTCATTGTTGTATTTACAAAACGTTCGTAGTGTCCTAGATCCAAATCGGTTTCTGCTCCATCTTGAGTAACGAAGACTTCACCATGTTGGAATGGACTCATAGTACCAGGGTCTACATTGATGTACGGATCCAGTTTGATTAGAGTCACACTCAAACCACGTGCTTCAAGAATTGCAGCAAGAGACGCAGCAGCGATACCCTTCCCCAATGAGGAAACGACGCCACCTGTTATAAAGATAAAGTTTGTCATATAGATCCCGTCTTACACAGCTAGAGCACAAAATTAGCGTTCGCGCTGATAAAATATTTTTCATTGTAAACGGGATTTAATTCTATCAAAATGCAGAGAAAAATGACATAAGTTTCTTCAAGACTTAATTTAAATACCATAGGCCGATGGATTCTTACGCTAATCGCTTCTTATTTTTACTTAAACTAAGCGCTTGAGCGATCATTATCACGATTATGGCATGAGGATTGCTGGTCTGCACAAAAGTTGTGTTATACTGATACTAATTCAGTTAAAACTCATAAATTTATGAAATTATTATTTGACTTTTTTCCAATACTGCTTTTTTTCATAGTTTATAAACTTACCGATATCTATACCGCTACGGCTGTAGCTATGGTCGCATCCATAAGCCAAGTTGCTTTCTACCGCTTAAAATTTCAACAATACGAAAAAATGCATTTAATCAGCCTCGCGATTATCGTAGTGCTCGGAGGCGCAACTCTATTTTTTCATAACCCCTGGTTTATTAAATGGAAACCCACTGGCATTTACTGGCTCTCTGCTATTGTTTTCTTCAGTTCGAGTTTTATCGGTAAGAAGCCTTTAATACAGAAAATGATGGAGGCCAATGTGCGTCTTCCAGGAAAAATTTGGCATCGTCTCAATTCAGCCTGGGCTTCTTTCTTTATTTTAATGGGCGCAATAAATCTCTATGTCGCCTATAATTACGACACAGACGCTTGGGTAAACTTTAAGCTTTTCGGTGGAGTGGGACTGACGTTATTGTTTGTATTGATTCAAGCCTTTTATTTAACGCGACACATGGATGTGAACGGACTTGAAAAACAGTAGGGGCAAAAATGAGATTACTACTCGTCGAAGATGATGAATTACTTGGTGATGCTGTCAAAACGGGTTTGACTCAATTTGGTTATATTGTGGACTGGCTCCGAGATGGTGAAGCTGCCCGGGCGGCGCTGAAGTCTGAATCATTTGAGCTGATTATTTTGGATTTAGGCTTACCTAAACTATCTGGTCTAGCCTTATTACAGCACATCCGCCATGATGGTAATCCGACTCCGGTTATCATTCTTACCGCACGAGAATCGGTTGAAGATCGAGTTAAAGGCCTCGATAGCGGCGCTGATGATTATCTTATCAAGCCTTTTGATTTAAATGAATTAAGTGCACGAATCCGCGCGCTCGTTCGCCGCTCACAGGGTCGTGCAGACTCTGTATTACAATATAAAAACATCACGCTTGACCCGGCTGCTCATTCGGTACTTGTGGATGATGTTTTAGTTAACGTCCCCCGTCGGGAATTTGCTCTACTTCAAAAGCTTCTGGAGAATAGCGGACAGGTATTATCGCGGGAGCAATTGATGCAAAGCATTTACGGATGGGAAGAAGATGTGGATAGTAATGCTTTAGAAGTCCACATTCACAATCTACGTAAAAAATTAAATGCTCATTTTATTCGCACTATTCGGGGTGTGGGATATATGGCGGAAAAGAATGATGGTACTAATGGATCGTGAAATCTTCAATACGAAAATTCCTCCTCTTTAATCTGCTCCTGGCGATAACGATCACCACCACACTGACTGCAATAGGTAATTATTATCTGGATCAAAAAGACATCCAGGACCACCTTGATACATTGATGGCGGTCTCTGCTCTTTCTTATCAAGCGCTTCTGGGGGATGACCTACATCAACGCCCTCTGGTGAAAATACAGGATACACTGGATAAAATTCCTCAACGAATTGATACCTTTTATCAGAAAAGATTTCTTAATAATGACCCTCCTGAAAACTATATGGATAAATTTAATTTTCAGGTCTGGACTAATGGTGGCAGGCTTTTACTCCACTCATCTACCGCACCTAAAATTCCTCTAACCTCAGAGCTTGATGGTTTTAGTGATAAAAAAATCGCCGGTCAGGATTGGCGAGTATTTACAACGTACAACGATAAAGCTGGAATCCGCACGGTACTCGCTGAGCGGTACGATACGCGCAACGAGCTTGGACATCGCATTGCACAAGACGATCTATACATCATGCTCCTGACCTTTCCCCTTTCCGGCTTACTTATCTGGATTATTATCGGCCGCGGTTTGGATAGCTTAGATAAGGTTGCTGAAGAAGTGGCAAACCGAGCACCGAGCCATCTTGAACCTGTAAACCTTGAAGAGGTCCCTGAAGAAATCAAACCGGTTATTGATGAATTGAACAAACTTTTTTATCGCTTAAAAGAAGGCTTTGAACGTGAAAAGCGTTTTGCCGCCGATGCAGCCCATGAATTAAGAACCCCTCTTGCTGCACTCAAAACTCAAGCACAGGTTGCCTTGCATACTCGTGATCTGGATGAGAAGAATAAAGCCTTACAAAAACTTATTGCTAGCGTAAATCGCAGCACGCATATTGTTCAACAATTATTGACTATGAGTCGCCTGGTTCCTGAAGCGGCACAAATTGATGAAAAAGATGAGGTTCAATTAAGCCGATTAATACGTGAAATTCTAGCAATGCTTGCACCTACAGCTTTAGAAAAGCATATTGATTTAGAATTTATTACCGATCAGGAACAATTAATGCTTTATTGTAATGCCACTGCAATTGGCATCCTGGTGCGAAATCTCGTGGATAATGCAATACGTTATTGTAATGAGCACGGTCATATCATAGTGCGTCTTAATAAAGATGCATCTGATGAAGTTATTTTTGAGGTGGCAGATAATGGCCCGGGTATTCCTCCTGAATTGAGAACGCGTGTATTTGAACGTTTTTTTCGGGTCTTGGGCAACAAAAGCCCAGGCAGTGGCCTTGGTTTAGCCATCGTACAGCAGATTTGCGATCTCCACGGTGGACGCGTGGAGCTTGATACACCATCAGAAGGAACTGGGCTAATTGTTCGTGTGCGTATACCAAACCATATTGCAATTTAAACCTTTTCATTAATTAACCATAGCTTAACGTTTCGCCAAAATTTGCAATGCTTCACGAATTAATTGCTCACAAGTTTTCTGGCCATCATCAATTTTTTTAATCGCCTTGGCTGCTTCTTGTGCTTTATAGCCTAATGCCTCAAGCGCGCTGGCAGCTTCATCTTGATCATTGCGTTTGTTTTGCGGACGATACAAAGATCCCTCAATAGAATCACCAAACTGTTTGATACTATCTCTCATTTCTATAACCAGGCGTTCAGCTGTTTTTTTACCTATTCCGGGTAATTTAGTTAAAAAAGCCGCATTCTCTTGACGAATACATTGAATGAATTCTTGTGGCGTTATACTGGAGAGCATGGTTATCGCCAATTTTGGACCAACACCATTTACTTTGATTAAAGCTCGAAATAATTCACGTTCTTCTTGTTCTTTAAAGCCATAAAGAAGAAGCGCATCTTCTCGCACAATCGTATGGATATGTAAACCTATTAGTCCTTGTGTTGCCTCAATCTGAAAAAAAGTATTGAGTGAAGTTTCCACATCGTAGCCTACTCCATTTACATCCAGTACCAACCGACCAGGTTGGTTTTTATCCATCACTTGGCCCCGTAACCAACCAATCATCTTTTTCCTCTCCGTAAATTAATCGTATTTAAAGCCGCTGCGATAAGACCAGAGCGCATGCGACTATGGCATATGGCAATTGCTAATGCATCCGCTGCATCACTTTGAGGGGCTTTATTCAACGACAACAATTGCACCACCATATGACTTACTTGCTTTTTCTCTGCTGCGCCATAACCTACAACTGTTTGTTTAATTTCGCGAGCTGAATATTCGCTAACATTTACCCGATGTGAGGCGGCAGCAACCATGGCTACACCCCGTGCATGCCCCAATTTAAGCGCAGAACTGGGATTTTGATGCAAGAAAACTTGCTCTATTGCCACTTCTGTAGGCGCGTACTCATCCATGAGCTGACAGATACCATTATAAATTTGCAATAATCTATGGCTCAATACGGCTTCCACGGTGGTACGAATACAGCCACTATCAATGTACTCAAGCAGTTGTCCTTGCTGTTTAATGATGCCATAACCCGTTACGCGAGAGCCGGGATCAATACCAAGAATTAAGGTCATCACATTGAATCGAGAAATTGATCAGAAAATTGTGCGTTATTATATACTTCCTGCACATCATCCAAATCTTCCAACATATCGATAAGTTTCATTAAACTTTGCGCCGCTTCATCATCTATAGGCACTAAATTCTGAGCCCGCATGGTGAGTTGAGATTGCTCCACGTCTAACTTTGCCTCTTGCAGTGCGTTTAAAACACTGTGATAAGCCTCAACAGGAGTAATAATTTCTAATTGTCCATCCACAGTAGAAACATCATCTGCGCCTGCCTCAATGGCAACTTCCATAACCTGCTCTTCACTGAGTCCTGGAGCCATCAGGATTTCACCCTGATTTGTAAACATGTAAGCAACGGAACCATCGGTTCCTAAATTCCCTCCATTCTTGGTGAATGCATGGCGCACCTCAGACACTGTGCGGTTTTTATTATCGGATAGACAATCCACTAACACCGCAATTCCGCCAGGACCATAACCTTCGTAGCGCATAGCGACCATAGCCTCGCCATCCTGCCCACCAACACCTCGCTTGATGGCATTATCAATCGTATCGCGCTTCATATTATTCGTTAGTGCTTTTTTTACTGCATCCCGCAATCTGGGATTAGCTGATTCTTCACCGCCACCCATACGGGCTGCGACCGTGATTTCACGAATTAATTTGGTAAAAATCTTTCCTCGTTTTGCATCCTGAACACCTTTACGGAATTTAATATTAGCCCATTTACTATGACCTGCCATGATGACCTCGACACAATTAAAATTGTCGGAAATTATACCGACTTTATTTTAAAAAAGCTTCACTCATCCAGCAGTTTTCAGCAGCCTCACCGTCTAAGCCCTTAAGGTTAAAGGGTATACCTCATAGTGTTTTCATGGCAAACTTAAATAAAAGGTATGGTCTTTAAGGAGATTTAAGATGTATATGCATGGCTTTGGTAACTATCATCAAACAGAAGCAGTTCCTGGGGCCTTACCCACCAATCAAAATTCACCACAACAGTGCAGCTTAGGGTTATATGCTGAACAGATCAATGGTACGTCTTTCACACGACCTCGGCATTTGAATATTCATAGTTGGTTATACCGAATCCTTCCCTCAGTTTTGCAAGGGGATGCTTCACTTTATGATAATCAATGGGTTGATTTATGCCATCCAGATCAACCGCCAAATCCATGGCGTTGGTCTCCTTTTATAGAGCAAATTCAGGGCAAAGATTTTATTGACGGAATATTTCACATCTCCAAAACGCCCCACCTTAATGCGTACCTTTATGCCTGCGACCAGTCGATGGAGGAGCGTTACTTTGTGAACCACGATGGAGAATTATTATTTGTCCCTTTCCATGGAGAGATTAACCTGCACACAGAAATGGGAATATTAAATATTTTCCCTGGAATGATTGCAGTCATCCCACGAGGGATAAAATTTAGTATGGAATTACTCAATACATCTGCTAAAGGCTATTTGTGCGAAAATAGCGGAGCTCCTTTAACCCTACCCCAGTTGGGACCCATTGGCGCCAATGGTCTGGCAAACCCGCGTCATTTTAAGTATCCTGTTGCAGCCTATGAAGACTCCGAAGCGCGAGACGTTTTGCTCATATCAAAATTTCAACAACGTATCTGGCAGACATCAATGAGGCATTCCCCCCTTAATGTGGTCGCATGGCATGGTAATTATGCACCTTATTGCTATGATTTAAGTCTCTTCAATACCATTAATACCGTAAGCTTTGATCATCCCGATCCCTCTATCTTCACCGTCCTCACCTCGGAGAGCGATACTCCAGGTATAGCTAATTTGGATTTTGTCATATTTCCTCCGCGCTGGATGGTAGCAGAACATACTTTCAGACCCCCCTATTACCATCGCAATTATATGAATGAGTTTATGGGGCTAATTGAGGGCGATTATGATGCTAAAAAAGAAGGTTTCTCGGTGGGCGGGGTCAGTATTCACAACTGCATGATAGGACATGGCCCAGATGCTGATAGTTATGCAGCGGCAACGCGCCGCACCCTTCAACCAGAAACTTATTTGAATACGTTAGCCTTCATGTTCGAATCACGTGATGTCTGGGAAGTAACGGAACAAGCGATGTCAAGACCAGAGCGGCAAAGTAACTACAGTCACTGTTGGCAGAGTTTAAAAGCCGAATTCAAAGGTTAGAACTAAAACTGTTAAGGCCATGTCCTGTTTTCTCAGCACAGAACGATTTTTAAAGGTGCTCTGGATGTGGCGCCACCCAGAGCGTGATGAATTAAAATAAATCTTCCTGAGTCAGTCCTACTTTTTCAAGCAAGCTACGCAAGGTTTTTAACGCTTCAACTTGGATTTGCCGCACGCGCTCTCGAGTTAAATCAATTTCTTTACCCACATCTTCAAGCGTTGCTTTTTCAAATCCTCGCAAACCAAATCGACGCGCAATCACTTGCTGCTGATTTTCAGTTAATTTATCAAGTAAGGATTCAATATGTTGTCTTAAGTTTTCATTCGTTAATAGTTCCGCAGGATTAACACTATTCTCATCAGCGATCGTATCCAGCAAGGATTTATTTTCATCAAAGCCAATGGGTGTATCTACGGAAGTAACTTTATCATTGAGCCCTAAAAGCTTTTGCACATCCTCTAAGGGCCTATCTACAAGCTCCGCTATTTCCTCTGGAGAAGGCTCATGATCCAGCTTTTGAGTTAATTGCCGTGCTGCACGCAAATAAACGTTTAATTCCTTAACGACATGGATAGGCAAACGTATCGTACGTGTTTGATTCATTATTGCCCGCTCAATTGTCTGACGTATCCACCAAGTAGCATAAGTAGAAAACCTAAAACCCCGCTTAGGATCAAATTTCTCTACTGACTTCATCAGTCCCAGATTTCCTTCTTCAATTAAATCCAATAAAGGCAGACCACGATTTAAATAGCGGCGTGCAATTTTTACAACCAAGCGTAAATTGGATTCAATCATTTTTTTACGCGCAGCAATATCACCTTTTAATGCCAAAGTGGCATAGTGAACCTCTTCCTCTGCACTAAGTAGAGGGGAAAAGCCTATTTCGCCAAGGTATAATTGAGTTGCATCCATAGCCTTAAGGGTATTTTTTCCCCGACCAAATGTGGGAAATGCCTCATCATCCGAAAAATCAGGAAAATCCTCCACTTCTTCTGTAATTGTATGGAGCTCTTCCTCTTCAATCAAAAGAGAATCATCATCTGGTTCAGACCACTCTTCCTCCTTGATTTCAGCGCTTTTAATTGACTCTTCGTCATCTTGCATGATTTTCACCTGTTCTGTTTAGCCGTGTTCAAGATTTACATCACCTTTACAGGTTGTCATCTCATCACGAAATCCCTTACAAACATGACGAGCTGCAACGTTACTGATACAGCACTCTTATTGTTGCTATAACTCATAGCTTCCTGTCAACCTTTTTGCAAATAATTCAATGGGTTGACTGGAGTTCCAGCTTTCCTGATTTCAAAATGAACACCTATATAGCGATGATCGACAACTCCTGCCTCACCAATTACTTGTCCAGCCTTTACTCGCTGACCCTCTGAAACATTAATTTTAGCATTATTTCCATAAGCAGTTAGAAATTCATTATTATGTTTAATAATAATAAGATTCCCATAGCCTGCAAGCCCGTTACCTGCATAAGCAACTGTACCTGCCGCCGATGCTCGAACTTTCTCGCCTTTTCTACATGCAATATTTATACCTTTTTTACCTTGAGCAGGTATAAAATTTGCAACGACTTTACCGCTCACAGGCCATAACCATCCGCGACCGCTGTGTGCATAACGATTTCGCGGCGAATACACCATAGGCAGCTTACGGGTATTCACCCATGAACGCTGATTTCTTGATGATCTTACGGGCGACGATACTGATGGTTTTAAATGCCTACTAAAATAAATTCTTTGCCCTATACGCAACCGATAAGGGGCGTCGATGTGATTTAATCGTGCCAAGCTGCGGAAATCTGTATCATAACGAAAAGCAATAGAATAGAGCGTATCACCACGCTGCACAATGTGCACGGCAGCCTTACGATATGAAGATTGCCATCTCGATTCAGCGACAGGCGCAAGATTAGAGCCACAGCTTACCAAGAAAAATATTAATGCAACGTTCGTGCTGCGAAGGAACCATGCGCTTATCATGTGGCACTCATGAGGTTAAATTAACTCCGACTAACCAATCCGATAATTGATCAAAAATTTTATAATGGGTCATATCCAGATGAAGTGGCGTGATCGAAACGCAATGTTCCGCCACGGCACAAAAATCTGTGCCAGGGCCGGCATCCGCCTCTTTACCAGGTAATCCAATCCAATAAATCGGACGACCACGAGGATCGGTATCCTTAACAATAGGCTCCGCACCATGGCGTGTACCCAGTCGAGTAACCTGTAACCCTTTAATTTCATGTATTGGTAAATCGGGTACATTTACATTTAATATAGTTTGTGAGGGTAATCGATGCGCGGCAAGCTTTGCCACTAACTGGCGCGCAATAATAGCACCTGTTCGGTAATGCTCAATCTTTTCTCCCACCATGGAAATAGCAAGAGCAGGTAAACCGAGATAGCGGCCCTCCATGGCTGCAGCTACTGTACCAGAATACAAAACATCATCCCCTAAATTTGCTCCGTCATTAATGCCTGAAACTACCATATCAAACTCTGGAGTCAATAAACCGGTAACCGCTAAGTGAACACAATCAGTGGGTGTGCCTTCTACACTATAAAAACCATTCTCAAGCTGTTTGACGGTAACCGGCCGGTTAAGACTTAAAGAATTACTTGCCCCACTACGATTACGATCAGGAGCTACCACTTCAATAGCCACAACATGGGATAGTTCATCGGCAAGAATATTTATCCCCGGGGCATAAACACCATCATCATTGCTAATCAGTACACGCATATTAACTCACCGGTGCTTCCAGCCATTTTACAACAGCCAGATATTGTGCCAAAGTCTCTTCAATTTTTTGTCGCTGCTCAAGAAGTGAATTTTTATCCTGACTGTGCTCTAGCTCTTCTTGCATCTTTGAAAGTTTGCTTTGTAAAGCAATAATTTGCATCCCGAAACCTTGCGGACTTTGTTGTAACTGATAGGCCAAACTGTTCATCTTTCGCGCCAGCTGTTGGAGATCATCACACGACATTCCTTGCGGATGATTTTCGGGACAAGCTCGAATTGCTTGCTGCAATTTTTGCGGATGGGTTTGATAATAATGTGCATCTTTTGGCGTACAGGATGTCAATCCTAACGCTATAATCGCAACCATCAAGCACTTATTCATAATCAACCTCTTGCTGAAAACTACAAAAAATCGATATTATCACCACACCAACGGCAATTCCATCGAAACGAGAAAAACCCATGCTAGATTTTAAAATACATCGCGATACCCAAACTGGAGAACAATATATTGAAACCTCTCTATGCGGTAAACCGTTACTCACGACTCCCCAGTTAAATAAAGGAACTGCTTTTACCAATGAAGAACGTAAAGAGTTTGGTTTGTTAGGGAAATTACCGCATCGCGTTGAAACACTGGATGAGCAAGTAAAACGCGCTTATTTACAATATTCAAGTTACACAACACGGTTGCAACAAAATATTTATCTCAATAACCTCCATGATAAAAATCAGGTTCTTTTTTATAAACTCCTGGATCGTCATCTAGGAGAAATGCTCCCCACAATCTACACACCAATCGTAGGTACAGCCGTAAAGCGTTTTAGCCACGAATATCGCCAGCCTCGTGGCCTTTACATTGCCCATTCGGATAAGCACCAGCTAGAAGAAATCATAAAAAATCGCTCTAATCCGGAAATCGATGTAATTGTAGTTACCGATGGTGAAGGCGTCTTGGGTATTGGGGACCAAGGCATTGGAGGCATGGATATTCCGGTGGCAAAACTTATGGTCTATAGTCTTTGCGGAGGAATTGTTCCCACCCGCACTCTGCCTGTATTTCTCGATGCGGGTACGAATAACCAAGATTTGCTCAACGATCCCATGTATTTGGGCTGCCGTCATCCGCGAATCAGTGGTCAGGAATATGACGACTTCATCGCAACTTTCGTACAGGAAATTCATAAACAATTCCCTAATGCTTTCTTGCATTGGGAAGATTTAGGTCGTAACAATGCACGCAGAATCCTGGATAAATTTCAGAATGATCTCTGCACCTTCAATGACGATATCCAAGGTACAGGAGCGGTAACTTTAGCCGCTTTACTCGCTGCATGTGAGGTCACTGGCTCCAAGCTTAAGGATCAACGCATCGTAGTATTCGGCGCAGGCTCTGCTGGAACCGGGATTAGCGATCAGATCATTGATTTCTTAGTAAACGAGGGTCTAAGTGTCGAGGAAGCACACCAACGTTTCTGGCTCATCGACCGTCAAGGCTTATTACTGCAAAATGATCCTGAATTGACCGCTGCGCAAAAACCTTATGGGCGTAATCCTGCTGAAATTCAACAATGGAAAATAAACAATAAACAATACGCCTCCCTTACCGATACAGTGCGTCATGTCAAACCGACCGTGCTCATTGGTTGCTCAGCTCAGCCAGGTGCTTTTTCCCAAGACCTCATAGAAACTATGAGCAAACATTGCGAACGCCCCATCATTTTCCCCCTTTCCAATCCAGATGAAAAATGCGAAGCTTTACCCGCAGATATTTTATTGTGGAGTGAGGGTAAAGCCCTTATTGCTACGGGAACTGCTTTCGCGCCCGTTGAATATCAAAATCGGATGGTACAGATTGCTCAGTGCAATAATGCGCTGGTTTTTCCAGGCATAGGCCTTGGCGTCCTGGCAGTTAATGCAACAAAATTAACCAAAAATATGATTCTTGCGGCAGCAGAAGCATTATGTCAATTTGCACCCAGCAAAAAAGACTCCTTCCTACCCCTACTGCCTTCTTTAGATGATGCACAGATTGTGGCTAAAGCAATTGCTGTAGCAGTAGCTCAAGCGGCCATTAACAGCGGACATGCACAAAAAAATCAGGATGTAGATTTGCCCAAATTAATTGAAGATATGTTTTGGCAACCACGCTATTTACCTTTTAAAAAAAAATAGGCTCATCACTTGCGCACTGTTGTCTTGATTAAAAGACGTGCGCAAGTTTAGTTAATGATCCTTGAAATAGACTTTAATTGTTTTTTGTGTCGCGGTCTGTGGCTCCCAGGAACGCGCATAGCGGCACACGATATCTGTGCTCCGTGGGTATTGAACTCCTGGTTGTAAACGAAAAGTAAAAACCATCTGTCCACCTGCCCCCACCCGTAAGGTTTGTGGTGCTTTATATTGAGACTTCGTCAAAGAGATTAATTTTTTATCATAACTAATTACATTCCATTGAAAACCTGTGGTGGGATTAGCCGGTAACGTAAGCATAAATTCAGGTTCGCTGGTTTTTACTTGTAAAAAAGTTTGCGCAGCGCAAAAACTCGTGTATACGAAGAATAATGCACCTAAACATAATCTTCCCATTGCGGAGTCCTTTCGTATGAACACCCTACCCTTATACTTAGAGTTTGTCGCAGAATGTAGAAAAGTCAAGAGAGCCTGCTACACTTAGTTTATTGACAAAAATGGACAATTGTTCAAATTCTTTCGTGAAGCCCAGAATAACATGTTCGCAAAAATTTATAACACAGCGTTACAAGCCACTGATCTTAACGAACTGAAAAAAAGTTTAGAACAAGCCCATTTAGATACTTTGGATAATACGCCACCTTTTCTAACTGCTGGGGGTAAACTCGCAGCTGAAGGACATATACGTGCGGCTGAAATGTTGCGCACTCTTGGAGCAATGGTTGATCCCATTGCCATGGGTTATGCCCTGGCCAACAATCAACGTATGGTTGAAGAATATTACCAGCAACATCGGGCATCACCTAACGCTATTGCGATGGGTTATGCTCTTAATGGCAATCATCAACTTACCGAATACTATCGTCTGCAGTATAAAGCCAATGCAAGCTCCATTGCTATGGCTTATGCCCATGCACAAAATCATGCAAAAGTTGAAGAGTACCGCACCAAACATCAAGCCAATGTGAACGCCATTGCTATGGCCTATGCACAAGCAGGAAACCATACTAAAGTTGACGATTATAAAATGTCCTTACACGCCGATGTTAAAGCAATTGCTATGGGATATGCCTTAGCCGGTGATCACGCCAAAGTGGATGAGTATCGAATCTTTTACAAAGCAGATGTTAATACAATTGTCATGGGCTATGCATTAGCGGGTAATCACAGCAAGGTAGAAGAATATCGCCGAGAACTTCGCGTGCATGTGAATGCGATTGCCATAGGTTACGCCCAAGCTGGTAATGAATGTAAGGTTGAAGAATATCGCAGCCAGTATCAAGCTGACGTCCACTCCATCGCCATGGGATATGCTTTGGCTAACAATCATTCTATGGTTGAAGAATATCGTCAGATACATCATGCGGATCCAAATCTCATCGCTATGGGCTATGCACGCACCGGCAACAATAATAAGGCAGAAGAATATCGCCTGCGCTATTTAGCGGACCCAAGTTCAATCGCTATGGGATATGCATTAGCAGGAAACCACAGCAAAGTAGAAGAATACCGTAAATTACATGCAGCCTCGCTAAAAGCAATTGCACAAGGATACCAACGGGCGCATGAGAGCATTCCGCGCTTGTACCAAGCAATACTCATCCTCATAAAGCATGGTCCCGCAGGTCATGCAGTGATAGAAGCAATTTCTAGGCTTCTCTACGGTAAGGATAAACAATGGAATCCATATTGGATCAATGCCGATTTAAAACTTGAACTTATAATTCGTGCGGTTGAAGAATTGAAGTTTTCAGACAATATTGGTGAACTGTTAAATAACCCTAAATCCGAGCTTTATCGTGCATTAGATATGTATCGTATGGCTTTAATGAGTTTGGGGAAATGGTTCGGGTTAAAACATACACGATCCTTTATGTTGGTTCGGAGTCTTTTATCCAGCCCTAAAATGCAATTGCACCATCATCGCCCAAAGCAACATAGAGTTTCATCTAAAAATTCAATATAATCAGCTATTATCTAAGATTTATAGAGTACGTAGGGGAATACGTGTGGAATACGAAACCATGGAGTTCGATGTTATCATTATTGGTGCAGGCCCTGCTGGCTTGTCTGCTGCGATTAAACTAAAGCAACTTGCGCAAGCACATAAACAAGAACTATCCGTCTGCATTTTAGAAAAAGGAGCACAAGTCGGTGCTCATCTGATCTCTGGGGCAGTCTTGGAGCCCATTAGCCTACAAGAACTTCTCCCCGAAACATGGCAAGATGCTCCCTTGGATACTCTAGTTAACAATGATTCTTTTTATTATTTAACCGCACAAAAAGCTTACAAACTTCCCACACCCAAACCCATGCATAATACGGGTAATTACATTATCTCCTTAGGGGATCTGTGTGTGTTTCTCGCGCAACAAGCAGAGGCCATGGGGTGTGAGATTTATCCTGGATTTGCAGCAACTAAAGTTTTATATAACGATCAAAATCAAGTCATCGGTATCGAAACAGGCTCTATGGGCTTAGATAAAAATCACCAGCAAACAGACAATTATCAACCCGGGATGCATTTAATGGCAAAACAAACCCTTTTTGCCGAAGGGTGTCGTGGTGAATTAAGTCAAAAAATGATGTTACGTTACCATTTACGCGATAACTCCCAACCGCAAACCTATGGCATAGGTATCAAAGAAATCTGGCAAGTACCGGAAGTGCAGCATCAGCGCGGTTCAGTCATTCATACCATCGGTTGGCCGATGGATCATGCAACATACGGCGGGTCATTCATTTATCATTTATCTCAAAATCGGATCGCTTTAGGGTATGTTGTCGGATTAGATTACAAAAACCCCTGGTTAAATCCTTATGCAGAGTTACAGCGTTTCAAAACCCACCCCTTTATAAGTTCCATGCTTCAAGGTGGCGAACGCTTAAGTTATGGAGCGCGGGCAATAAATGAAGGCGGCTGGCAATCCTTACCGAAATTAACCTTTCCTGGGGGTGCTTTAATTGGAGACGCTGCAGGCTTTTTGAATGTACCTAAAATTAAAGGAATCCATTTGGCCATGAAATCTGGAATGCTCGCTGCCGAGGCGTGCTTTGCAACATTTCACAAGATGGATAATCAACAAATCGAGCTTCATTCTTACAGCGAACAATTTAAAAAGTCATGGGCTGCACGTGAACTGTATGCTGTACGCAATATTCGTCCTGGATTTAGATTCGGACTTGTTCCAGGCCTTATAAATGCGGCCTGGGAAACTTATGTGACGATGGGGAAATCATTTTGGACCTTAAATAATCATGCAGATCATACAAAGCTTCTGCCTGCAGATAAAGCAAAAAAAATCGACTATCCAAAACCCGATAACAAATTAACGTTCGATCGTTTGTCTTCAGTATATTTAACAAATACGTATCATGAAGAGAATCAGCCTGTTCATTTAGAGTTAAAAAAACCTCAATTAGCTATTGAAGTTAATTACAACAAATATGCCTCACCTGAGACACGGTATTGTCCTGCTGGTGTCTATGAAATTATCGAGAGTGATAAAGGCCCCAGATTACAGATTAACGCGCAAAATTGTATTCATTGCAAAACCTGTGATATCAAAGATCCACGACAAAATATTGTTTGGCACGCACCCGAGGGAGGTGGTGGGCCCAACTATTCAGGTATGTAACCAATTTGAATTGCCCTTTGTAAGGGTTAAAAAATTACGTTCGTATCATTTTGCTCGAGATTAGCACACCATAAACTTATGGAGTGCTGTTTGATATAACTCTCGAGCTTAATATTCAAAAACTGCCGCTCTTCCTCATTAAGATAAATTCCGCAATGGAGAATGACCTTTAACGCCTCATCACAAATTTGGCAGTTTTCTTCAATCAATTTCGGGAAAAGCAAATAACTTAATTCTTTGCATTCCTGCGGTTCCAGATATTTCACACATAAATTCAAAATTTCTAAAGCGCTCACCACTAATTCTCTATTTTTTTGATTTAAAATCGGCAGTAGATAGTGATAGACTTTAACTCCCCAAATACGATCCAAGTAAGGAGCATATAAATTCAAATCACGTAGATTTGGCAATTGAGGAGATTTTTCCTGACTTAAACGATTAAAAAATAATCCAATCACTTCACAGCGTAACTCCCTATTAAGTTGTGGCATCAATACCAATAAAACCTTACGCGATAATTGTGCTACATAAGAATTTGGATCATTAAGTCTATGCAAAAGAACAGCAAGTATTCGTTTATGCTCAAACGATTCAACCTTAGATAGTAAAGGAATCAAAGCCTGCATAGCCATCCCGCTAACAATTGAATTTTTATCCTGCAATTTAGATATTAACACTTCAAGGATGATCGATGGTTGAACTACAGGCGCGTACTTAATAAAAAGATTTAAGGTCTGTAATCCTGCATAGCGTTGGCTCCAGTCTGACTCATCAAGATAAGGTAAAATAGCTGTCAAAGCTAAATGCGATAACTCATTGCTCATATGTGGAAATAATTGAGGTAAGGCTTTTAAAACCTGGTCCTGAATAATCCAGTTAATATCACTAAGATAGGGTATAATGTGCTGAAAAACGAGTGCCAGGGTGTCCTTTTTAAGATGGGGAATTGCAGCATTGAGTATTTCCCAGAACGAGGCGCGAATAAACCAATTCTCATCTTTTACCAGAGATAAAATTCCATGAATAATAGAATGAGTGAAACGAACACTAACATAGTGTATACACTTGGCTAAAAATTTAGCGGCAGCTTTTCTAATTTTTACATTTTTATTTTTGACTTGCAGTAAGAGTGTATTAATCAGCAAGCTATTTTCTTCGTAGGACATATAGGGTAAAGCTGCCAAAAGGAAGTCCCCTGCTTCCTCATCTAAGAGCATATCTGCAGTCAATGTCAGTAGAATAACTTTTATTTTTTTATTACGCGTAACTGAGGATAATTTTTGGAATTGCTTCACATCTCGCTGGTATAAATCTATCTCTGGTTTATTGAGTAGCTCGCCATCTTTTTGTGTTGAAAAACAGCTTAATACTCTTTGCGCAGCAAGGCGAACGCGTGAGCTCCCATCATCAAGATAAGGCCTTACTGCTTTAAAAATAAAAAGACGACTATCTTCCAAGTAAGGAAAACATTCAAACAGAATATTTAGAATCGCTTCGCGCGCCCGTGCATTATTCTTTTTTAATTGCGCCAATAATAAATAAAGGAGCTCTGAATGTCGGGTCTTGTCAAGGCAAAATAATAACGCAGGAATCACGGTGAGAATCATTAAATGATTTTTGCAGTGGTGATGCTCTGGGGTAAAATCTGCTAAAAGAAAATGGGGATATTTATTGAGCATATCCTCCATAATCATTTTAACTTCCCGTTCAGCAGATAATTTATCAGGACTTAGAAACAACAGTAAATTTAAGTATTTTTTTTGAGTGTCGGCATTTTTTAGTAACTCCTTAAGACAATGCATTCGTTGCGATTCGGTCAGTAAGGGTACCCAATGATTGATTTCGGAGTTAATAATTAAAAAATTAACTAACTCATCAGGCAATGTCCATTTCGCGTCAGCAGCCAAAAAAATCAGACCATGGGTTAAGCATTCACCTTGTTGATTTTGTACAAATCTTAATATTTGCTGTTTTAAGATAAAATAGATATCAGAACTTCGCACTTTATCTTGGATACGCAGGCAGCGGGTCATTACTTTTCTTAATGTCTTAAAGAGCCATTCGGTGTCATCCGCTCTACTGAGTAAAACGGATAAAGCGCTACATAAATCCTCATCTTGCAATGAATCGATTAACTCAAAAATTTTTTCCGGAGTAAAATTTAAAAAATCGCTTTTATTCGGCTCATAAGGTCTATGCAACGAGGCACACATCATTCAAAACACCATGGTCCTTATTTGCTAATCACAAGGAATCTAAAAAAACAGCATGAAGGTTCTGTATTATACAGGGGTCAAACTGTGGGTCAATTGTGGAAGGAGCAACTGGAACACGATGTCTATTAAGGTTTTTGCAGTAAGTTTATGAAACTTGCCTCATATCCTTTACGTTAGCAGCTTCTGCCGCCCAGACCTGCTCGCTTTAAGTAATTATACATAGACTCAGGCGGGGCAGGAGCATAAAACATATACGGGTTGTAAGGCTGCACCGGAGGATTTTGTGGTGGCGGTGGAGGGTTGGGTGCATTCTCAGTAGAATTAAATAAGCGTGGCATAGTATTGATCTACATAAAAAACCGTATAGTATCATATTAAATCCATATAATCAATATTTGACCAAACTGACCTTTATAAATCTTTTCACTCAATAAGTTAGCGTAATAGTCTCAAATTATAATCACACTATTCTTGTTAGCCAAATCTAAATCCACTATAATTTTTCGTTGATTTTTTTGAGGTTAATATGCTTGCTATCCTCGATGCTTACCGTTCCGGATTATTATCGCGTCAAAATTGGTTAAATAACATCGTCTCGGGTGTCATTGTGGGCGTAGTAGCCTTGCCCTTGGCCATGGCCTTTGCCATCGCCTCTGGTGCAAAACCCGAGCAAGGACTTTATACAGCAATCATCTCTGGATTTATTGTTTCCCTATTCGGCGGTAGCCGCTTACAAATAGCAGGACCAACAGGAGCATTTATTGTGATCCTTGCCGGGATTACGGCTCAATATGGAATTGAAGGACTCCAAATTGCCACCTTTATGGGAGGTATTATTCTAGTATTGATGGGTATACTGCGATTAGGAAATTTAATTCGCTTCATCCCCGCCCCCGTGATCATCGGTTTCACCTCAGGAATCGGCATCATCATCTGGGTTGGACAATGGCAAGATTTCTTTGGCTTACCCAAGATTACCGGTAGTCATTTCCATCAAAAATTTTGGCATTTAATGCAAAACATGTCCCAAATTCATATTCCTACGACATTACTCGCAGTTTTTTCACTTTGTTTGGTTCTTTATGGACCAAGATTACCTTATTGCAGACGGATTCCTGGTCCGTTAATTGCATTAATCGCCGCCACCAGCTTGCACTATTTTTGCGGTTTTGCAGGCATTAAAACCATAGGTTCAGCTTTTGGAGGTATCCCGCAAAATTTACCTCAATGGCATTTACCCGAGCTTACATGGGAGAAAATCCTTATCTTGAGTGGACCTGCTTTTGCTATTGCGATGCTTGGAGCAATTGAATCGCTACTCTCAGCAGTGGTTGCTGACAGTATGGCGGGTACACGTCATAATTCAAATCAAGAGCTAATTGGTCAAGGTTTGGCTAATATCTTATGTCCCCTTGCCGGCGGCTTTGCCGCCACAGGGGCTATTGCCCGCACCGCAACAAATGTGCGTAATGGTGCCACAAGTCCTTTATCCGGAGCAGTCCATGCACTTACATTACTCATAATTTTGATTGCATTAGCCCCTTTAGCTGGACATATTCCTCTGGCCACCTTAGCGGCAATTCTTTTTGTTGTTGCTTGGAACATGAGTGAAGCGAAACATTTTATTCAGATGGTACGCAGTGCGCCCAAGTCAGATATTGCTATTTTAGTTTGCACTTTTCTGTTGACTATTTTTACCGATTTAATCCTGGCAGTCGGTGTCGGTGTAACCCTTGCTGTAGGACACTTCCTATACAAAATGTCTTCGAGTTTAGAAATTAAACATTCACCAGAACCCTCAGAAATTGATTTACCCGCATCGATTCAACAAATTATCCCAGAACACATCCAGGTTCTTTCCATTACTGGCCCCTTCTTTTTCGGGGCAATGAACCAGTTTGAGAACGCTTTATACTCCTACTCTCCAAAAGTTTCAGTCCTCATCATTCACTTACAATGGATTCCCGTTATGGACATAACAGGCATCCAAACTTTTGCGCGCATGATTAAACAGCTTCAAAAGCATCAAATACACATCATTCTTGCTGGTGGATCTTCAAACATCATCAACAAATTACAACGAGCGGGCATATTAAGTTTAGTTCCTAAAGAACATTATTTTAGAGATATTAAGAACGCATTAAATTACGGGCAATCGTTATTACCCCTGAATATGAAACACTCGGAAATTTCTGCAGTTTAAATTCTTAACTTAGACCCATCAATGAAAACAGTTGTGTTGTACATAAAGGAGCAATAATATATCCATAGATTGGATTAACCAGGACCCGTATGTTTGAAATAAAACGCTTTATTCCCATAAAAATTAATAATAAAAAAATATTGAAATTTCACCTGAAAATCGTTGCAGAATCCGAGGACTGCCTAAAAACGCGTTCTTATCTATTTATCCTTCCTGGTGGCCCGGGTGCAAATCACGCGCATTACACTGATTATGAAAAACTAGCAGAGTCCGTTAATTTAGTATTCTACGACCCACGGGGTTGTGGTTTAAGCGATGAGGATGCGCCGGAAAATTATACTATGGATAATTATATTGACGATTTGGAGAAAATTCGTCAAGCGCTTGGTTTCTCCGAGATATTATTATTAGGAAAATCTTATGGAGCCATGTGTGCTATTCAGTATGTCTTGCGCTATTCTACCGCAGTCAAAAAACTTATTCTTGCTGCAGGCTCAGCGACGCACAAGTTTCTAACAACCGCAGAAGAAATTGTAAACAAAATTGGCAATGACGAACAAAAAGAAGCCTTTACAACTCTCAGAAAGGGAGCATTCCGTAGTGTAAAGGAAGTGAACTCTTATTTCCAAATCATGCATTCCTTATATTCAGTAAAAGCACGCACTGATTTGTACAAAAATCCTGAAAAAAAAATATATTACCCTTTTAATTATCAGGCTTTAAACCAGGGATTCAAAACATTTTTAAGATCATTCAATTTTGAACCTGACCTTAAAAGTATTAATTGCCCCACGCTTATTCTTGCGGGTGCAGATGATTGGATAACCGCACCCATCCATGCGCAGAATATAGCTCATCAGATACCAGGAGCGAAACTCTGTATTTTTTCTCAGGCGGGACATTCATTAGAGGCTGACGTACCCGATTTATATTTTAATAAGATAAGTCAATTTATTAATAGCCAATGTAAATTAGATAAAAATCTAGCGCCTTTAGAGTCTATTCAGGAGGAATGCGAAGAAGAAGAGCTTATCGGCCGATTAAGAAAACTTTAAATAACGACTATAATTTTAAGATAATTTCATTTTTCTTTAAAAATTTTAGGATGTGGGTTAACTATCCATTGATTAAAATTCACTGCCTCGCACGAGAGGCAGCAAATAAATTATCTTCTAAGATGAGGAAATAAAATGACATCACGAATCGACTGAGAATTGGTAAAAAGCATTACTAATCGGTCAATACCAATACCTTCGCCAGCTGTAGGGGGCAGACCATACTCAAGGGCTTCAATATAATCACTATCATAATGCATTGCTTCCAGATCTCCGGCATCTTTTTCTGCTACCTGCTTTTGAAAACGTTCTGCCTGATCTTCAGCATCATTAAGCTCAGAAAAACCGTTAGCAATCTCTCTACCGGCAATAAAAAATTCAAAGCGATCCGTAACTTCCGCATCATCATCATTTCGACGAGCTAAAGGTGATATCTCCGTTGGATAGCCGGTAATAAAGGTTGGCTGGATTAGTTGATGCTCTACGGTCTCCTCAAACAGAATCATTTGCAATTTACCTAAACCATCACTGTTTTTATATGTGAAACCGTGGGCCTCAAGTATTTTTCGGCATGAATCAACCGCTTCCAGCTGCTCTAAAGTTAGCTCAGGATGTACCTGTAATATCGCTTCTTTCACAGATAATCGAGTAAACGGTTTATCGAAATCAAGCGCCAATCCCTGATAATCCACTTGGCGTGTGCCAAGAACTTTATCGCACAAGAATTTTAATAAATGCTCAGTAAAGTTCATTAGATCTTCATAATCTGCATAAGCCTGATAAAATTCAATCATAGTGAATTCGGGATTATGACGTGTAGAAATACCCTCATTACGAAAATTTCGATTAATTTCATAGACACGCTCAAAACCCCCAACCACCAATCTTTTCAAATAGAGCTCTGGCGCAATCCGTAAGTACATATCCATGTCCAGACTATTATGGTGCGTGATAAACGGACGAGCCAAAGCACCACCGGGTATAGGGTGCATCATGGGTGTTTCAACTTCCAGAAAAGCATGCTCATCCATAAATTGCCGTACAGCCTGTATCAGGCGTGAACGTATTAAAAATGTTTTACGGCTGTCTTCATTGGCAATTAGGTCCACGTAACGTTTTCGATAACGCAGCTCTTGGTCAGTAAGTCCATGAAACTTATCGGGTAACGGTCGCAGTGATTTCGTCAAGAGCACCAGCTCTTTTGCATTAACAGTCAGCTCCCCTGTGTTCGTTTTGAATAGCTCCCCTTTCACACCGACGATATCACCCAGATCCCAGTGTTTGAATTGCTCATACACTTCCGGTAAGTCATTGGCGCGTATATATATTTGCAAACGTCCTGAAACATCTTGTATATGAAAAAAGCTGGCCTTTCCCATAATACGACGTAAGATAATTCGTCCAGCTACAGCTACATGAACTGCCTTCGTTGCTAACGTCTCTTTATCGATTGCCTCATATTCTTGCAGCTCAACAGCTAAATGTTCGCGGCGAAATGCATTAGGAAAATTAAAACCATCATTACGAAGTTCAGTGAGTTTCTGTTTGCGTATTTGGTATACTTCGCTTTCATCTAAAATATCTGCTTGTTGTTCTTGGGTCATGCTACACCTACTCCTGCCTTTAAACTGGCTTCTATAAATTGATCCAGGGCCCCATCTAAGACTGCTTGGGTATTGCTCGTCTCCACCCCAGTACGTAAATCTTTAATTCGTGATTGATCTAACACATAAGACCGGATTTGCGAACCCCATCCAATGTCGGATTTGCTGGCCTCAAGTGCTTGCTGCTCTGCATTTTTTTTCTGCATCTCCAGCTCATATAATTTTGCACGTAACTGCTTCATAGCATTATCGCGGTTACGATGCTGACTGCGGTCATTTTGGCATTGAACAACAATACCACTGGGCATATGAGTAATGCGCACAGGTGAATCCGTACGGTTTACGTGCTGACCGCCAGCTCCTGATGCACGATAAGTATCGACCCGCAAATCAGCAGGATTAATTTCGATTTCAATATCGTCATCAATTTCTGGAGATACAAAAACAGCAGCAAACGATGTGTGTCTGCGGTTTCCGGAATCAAAAGGTGATTTACGTACCAATCGATGGACTCCTGATTCTGTCCGTAACCAACCAAAGGCGTATTCACCCTGAAAATGAATTGTCGCGCTTTTGATACCCGCAACATCACCGGGTGAGCATTCGATAAGTTCGGTGCTAAACCCATGCTGTTCCCCCCAACGCAGATACATACGCAAGAGGATTTCAGCCCAATCTTGTGCCTCAGTACCGCCTGAGCCCGATTGAATATCCAAATAGGCATTACAGGTATCCATTTTGCCCGAAAACATGCGGCGAAATTCAAGGTCAGCAACGCGTTTTTCAACACCCTCTACATCCTGATGAATTTCGTTTATTGTTTGTTCGTCATTTTCGGCGCGCGCCAAATCAAATAATTCTTCAAGATCTGCCACCGTTCGGGTTAACTCGGTAAGACACATAACCACTTTTTCAAGATCCGTACGTTCTTTACCCAGCGCTTGTGCTCGTTCAGGCTTATCCCAAATCCCTGGTGTTTCTAATTCACGCACCACCTCTTCGAGTCGCTCTTTTTTCGCATCAAAGTCAAAGATACCCCCGAAGAGCCTGA
>JAFKHV010000048.1 GCA_017306715.1 Legionella sp. | reverse complement strand
AACAGCAAAATTGGAAAATAGTTTACATCATTCTTTTTTCTGATTGCGTAAGAGCTGCTCGGCTTTAGCAATAGCTTGCCTTATTGATTGCGCTTCATCAGAATTATCGCCTGCAAGTTTTAATAAATTCTGCCAATAATTTATCGCCTGGAGATAATTTTTCTGTTCAAACGCGTTCATTGCTAATAAAGCAAGAGCATCCGGTTGCATAGGATTTACTGTCAAAAGTTGCTGGAGAAGACTGACTATGCTGGCGTTGAATTTCTGGTTATTATTTTGCCATAATGCATAAATATAATTAACAGTATACTGTTCAGACCGAGGATTCAGTTCATGCGCTTTATTAAATGCTTTAAGTGCCTCTGAATGCTGATTTGTTGTTGCATACAATCTCCCGAGAAGGTACCAACCTTTAGCACTTTGTGGTTGTGTACTTAATTTATTACGCAACTTTTCGATTATTTCTTCAGGGCTTTTTGCCGATTTCAGTAGACTTTGCGCAAGCACTTGTCTTTCTTGTTGCCGTAAATAATTCTGCCATTGAACATATCCCCCAAAAAAGGAATAAATGATCATAGACGTCAGGATAAAGATAAAAACGATTGCCCAATTTAAACTACGTGGTAATTTTAATGGCTTGGTCAAGCAGATCGCAACGACCGCACTAAATAGAATGATAATAAATAAAAACAACCACTTATCCATGATGTTCTTCTTGCTTTAATCTATTTGACGATGCGGTGGAAAAAGTGCGCATAAAGATCCATAAACCCAAAACTAAAAATAACGGCGGTCCAAACCATAACAAATAAGTCATTGCTTTAACCGGTGGATTAAACAAGATAAAGTCTCCATAACGAGCCGTTAAATAATCGTAAACCTCCGTATCACTCTTCCCCTCCAGTACCATCCTATACACTTCATCACGTAGATCTTTAGCGAGTTCGGCATGAGAATCTGCCAAATCCTGGTTCTGACATACCAAGCACCTTAAATCTTTAAGTAAATGATGAAATTGAGCTTCCTTCTTTGTAGAATCGAAAGGATACAAACTCTGTGTTTGCGCATGTAGATTCAAACAACTGAGAAAGCCTATAAAGAATAAAATTAAGCGATTCATATTACTAACCCTTTGCGCTACGCATGAGTGGTTTTATTTGTTGCTCCCACACCTTAGGAGTTAATATTCCGGCATAACGATATTGAATAATTCCTGCTTCATCGACTAAAAACGTCTCCGGTGCACCGTAAACGCCAAGATCGATAGCCACTTTGCCCCGCTCATCGCGTAAAACCAATTGATAGGGGTTTCCCCAGTCCTCGAGCCAACGAGATGCATGGTCTTGTTTATCCTTATAATTCAATCCCAAAATAGGCACACCAGAACGCGCTAACTGCATTAAAAATGTCTGCTCTTCCATACACGCAGAGCACCAACTTGCCCACACATTCAATAAAAAGTATTGCTTAGGAAATTTTTCGGAGTCGAAGATTTTGTCCGAGCCTAAAATCGGTAAATGAAACTTAGGAAGCGTTTTTCCTATGTGTACCGAAGGTAACTCTTGAGGTTTTAAAGATAACCCGTTGAGTAAAAAAAGGGCCAAGAGTAAAAAAAAGCTTAACGGTACGAATCGCCACCCGAATTTTTTCATGCGCATACCTCATTCACCGATTTTTTTCGAAAATAATAGCGCGCGTCACTCATCGCCAGGAGTCCACCCAGGAGGATAAGGAATCCTCCGCCCCAAATCCAGCGGATAAAAGGTTTATAATAGAGACGTACGGACCAGGATTGCTGAGTAAGCGGTTCTCCTAAGGCAATATAAATATCTCTGAATGGATTGACATCAATAGCCGATTCAGTCATTGCCATTTTACCAATAGTGTACATACGCTTTTCTGGATAAATTGTTTTTGAAGTATCACCCGCAGTAATCTTAAATTCAGCCTGAGTACTCGTGTAGTTAGGACCATTAACTGATTGCTGCGTTACAAAATCTACAGTGTAACCCGCAAGAGTAACCTTGCTTCCAGGGGACATCGCTACATCATCCTGAATACCATAAGTCGATGATATGGTGACCCCCAATACCGCAACTGCTACCCCACAATGAGCAATAACCATACCATAATAAGCACAGTTAATATTCAAAAACCCCCCTCGGTCTCGCCATTTATTAACAAGACCTAGAGCGGTGCTAAGTATAAGCCAAATAGCTAAAGCTAAACCTAGAAAAGCGTTAATACTTAGTGTGGTGCGGCTAAAAGACCACAGCATCATGGGTACTAAAACGCTCAGTAAAGCACTCCAGCGCAACTTTTTAAACAGTGTACGAAGATGATCCTGATGCCATTTGAGATGAACGGCTAATCCCATCAGAAAAATAACGGGGAACATTAAGGGTACGAAAACAGAATTAAAATAGGGAGCACCAACCGACAGCTTACCCAAACCTAATCCATCAATAAGCAAAGGATATAACGTGCCCATTAATACCGAAAGCATGATTACAACCAAAAGAACATTGTTCAAAAGCAAAGCGCTCTCACGTGACACCAGTTGCGGATTATTTATGGAAATTAAGGTTTGCGCGCGTAAGACAAATAGTAACAGTGAACCACCGATGACGAGTAATAAGAAAATTAAAATGAATAATCCTCTTTGGGGATCAACTGCAAAAGCATGAACGGAAGTTAAAACCCCGGAGCGCACCAAAAATGTCCCAATTAAACTTAACGAAAATGCAGTAATCGCCAATAACATGGTCCATGCTTGGAATTGCCGCCTTTGCTCAGTAACTGCTAATGAGTGGATGAGCGCTGTTCCCACAAGCCAGGGCATGAATGAGGCATTTTCAACTGGATCCCAAAACCACCAGCCTCCCCACCCCAGTTCACGATACGCCCACCAACTTCCTAAAGTTATCCCTGCTGTTAAACAACACCACGCTGCCAATGTCCAGGGTCGTGTCCACTTAGCCCAAGTGGTTTCAATTTTTCCTGCCCATAATGCGGCGACAGCAAAGGCAAATGCCACTGCAAAGCCGACATAACCCATATAGAGCATGGGCGGGTGAAATAAGAAACCGGGATCTTGCAGGAGCGGATTTAGATCACGTCCGGTGGTTTTTAGACTTACAAATTGTCTTAAAAAAGGATTTGACGTCGTCAAAAGAAAAAGTAAAAACCCGATGATTAACAATCCCAGAATGACCAGTACACGTGCGCGCATGTCCTCATCTAGATGTTTACTTGAAAAGGCAACCAAAACCGTCCAAAAACTTAGAATAAGCAGCCATAAAAGAATCGACCCTTCATGCCCTCCCCAAACTGCGCATATTTTATAAAACCAGGGCAAGACGACACTGGAGTTTGCCATGACATAAAGAACACTGAAATCATCATTTAAAAAGCAAACCATCAAGCATAAATAAGCAAAACTAATCAGGATGAATTGGCCCACCACATAGATAGGCATTGTCTTGAGTAAATTTTTTTGCTTCCTCGCCAAGCCCAGACAGGGGACACATACAAGATAAGCCGTTGTAAGTAATGCTAATATTAATGAAAAAATACCCAATTCAGCGATCATTTTGAGTCCTGCTTTTTTAAAGCTGCTTTGACTTCAGGAGGCATATAATTCTCATCATGTTTTGCTAAAACACGGGTTGCAATGACTTGATGATTTTTAAGCTGCCCTTCTACGACCACCCCTTGCTCTTCACGAAACAAGTCAGGGAGAATACCTGTATAAGACACGAGTACCTCATGATGGTAATCAGTGATTTTGAAGTGTACATTAAGGCCTGCGCCTCGGATTATTGATTTTTTGACTACCATGCCACCTGCACGAATGTCAATTTCTAAAGGAGCCTCATTATTTACGATTTGTGTCGGGGTATAGAACAAACTAATGTTCTGCCTTAAGGCATAAAGAATTAAAGTGGCAGCCAAACCAAGAATGATAAGCGCGGAGCTGATAATTAATAACTTGCGTTTTCGGACTGGATTCATTATTGCACTAACCACTGCTGCAATTTTTTTCTAGTTAATCGCTTTCTACGAATCACTGCAAAAGAATTCCCCACAAGAATAATGAAAGCCAAACCATAAGTTGACCATACATACGCTTCATAACCACCCATACTAAGTAATTGCATAATTTGGTTTAACATATTAAATCTCGTTCATTAAATTTTTTACCCACTCTTGCCTCTTCTCTCTTAATAATAATTCTTGCCTCGCCCGCGCCGTAATAGTCCATAAAGACCAAGAAAAAAAACCAAGGAGCATAAGCAGCAAGGGATAGAGCATATCTAAAGCAATCTTGGGTTTAGCAAACACACTAAATGTTGCTCCCTGATGTAACGTATTCCACCAATACACAGAATAATGAATGATTGGTAAATCGATAATTCCAACCAAAGTGATTATGGCTATAATTTTATCTGCAGCTTCCTTGTTTTTTAAGGAGTGATAGATAGCAATTGTCGCAGCATAAAGCAAAAAAAGAATGAGCTCCGAGGTCAGGCGTGCATCCCAAATCCACCAGGTACCCCACATGGGTTTACCCCAAATGCTTCCCGTAACCAAAGCAAGAAGAGCCATCCACATTCCCACATGCGCTACTTGATGAATCAACAAACCAGCAATTTTAATTCGCCAGACAAGCAGTAGAAATGCAAGAAAACCCATCCAGCCATACAAGGCCATCGATAAAAATGCGCTGGGTACATGGATATAAATAATTCGAAAAGCATCACCCTGCTGATAATCTGCAGGCGCAAAAAACAGACCCCATATACTCCCCAAAATCAGGCCCAAAAGTGCTGCTGCGAGTAACAAAGGCAGAGCACGACCAGTCCATTGATAAAAAATTCGCGGTGATGCAAGTTGATATAAGAATTTCCACATAGGAATAAACTAAAGCAAAAGGCCGATTTTAACATGTTCAGCTCTTTTCGCAAAACCTGTTTATCAATCGGCAAGACTGGTACGCAAAACTCCCGCAATCGCGTAGGGTAAAAATCCTACAGCAAGAATAGAAAAAGCCGTGATCAGCGCTAAATTTCCCCGCACCGGAAATTGCTGCATGGCTAGTTGTACCGTACCACTGCCAAAAATAAGTAAAGGCAGGTTCAGCGGGAGTAATACCAAAGCCATGATAGCGCCCCGCTGCTCTACTCCTGTCCCGAATGCCGCCACTAATGCGCACAAAAAAAAGAGCGCAGGGGTGCCACAGATAAGAGTACAGGCCAAAACCCAGGCCTCCCAGGCACTCAAGTTGAATAATAATGAAGCCAAGGGGCATAACAAGAGTAAGGGTCCAAGATTAATCAGCCAATGACTTAGGACTTTAGCCGTAATAAGTAAAGGTAAGGATTTGCCAGATACGAGCCATTGTTCCAGAACACCTGATTCATAATCCTGTTGAAACATATGCTCTGCGGCAAGCAATGCTGATAACAATACTGCCATCCAGATGACTCCTGATGCTACTGTTCTTAATAATAAAGGCTCAGGTTTAAGACTTAGCGGAAACATGAACAATAAAATTAGTAAAAATAGAAAAGAGCTTAGAAGAAACTTAAGTTGTTTTACCTGTATCGTTAATTCACGCAAGCATTGGTTCAAAAATAAATTCATGAGAGATAATATTCCTGATAATCTCCCAATAAGTCCGGGAGTTTTTGATGCGATGTAAGCAATATCATGCCACCGCGTTGGCGATGTTGCTCTATTTTGGCCGCCAATATATTCAAAGTAGCTTCGTCCAGAGCAACTAAAGGCTCATCCAACAGCCAAAGACTTTTCTCTTCTAGCCATAATTTTAATAATCCCACCTGACGGCGTTGCCCTGCTGATAAATAAGCGGCAGGTGTATCAAGTAATCTATGTAAAGAAAAAACTGCTGCAAGTTGTCTTAAGTCTTGATTTTGATAATGTAAATCAAAGTATAAATTTTGTTTTAACGTCAGTGTGGGATTAATACCGCTGCGATGGCCGATATAACAGAGCATGTGTTGATATGTGGCAAGATTTAGATAAATACTTTCTTCATTAAAGCAAACATCTCCTGAATGGGGACGATGTAAACCGGAAATAATTTTCAGTAATGTGGTCTTTCCTGAACCATTCGCACCTTTTAAATGCATAAGCTCTCCTTTTTTTAGTGAGAACTGAATATTCTGCAAGAGTGGTCGGTCTTGATAGTCAAAACATAAATTGTTCAGGGTCAGCATAATCGCTTAGGCTTTGTAAAACAGGCATGGTACTAAAACCGTTGAACAATTCAAGAGGCTTTTACGATATGGGGCATTCGGTGCACTCGATTCAATAAGTTTAGACTTACAATCCCTCGCTAAAAAGCTCGGGATGACGTGGGGTTATATCATCCCACAGCAAAGAGATCAAACCTTAGCGTTTCGCTTGCCAAGTTAGGTGGTGATCGCCATAATGCTTGCTTTAAAACAATCTGAGAATTACATGGAAATTTTGAGTCAGTATGGTTTATTTCTATTAAAGACAGTAACTATCGTCCTTGCTTTTTTAGTAATATTTGCAGGTTTTTTCTCCTTAAGCCGTAAACCTAAACCGAAAATGGAAATAACATCCCTAAATGAGCATTACAATGAAATTCATACAGTAATGAGCAAGGAAATTCTGGGCACCAAGCGCGTTAAAAAGAAAAATAAAAAAGAGAATAAGCCGGTATTGTTTGTAATTGATTTTCAAGGAGATATGAAGGCCTCGCAAGTCGAACAGTTACGTGACGAGGTTACAGCAATTTTAAGTATTGCCAAGCCCAATGATGAGGTATTGGTACGTCTGGACAGTCCAGGAGGTGTTGTCAATAGCTACGGCCTTGCAGCATCACAATTACAACGTATTCGTGATAAACAAATACCTTTAACGGTTAGCATTGATAAAGTGGCTGCAAGTGGCGGATACCTTATGGCCTGTGTCGCAAATAAAATTGTTGCTGCACCTTTTGCAATCATTGGTTCCATTGGCGTAGTAGCACAAATTCCTAATTTTCATCGCTGGTTAAAGAATCATGATGTTGATGTCGAATTACTAACGGCGGGTGAGTTTAAGCGTACCTTAACCTTATTTGGTGAAAATACCGAAAAAGGACGGGAAAAAATGCAGGAGGATTTAGAAAAAATTCACTTGGCATTTCGAAATTATGTTGCTATGAATCGTACGGAATTAGATTTAGACAAAGTTGCTACAGGTGAGCACTGGCTAGCAAAAGATGCTTTTGAGTTAAAGTTAGTCGATGAATTATTAACCAGTGATGAATATCTAATGCGGAAGATCGCACAGTACCATGCATTTAAACTCAGTATTGCGCCCCGAGTCTCGGTAATAAACAAATTACTAAAGCCCGCAATGCGGTATCTCTCTATTTGGGGATAAACCTGCGTCCGGTAAACCCGGTAGAATAGTATATACTTAGCTTATGGAATATGAGTTTAGGAGTAAAATTAAAATGGGCGAATCTAAATCTAAATTACCTGATTTAAAAGAGCTTGCTACTATGTCAGGGAAACTATTCCACGACATTAAAACCAGTGTTACCCAAATCATCGCGGACTACAAAGCTGCACGAGAGGATGAGCCTTCTGAAACAGCGCAAAAGCCTCCAGTAACTCCTACCGAACCACCCAACAAAAAGCCTTAATCTGTAGTCAGGTCTCAACTTTAGGCCTGACTAAACCATATTTACGTATTTTTTCTACTAAGGTTGTTCGTTGCATCTTCAATCGCTTTGCAGCGCGTGCAACAACCCAATGAGTTGCTTCTAAGGCATTCATAATATGGGCTATCTCTGCCTGCCTTAGATATTCCTTTAGAGCTAATCCGGTTTTTTTAAAATCCTCAACTAAAGGTGAATTAAGAGAGTCGGTAGAGTCTTTATCTTCTTTAAAGAAGTTTCCCCGAATCATGATGGGCAAATGATCTACGGTAATCACTTCATGTGGATGCAAAATCGATAATCGCTCCAATAAATTAGCAAGCTCTCGTATGTTTCCTGGCCAGTGGTATAAAGAAAGCGCGTGAATTACTTCCGGCATTAAATGGATTAAGGGTCGCTGGATTTGCTCCATTTGCAATATAAATTCGTTACATAAAAGAGGTACATCTTCCGCCCGTTCTCGTAATGGCGGCAGTTCAATGGGAAAGACATTGAGGCGATAAAATAAATCCTCACGGAAGGTCCCAGCAGTGATTGCGTGAGATAAATTTCGATGCGTTGCTGCAATGATGCGAACATTAGCAGCTATTTCTTTATTAGCGCCAACTCGTTGAAAACAACGCTCTTGTAAAACGCGTAACAATTTTACCTGCATCGGCAGTGGCATATCGCCTATTTCATCTAAAAACAAGGTTCCACCGCAAGCCATTTCAAAACGGCCTTTTCGTGTAGCGGTGGCTCCCGTAAATGCCCCCTTCTCATGACCAAACAGTTCACTCTCCAGTAATTCAGCAGGAATAGCACCACAATTAATGGCAACGAAAGGCATGTTTGCACGGGAGGATAGTGCATGAATATTACGCGCAACCATTTCTTTACCCGTACCTGATTCACCTAAAATTAAAACACTGGCGTCAGTAGTCGCGACTTGCTCCACAAGTTTATTTACAAATAATATGCTTTGACTGCAACCAATCATTTTTTTAAACATCGGCGAGGTTGCTATTTTTTCAACGGATACTGTGGTTCCGTCTCGGATACTGTGGCATTGATGTAAGACATCCAAAAGCTGCGAATAAGAAAACGGAAAAGGCAAATTTAAAAGAAGCTTTGTATTAGCCATCTCAGCCTTAATCATACTACCTACAAGAACAATAGGCGTATTCGGATACAAGGCCTCTGCTTTTTGCAATAAGAGTTGGATATCTTTAATTAAGGATGGCTGCCCAATAAGAAGGATATCCGGGATTAGCGTCTCTCTAGATTCCAAATTTGTTATTTTTGCTATTTGGCCAGAAAAGTTAAGTATGGTGTGGAGTTGCTCTCTTCTTTGCGCCTGTTCATCAACAATATAAATTACATCCCTGCCGCGCATAATACATCCTTATACAAATATTTTAGCGGTAACAAACTATATATTTAAATGCACTGCATTGTGGTCCAAAACATAATGCTTCATCTCCTAAAGCTTTTGTTGCACCCACTTTATTTTCTTGGGTAAAATTCTTCGCGCGCATGAATCCCATGCGACTACAAAAAGAGTGCGCCGCACTTTCGCCGCAGTCATTTCCTTTCTTATAACACCAGTCAACCCGATAATGATTTACACGAGGTGCAACAAATTTCTGCTCCCGGTAATAATAAGCTTGCGGTGGCTTGTGCGTTATTAAATTTACGCAACTTATATTCATAAATCCATTACACTGCCATCCCGTACACTTAGCCCTACTCTCAAGATAATGAGTTAAACCAATATTGTATGCGATGGTATATTGATTGGAGTACTTATATCCTAAAAGTTGACAGTAGCGATCGGCAATTTCTTTCCCACAATTTTTACCATTTATCGCGCAAAAATCAAGACGTTCACCGTTATAAAGCGGATGCCAAAAATTACGAAAAACTTTACTTGGATAGTCTGAGGGTGCTCCATGAACAAGCAAAGATAAAACCCATAAGCTACCAAACATTATGTAACGTGAATTGCTCATAAAAAGCCCTTAAGGATTATCGGCTCATGTTAGCTTAAGCGATAAAGAGGTACAAGAGTAACCTGGCTGTTTTTCACCAAGGTGATTATTCTGCACTCCCCTAAGCATCCTTCATTAGACAGGATTATCCGTATCGAAAAATTGATGCTGTATTAAAAATGATTGAGCAAGATGTACACCCAAGGCCTGAACACCGAGTCGTTCAGTAGCATGGTGGCCACAGGCAATATAACTGATACCAAGCTCATGTACTTCATAGTAAGTACGTTCAGAAACCTCGCCACTTAAATAGGCATCTACCTTTAGATTGTGGGCATCATGAATAAAATCTTGTGCAGCCCCACTGCACCAGGCAATTTTTTGCACTGGGTTATCATTGGCTGCAAGTACCATCGGCAATCGATTAAATACTGTTTGCAAATCCAGCTGGTATGCAGTAATCGTTTGAGGTTTATTTAAAGATCCAGTCCATAACAAATTTTTCGTCCCGCGAACGTCATGCATTTCCACAGAGTGGACATCGAGTAATTTCGCAAGCGATGCATTATTGCCATAAACCAAGTGGCAATCGAGAGGAAGATGATAAGCAAATAAGTTAACATCCTGTTTTAGCAACTTACTAATGCGCTCACGTTTCATTCCCGTAATCACTGCATTTTCGCCACGCCAGAAATAGCCATGATGTACTAAAAGAGCGTCAGCACCCCAAGCGAGAGCTTGTTCGATAACACCTGCAGAAGCGGTAACTGCGGTAGCAATGCGATCAATTTCAACCTTACCTTCGACTTGCAAGCCATTTGGAGCATAATCGTTGAAACGATCTACCTCAAGTAATTTATTGAGATAGATCTCTAAATCAGGACGCCGAATCAACGCTCAGAAACCCGTCTTATATCCGCACCTAAGGATGAAAGCTTTTCTTCTATGCGTTCATATCCTCGGTCTACGTGATAAATACGTTCAACCGTGGTTTCACCATCAGCAACGAGACCGGCTAAAATTAAACTCGCGGAGGCGCGCAAATCGGTAGCCATTACTGGAGCACCGGTTAATCGCTCAACGCCGTTAATGATTGCGGTATTGCCATTAAGCTGAATCTGAGCACCCATACGTTGTAATTCTTGTACATGCATAAAGCGATTTTCGAAAATAGTCTCAACGATGGTTGAGGTCCCTTCTGCTACGGAGTTCATTGCCATAAACTGTGCTTGCATATCCGTTGCAAACCCTGGGTACGGCGCTGTCGAGATATTCACTGCTTGGGGTCTTAGATTGTTCATATTCAAACTAACCCAGTCTTCCCCTAATGTGAGTTCAGCACCTGCCTCTTCAAACTTACACAATTGTGACAATAAGGTATCAGGTCGTACGCGTTTCACCGTGACATGGCCACGAGTCAAAGCACCTGCCGCCAAATAAGTACCCGCCTCAATACGATCGGGCATTACGGAATAGCTACCTCCTGCAAGTGCTTCCACACCTTGTATTTCAATAATAGGAGTACCTGCCCCAGATATTTTTGCACCCATTTGAATAAGGAAATTT
The DNA here is from genome assembly GCA_017306715.1 of Legionella sp. Classification (GTDB taxonomy): domain Bacteria; phylum Pseudomonadota; class Gammaproteobacteria; order Legionellales; family Legionellaceae; genus Legionella. The sequence goes on along the minus strand of JAFKHV010000048.1, from coordinate 14,755 downwards.
GCTAAATCAATAATTTCAGGTTCACGGGCAGCATTTTTAATTACGGTGGTGCCTTCAGCAAGTGCAGCCGCCATTAATATATTTTCTGTACCGGTAACGGTTACAGTATCAAACATAATGCGCTTACCTTGTAGGCGACCACGTTTACAACGAGCGTTGATATAACCGTTTTTAACGGTGATGTCTGCACCCATTGACTTCAAGGCTTTCAAATGTAAATCGACAGGACGGGTACCAATAGCACACCCACCCGGCAAGGACACATCCGCTTTACCAAATCGTGCCAGCATAGGGCCTAAGACCAGAATTGAGGCCCGCATTGTTTTCACTAAATCATAAGGAGCAACAAAATCATTTACCTGACCTGCATCGACTTGGACATTCATTTTTTCATCGACAATAAGATGCGCACCTAATTGTCCGAGAAGCTCCATCATGGTGGTAATGTCTTTTAGATGAGGGACGTTGGAGATGGTCACGTGATCGCTTGCTAACAAGCTTGCAGCCATTATGGGTAAAGCGGCATTTTTTGCCCCGGAAATAACGACCTCACCATTTAATGACTTTCCGCCATTAATAATTAACTTATCCATTCACCTTCCCCCATTCTTCTTTAGTCCACGTACTCATGCTTACGGCATGAAGTTTGCCAGTGGTAATAAATTCTTTTAATTGTGTATACACCCATTGTTGTCGTGCAACTTTGGATTTATTTACAAATACATCACTGACAACAGTTACCTGATATTGGTAGCCGTCCCCTTCAACCTTTACAAAATGAACTTCATCCAGGGCTTGGAATTTTTTTTCTACTTCTTCATTACTTATCATTAAAATTAGCTCACAAATTCAAATAATTACAACTTTTTACCATAAAACAAAAACATGCGTTCAAACACAAACAATAATGAACATTTATTATCCAAAACAGATGATATCACTATTGAATTGACCACATGGTCATGAAGAACACAGGGGAAGATAAAAATCCTAAATAACTTCTAAAATATCCCTAACACCACAAAAATCAGCCAAAGACTGAGTATGTGAAGACATCCCAATAATTTCCAATTTTTTATTTTGCTGTACACAGAACTTCTGCACTTCAATGAGTAAGGCAATACCTGCGCTATCACAGTGCCTTACTTCATTGAGATCTAAAATAAAAACCTCGCCTTCAGCTGCAGTTATTGCTTGATAAATACTTTTTTTTAAAGCAATAACTGATCTAAAAGTGAGTTCATTACCTGGCTTAAAGGCAATACTATTCACAATCAGGACACCTTTTTAAGTTGATTGTTTTGCATCTGATGTATGACTTCGTCGATTGTTGAATTTTGCAACACTTGCGCAAACTGGGAACGGAAACTTTGGAGCAAACTAACACCCTCTACGCTGATATCGTAAATTCTCCACGCACCGTTTTTATCCACCAGACTATAGGTCAGAGGAATATTTTGTCCTTGCGAACGCACGATGACACTATTTACACGGATAAAACGGCTATTTATTACACCCCGCACTGGGAGGAATTGTACCTTTTCATCGGAGTATTGAGCTAACGGACTGGAATAGGTACGAATCACCAGTCGCGTAAACTCTTGAGAAAATTTCGCTCTTTGGGCAGGCGTTGCTTTAGTCCATGCTTGACGACCCAATACCGAACGCGACATCCCGGGTACATCAACAATAGGTAATAGATTTTTTTCAACTGCCTTATAAATAATTTGTGGGTTCTTCTTTAAATTGGCCTTATTGTCCTTAAGGGTATTAATAATCTGATTTGCAGTTTGTTCCAGCATGGGTACTGGTGAACCCGCTGCATATACTAGTGAAAAACACCATAAACCAGCGACTACAACAAGCGTTTTTATGCTTTTCATATTCAAGCCCTACTTTTTATTTATATTAAATAACAATTGGCCGATGAGATTTTCTAATATCACCGCCTCCTGAGTCTTTGCTATCGCATCACCATTACGCAGGTAAGGATGCTCTTTATTTACTTCGTCATCGAAACCGGGAACGATACTAATATAATTTGAACCAAGCAAGCCTTGCGTTAAAATTCTTGCTGAAGAATCCTCATAGGGGATTTTTTTATCGCTACGCAAACGCATCGTTACCTTGGCGTTTAGCTCACCCGGCTGCAAATCAATTCGCGTTACTTCACCTATCTTTACGCCAGCAACAGTAACAGGCGCGCGAATTTTTAAGCCGCCAATATCCGTGAAATCTGCCGTCACGTTATAACTTTTATAAGGTAAAATCTCAGAAATACTGCTGACCTTCATTGCCATAACCAATAGGGCCACTAATCCAAGCAACATAAATAGGCCAACACTTACATCAACATATCGTTGCTTTTTCATTTACCAGTCTCCAATCATCATTGCAGTCAACAAAAAATCCAGCCCTAATACGGCAAGCGAGGAGTATACCACAGTTTTTGTCGTTGCCTGGCTGATTCCTTCAGGATTAGGCACACATTCAAATCCCTGAAAAACTGCAATCCAGGTAACGGCAAAAGCAAAAACCAAACTCTTAACAATACCACTTAGAACATCAAGACGAAAATCCACCGCAGCTTGCATATTGGACCAAAAACTTCCCGCATCAACCCCTAACCAGTGAACTCCGATAAAATAACCGCCAAAAATTGCAATCATAGAAAAAATGAGTGCCAGGATTGGAAGCGCTATGCAACCTGCCAGAAAACGGGGGTAAATCACCCGCCCGAGAGGATCAACACCCATCATATCCATACTGGATAGTTGTTCTGTGGCCTTCATTAAGCCAATTTCAGCGGTCAAAGCAGAACCGGCTCGACCTGCAAAAAGTAATGCGCTTATAACAGGGCCAAGCTCTCGGGAAATGCTCAAAGCTAAAAGCTGGCCAAGTTGGGTGGATGCACCAAATTTTTGTAAGGTATTGTAACCCTGAAGGCCTACCACCATACCAATGAACAAAGCCGAGACGGCAATAATCAGAAAAGACAATACACCAACAAAATAGATTTGATAGCGCAATATCGGCCACAAACGCCGCCAATCAGGCTTCCTTAAAATCATCGTACATAAAAAAACACCAGAATAACCAATTCGATGAAAAAGTCTTGTACCACGACTACCTAAACGCGAGAGGGAATCAAACATCTAGTAACTCCTCGGTATATGCTCTGGCCGGATAATGAAAAGGCACGACACCATCAGCCTCTCCGTGCATAAATTGCCTAATCTGTGGCTCATTTGAGTGGAGTAAATCATCTGGAGACCCTTGACCTATTATTTTGCCGCCAGCTATAAGGTAAACATAATCAGCGATTGAACAGGTTTCTGCAACATCATGCGACACAATGATTGTTGTGGTATGTAGTAATTGATTGAGACGTTTGATAAGACGAACCAACACCCCAAGCGAAATTGGATCCTGTCCAGTAAAGGGCTCATCATACATCATAAGCTCCGGATCCAGGGCAATGGTACGCGCCAATGCAACTCGTCGTGCCATACCACCGGAAAGCTGTGTCGGCATTAAATGCGCAGCACCTCTTAATCCTACTGCTTCAAGCTTCATCAAAACGATATCTCGAATCATCGCCTCGCCAAGCTCTGTATGCTCATTTAAAGGAAAAGCTACATTTTCAAAAACAGATAAGTCAGTAAACAAGGCAGAACTTTGAAATAGAAGTCCCATATTTCGTCGCGCTTCATAAAGTGCTCTGCGGGGTAGTTGATGAATATCTTGCCCCTCAACTTTTATGATGCCTGAATCCGGTGTAAGCTGGGCACCAATAAGCTGTAGCAAGGTTGTTTTGCCTGACCCGCTTGGCCCCATAATCGCGGTGATTTTACCGCGTTGCACCGACATGTTGATGCCATTGAAGATATACCGGGATTCCCTGGTAAAGGTTAGATCCTGTATTTCGACCCAATGAGCAGACATGTTCTTTCCGTTTGCTGTAAAAAGTAAAATTATATACTGGTTCCTGAAAAAAGATGAGGAATTTGCGCTGTTTCCCTTAAAAAAATTTTTATAAATTCGATTTGTGTTAATTTAAAATCAGAAAGAATAATTATCTTTCAATTTCATTCCTGAACTTTTTCCGCGAGAGCGGTTATGGTAGACTGAACGACTTTATAAAGACGAACAAAGCCATCTATGAATTTTTGCACTCTTGGACTTGCTGTAATCGAGACTGAAGCTCAAGCTGTATTTGAGTTAACGCAAAGAATTGATGAAAATTTTGCGAAAGCATGTGAGCTGTTACTGGCTTGCCGAGGACGGATTGTTGTAACAGGCATGGGTAAATCAGGTCATATCGCTGGCAAAATCGCAGCAACGCTCTCCAGTACAGGGTCGCCCTCTTTTTTTGTTCACCCAGGTGAAGCAAGTCATGGTGACTTGGGGATGATTACCCGTCAGGATACTGTCATTGCCATTTCAAATTCCGGTAATACTGCTGAAATCGTCACCTTGCTGCCTTTGTTAAAACGATTGGAAATCCCGCTAATCACCTTAACGGGTAATGCCCAATCTCTACTAGCTCAAGCTGCAAATGTAAATCTCGATGTGAGTGTACGGCAAGAAGCCTGCCCGCTGGGTTTGGCGCCGACTACCAGCACCACCGTTGCTTTAGTAATGGGCGATGCCCTAGCGATTGCCCTCCTTCAAGCACGCGGATTTAGTGAAGAGGATTTTGCATTGTCCCATCCTGGCGGTGCTCTGGGGAGACGTTTGTTACTAAAAATTGATGAGATTTGGCACGGCGGTGATGAGCTCCCTTTAATCAATGAAAACGCAACCGTAAGTGAAGCGCTTATCGAGGTAACGAATAAAAAACTGGGAATGACCTGTGTTGTTGATAATCGCGGACTGTTAGTTGGGGTTTATACTGATGGCGATATACGCCGTACACTAACACGTGAATGTAATATCAATTCAACTCCGTTAAAAGAAGTTATGACGCGCGATGCATGCACGGTGTACCCAGGAATGCTCGCCGCAGAAGCGCTGGCATTGATGCAAAAACACAGCATTACATCCCTTATTGTTACCACAAAAGACCATCGCCCTCATGCAGTTTTGCATCTTCATGACTTACTTAAAGCAGGGGTTATGTAATGAAAAATATTCTTGAATGTGCAAAAAAAATAAAATGTGTCATTACTGATCTGGACGGCGTGCTTACCGATGGATTATTGTACATCGATAATCACCGAAATGAGTTGAAAACCTTTCACATTCATGATGGAGTGGGTTTGAAATTGCTGATGTCTGCTGGCATGGATGTTGCAGTAATTACAGGCTCACATAATGCGGTTGTTGATCACCGTATGCAGCAGTTAGGAATAAAATATTATTTTAAAGACCAACTCGATAAGCGGGCGACTTACGAACATATTAAAGCAATATTGCACTTAAAAGATGAGGAAATTGCTTATATAGGTGATGATATTCCCGATATTCCTTTAATCGAACAAGCTGGATTGGGTGTGGCCGTTGCAAATGCAGTGAAGCCAGTTAAAGAAATTGCCGACTGGCAAACAGAATTTGCCGGCGGCCATGGGGCAGTTCGTGAATTATGTGATTTAATTCTGACTGCACAAAATAAAATGGCAGAGGCAATCAAGAATTATCTGAAATTATGAATATTAATAAACAATTAAGCTGGGGTCTTCTAACACTCATAACACTCGTTTGTTCGGGTTGGTATTATAGTCAGCAAGGATTATTTGCTCAGCTAGATAGTGAATCCCTTGCCAATTCTATTGAGTCTACAATCACGAATTTACGCGTAATCCAATACAAAGAAGATGGTAGTCTGGCGAACTTATTAACCACACCCCAAGTACAACACATACCTAAAGGTGATTTATATTATTTTCAGAAACCGCACATTATCATTACTCAAGAAGACCAACCCTGGGATATTCGCTCTGTAACGGCGAAATCGTACGATGGCGGCAAACGAATTACATTTAGCGGGAACGTCGTCGTACGGCAAAAGATAACCGGTAGCCAGGATGAAAGCATCTTAAAAACGGAAGAAGTTACCTATTTTCCGCAGGAAAAAAAGGCAAGCACCGACTTGTTGGTAACCTACGAACAACCAGGAAATATTATCCAATCCCAAGGCATGAATGCTTACCTTGAAGAAAAACGAGTTGAATTATTACACCAAGCCCGAGGAAGTTATGCGCCAAAAAATGGCTAAAACTTTTTTATTCCTTTTTTTCTGCAGCTTTTGGCTAAACAGTTCTGCGTTGACCGCCGATAAAGAACAAACCATGCATGTAATGGCTGACTCAGCTGACCTAAATCAGCAAACTCATAAAGGAACTTATCTTGGCAACGTAGAATTAATTCAAGGAACTACGAATGTTCAGGCCAATAAAGCAATAACCATTGGTAATGAAAAGAACCAATTGATGGTTGCCATAGCCAGCGGGGTTCCTGGGAAGCAAGCCCATTATTGGACCACAACCGACCCGGCAAAACCACCCGTTCACGCCTACGCGGATACGATAAAATATTTTCCATTAAAACATTTGATTGAGTTGATTGGTAATGCCAAAGTTGAGCAGGGAGCTAATTCATTTAGTGCAGATAAAATCACTTACGACATCGTGAATCAACATGTTATTTCCAACGGTACAAAAAAACAGCGCATTACCATTATATACCATCCGGAAAAAAAATCATCATGAGTTTACTTGCAGTAAAAAATCTAAAAAAGTCTTTTAAATCGCGTACGGTAGTTAATGGCATCAGTCTTAACATTCGTAAAGGTGAATGTGTCGGATTACTTGGACCAAATGGCGCGGGGAAAACGACCTGTTTTTACATGATTGTCGGTTTACAATCATGTGATGAAGGCGAAATTATATTAAATGAACAGAATATCACCCACAAAGCGATGCACCAAAGAGCACGGTTGGGTATTAGTTATTTACCTCAGGAAGCATCTGTCTTCCGTAAGCTAACTGTTGAAGACAACATCATGGCTATTTTAGAATTACGCCCTGATTTAAATGAACAAGCTCGCGAGGAGAAACTCGACTTGCTCATGCAAGAATTTCATATATCTCACATTGGTAAAAGTTTGGGGATGGCTCTTTCTGGCGGAGAGCGTCGACGTGTGGAGATTGCACGCGCACTGGCTATTGAGCCCGCCTTTATACTGCTTGATGAGCCTTTCGCCGGAGTTGATCCCATTTCAGTAATAGATATCAAAAAAATCATTCAGCATTTATGCAGTAAAGGGATTGGTGTTTTAATTACCGATCACAATGTACGAGAAACGCTTGATATTTGTGAACGTGCCTATATTGTGAGCCAAGGACAAATCTTGTGCGAAGGAACACCGCAAAACATTTTGGCTAATCAACAAGTTCGTGCGGTTTATTTAGGTGAGGAATTTACACTTTAGCGAAAATATCCCAAGGGGTTATCATGCTGGTAATGATTGATAATTACGATTCGTTTACTTATAACCTGGTACAATATTTTCAACAATTAAAACAGGATGTCTTGGTCTACCATCACGATGCCATTTCTATCGCGGCGATTAAGGACCTTAACCCGCAATATATTGTTATTTCCCCAGGACCGAACGCACCGAATCAGGCAGGGATCTCTCTCGCAGTGATTGCTGAATTTTATCAGCATATACCCATCTTGGGCGTCTGCTTGGGACATCAGTGCATTGGCCAATTTTTTGGTGGAAAAATTATCCCCGCCCCTGAAGTAATGCACGGTAAAACATCTTTGATTAGCCATCAACAGCGCAATTTATTTTCTAATCTCCCGCAATCATTTAAAGCAACTCGTTATCATTCTTTATGTATCGAGCCTGAGTCGCTGCCATCCTGCCTTGAAATCGACGCCTGGACAGATGAGACGATTATGGCCATCACCCATCGTCATCATCCTGTTTATGGGGTACAATTCCATCCAGAGGCGGTCTTAAGCGAATATGGCCTGCAGCTTTTGGAGAATTTTTTATATGATGCACCCAAGAGAGTTATTTGAGCTGTTAGTAGCTAAAAAAGATTTAACTGCCGAGCAAATGAAAACGGTCATCACCGCCTGCATGACTGGCGGCTACAGCGATACTCAGCTCGCGGTATTTCTCGCGTTAATGCGGATGAAAGGCGAAACGGTTGAGGAATTAACATCGGCTGCGCAAACTATGCTTGAGTTTAGTTCGCCGATAAATCTTGGAACGGATTTAATTGACATCGTCGGTACCGGCGGTGATGGGCAAAATACATTTAATATATCTACGCTCTCTAGTTTTATTGTGGCTGCAGCAGGCGCCAAAGTAGCGAAACATGGGAATCGTGGGGTCTCAAGCTGTAGTGGAAGTGCCGATGTACTTGAACAGGCAGGATTTAATCTCACTCTTGATGAGTATGGACTGCAAAAGTGCCTAAATAAGCATAACCTTGCTTTTCTTTTTGCCCCACAACATCATCCTGCAATAAGTCATGCCCGGGTGGCACGCCAACAATTGGGCATTCGCACGTTTTTTAATCTGCTCGGACCATTAATGAATCCAGCAAGAGCAATGAGACAGGTCGTAGGAGTCTGCCAGGCAGAATGGCAACAACCGATAGCCACTGTCCTTGCGAATCTGGGAAGCACACGCTGTCTTGTCATTCATTCGTTGGATGGTTTGGATGAAATTAGTATATGTGCACCGACTCGGGTTATTGAATATCACCAAGGAACTTATCAGGAATGGATAATAAAGCCCGAGGATTATAATTTGTCTCATCCATCATTAATGCCCATTATTGTATCTTCTGCGGCTCAAAGCCTTAAGCTTATACAAGCAGTATTACACGGGGAGCAGGGAGCCGCTCGTGATATTGCGGTACTTAATGCAGCAGCAGCACTGTACTGCGCACAGACGGCTACAAACCTTCCCGATGCCGTAAAAATCGCCCAAGAAACAATTGATAATGGCACGGCACTCGATTGTTTTACTCAATTGCAGCAACAAACACGCACCCTTATGCGAGAGCAAACTCATGAATAGTATTTTAGACCGCATAGCAGAACAAAAACATGAAGAAGTAAGCATTGCACGCCATAAAAATCCTCTGGCCTCACTCCCCCAACCCCAACTCCCCCGGCGCGACTTTATCGCAGCGCTGTACGATAGTACGACGCCTGCAATCATAGCTGAGATAAAAAAAGCATCGCCAAGTAAAGGGATAATTCGTCAAAACTTTAATGTAGAAGAAATTGCTAAGGCCTACTCCCAAGCAGGTGCGCGCTGCCTTTCCGTGTTAACCGATGAGGTATTTTTTCAAGGAAGCGCAAAGTATTTAAGTTTAGCGAAAACAAATAGCCACCTCCCTGTTTTACGTAAAGATTTTATTATTGATGAATATCAAATCCATCAAAGTTATAGTCTGGAAGCTGATTGCATTTTACTTATTGTAGCGTTACTTGATGATAGTCAACTGCATGATTATAGCCAGATTGCACAAAGTTTAAATATGGCAATATTAGTTGAGAGCCATACCGCCCCTGAATTAGAGCGAGCACTAAAATTACCCACACCACTGATAGGTGTAAATAACCGTAGCTTACACAGTTTCAAAACCGACATTCATTTAAGTTTAGAATTAAAAAAATACATTCCCAACGATCGACTGATGATAACTGAGAGTGGCATTAACGATGCAACCGACATCAACATCATGCGCAAGGCAGATATTCACCGATTTTTAATTGGTGAGACTTTAATGCGTGCGCAAAATATCGAACAGGAATTAGCTGCTCTCATTCTGAATTGATGCTTAATCTAAATTAGGTTCAGGCGTATCTTTAGGTTCAGGTTCTGGTGTTTGCGGATCTTCAGGTTCTATTGGCCGCGGTATTGAGGGATATTCATCAGGTTGTTCAGGTATTTCGTTGGGTTGTGGTATTTCATTATCGTTCATAACGTTCTCCCTGACTATTATAAAAACGAAACTACACAAGAAACTAAAAAAGTTAATGCTTTTTAGGTGGAATCGTCTGTAAGACCTCATAACTCTTTACATTTTTTTAAATTATAGCAAAATCTCTTCTCCCTGTATCATGTACTAAAGCAAAGGTAACTTATGAAAACAGCCATCATAACAGGTGCTGCCAGCGGTATTGGTCTGGCATTAACGCAAATTTACTTGGAACAGGGCGAAAGAGTATTAATGGTTGATAAGAACCAATCACTTTTACATCAGAAAAAAGCAGCATTTAATGAATTATACCCCCAACAGCTTGAAGCATTCGTATGTGATATTACCAATCGTGAGCAAATAAAAGAATTAACCGCATATGTCCAAAAAACCAAGTTGAGTATTGATTGGATTTATAATAATGCAGGGGTAATTGGTCCTATAGGCCCGATTTGGGAGTTAGATTTAGCAGCAGTTGCCGCGGTGATCCAGGTTAATTTGTTTGGTATGTTAAATATAATTCAAGGCTTTGTTCCTTTGCTCTTAGAATCCAGACTTCCAGCTCATATTGTAAATATGGCAAGTCTTTACGCTGTGTGCACCAGCTCTCAAACCGCTGCTTATGCCATGTCAAAACATGCCGTGTTAGCGTTAAGTGAATCACTGTTTTTTGACTTACATGATATCGAGCTGCCTATTCAGGTGTCCGTAGCACTCCCCTCCTTCACCGACACCGGACTGTTAAATCCTGAGAATAATGCAGCAACCTTTCAAAATTCGCTACATCAGTATATGAGTCACTCTCGCCCGGCGCTTGAGGTCGCTCGCGATATAATCCATCAGGTAGCACAGAAAAAATTTTACATTGTACCCGATAAAGAAGTAAAAAATTATGCCGAGGATCGGATAAAACATCTTCTTCTACAAGATGGACCGCACGGCAATGATGTGCAGAAAATTATTTCTTCACTTTATAAAAGAGAACAAAAAAGAAAATTGTCCAGGCAAGATTAGAGACGCAATAAATCAAAGCGTCTCTTGGGTACGCTTCATTCTTAGGCAAGCATTTCCATTAGTTCTCTACGAAAACGATGATAGTCGACTTCAACAGCATGACGCGTGTGTGCTTTAAAACGATAATGAGGGCGATTCATTTCTTCATCGATTTTTTCTTGTATGTGCTCTGGACGCTTTAATTTTCCGGCTAAAATACGCGCCACCACTTTTGATTGAAAATCAGCTAAGGGCCAGATGCACCCTTGCGGTTGGCATAAACCAATAAAATACAAATTATCATATTCTGCATGCATCATTTTGCGATACAACGGCACTTTGGTCGAATCACTAAAATCAATAAACTCTTTATTAAAAAAAGGAAAGCTTATTTTGTAGCCCGTGGCAAAGATGATCGTATCAAATGCTTCATGAGTGCCATCGGTAAAGAACACCTTATCCTCTGAAAAATGACTAATTCCAGCGCGAGGTTTTACTTTTCCATGGCGAATCGAGTATAAAAGCTCGCTGTTAACAGTTGGATGTATTTCCAAAGGATCACAATCGGGTTTCGGTAAATTGTATTTGGCATAACGTCCTTGCAAGATACGGATTACTATCGCAAAAAACTTTTGCCGCAGCCAAGATGGCATCCATAAGGTTTTAGCAACTGCATCATCCGTGGCTTTTCCGAAAACAAATTTAGGAAAAATATGATAACCGCGGCGCATACTAATGCAGGTAAATGGAGAGACCCGGGCAATTTCTACTGCCACATCACATGCGGAATTACCACCACCAACGATTAAAACTTTTTTTCCGGAAAAGGAAGCCGCTTTTTTATATTGATGCGAATGAAGAATTTGGCCATTAAAATGGCCTGGATACTGCGGTAAATTGGGATCCCAGTGATGACCATTTGCTACCAACAAATAATCAAACTCTGATTGATGCGTTCCCTCACTATTTTCATAAGTAACGTGCCATTTTCTTTCAGGAGTTAAAGTAATCTTTGTCACGGTTGTATTAAAACGGATATACCGTTCTAAAGCAAAATGCTTCGCGTAATTTTTGAAATACTCAAGGATTAGATGATGTGACGGATAATCCGGATAATGATCCGGCATAGGAAAATCTTCGAACTGCGACCAGCGCTTGGAGCTGATAATATGGGTCGTCTCATAAACACTGGAATGTGTGTTTGACTCATCAAATACCCAGTTACCACCAATTTGATTATTCTTTTCAAAAACTGTGAGTTGAGTAATACCTTCTTCCTGAAGATTTTTTATCGCAGCAAGTCCACTGGGTCCTGCCCCAATAATACATACCCGCATCCCAGCCTGTACTTCAAGTGTGTTCGACTCTCTTTGCATTCCTGGTCACCTTCTTGATTTTATCCATAATCATTGCCTGTACCACGGGTTCCTTGTCAATAGTAAAATGATTTACTTTAATTCCCTTTAATGTATTCACGTTGATGTTATCAATGATTGTTTTTTCCGGTGCATCCGCTTTTAATCTTAAACCACTAAACATAGGTACAAAACCGGGTTTATAGAAATTCATAACGTATTTAACATTCGCAGGGACATGTACGCGCGAAACAGCATCGATTGTGACTAATAAATCAACATCGATTCCTTTTCTGTTTAGTTGTCTGGCTACCGCTATTTGTTCATTTGCTCCTAAGGAGTGTCCCACCAAAATAATGGGGCGATGCTCGGGATGGTTGCGGTAATAAGTTTCAATATCGCGAACGACTTTTCCAGCGTTGTACCACATCTCACTGGGTGCAGGAATGTGATAAACGCGTTCAACCGAACTACTCAGTTCTTTCATACCCGTGCTAAACACACCCAAGCCTCCGAGCATGGTATGTACCTCACCCCGATATTCAGGATGGGAAGTGCGTGCTGCAATGCGCGTTTCCGTTTCATTTACAATTTTTTTTTCCGGATGATATTTAGCCGCGGATAGATCAATGCAACCACTGAGATGAATAGTCAAAAATAAAGTAAAAATAGGGCAAATAAATTTCTTTTGACTTGATAAAAAGTTCATTGTATTCATGTTCTAGCTAAGATGAAATCGATAATAACGTATTCATTAACACTTGCAAAGAGTGAATGATAAGTATGTGACTACTATTCATTTCCAGGGTTTGTTACTATCTGTTTTATTCATTTGTAAACTGGTAATTGGATGCAACCATCACCATATATATTAACGGTAAGTCAACTCAATCGTCAGGTAAAAAGTTTCCTTGAAAATGATCTCGGTGAAATTTGTGTCGAAGGTGAAATCTCGAATCTGAGTAAACCGGCTTCAGGGCATTTTTACTTTAGTTTAAAAGATGCGTCAGCGCAGCTGCGTTGTGTATATTTCAAAAACCGTCATTTAAATACCATTACCAAAAAAATGTGCGATGGTTTACAGATTATTATTCGTGGTCGACTCAGTCTTTATGAGGCACGAGGCGAATATCAGCTCATTGTCGATGAGGTCACCGAAGCAGGGCTTGGTATTCTTTACCAACAATTTAACGCGTTAAAAAACAAACTTGCTGCAGAAGGCCTTTTTGCTCCCGAGCGCAAAAAAGCATTACCTGTTTATCCTCATACTATTGGAATTATCACCTCACCAACAGGCGCTGCAATTCAAGATATGTTATCCACATTGGCGCGACGCTATGTTCTTGCCGAAATCGTTATCTATCCGTGTGAAGTGCAAGGAAAAAATGCAGCCTTGCAGCTGACACAAGCTTTAATTCGTGCAAATCGTGAGCAACGGTGTGAGGTTCTTATATTAGCTCGAGGGGGGGGTAGCATTGAAGATTTATGGCCATTTAACGATGAAGGACTCGCACGACAAATCGCACAAAGCCTAATTCCAGTGGTTGCAGGTATTGGCCATGAAACGGATTTTACCATTGCTGATTTTGTTGCAGATTATCGCGCAGAAACCCCGACTGCAGCCGCCGCACGTGTTACGCCAAATGGTCAAGATCTGTTAAAATTTATTCAGCAGCTATTAATACGGCTAACCGATTCGATGTATCGTCTGCTACGCCATCATCAAAGCCGTCTCGGTCATCTACAGGAAAAAATTTCATCGCCACAAAGTACCATTGCCAGTCACTGGCAAACATTGGATTATTTAGAGCGACAATTACAACGCATTACTCAACAACATCTGCAAAATAAAAAACATCAACTTCAAGTACTCATTCACCAATTAAATGCACATAATACAAAGGCGCATATTACTAAATCTCTAGCGAAAATTGCTCAGTTGCGTGCCCAGCTAGTGCACTTGATGAAACAGCAATTCCATCGACATCATTCTACATTACGCGCTCAATTTGCGACCTTAAACGCAGTAAGCCCCCTGGCAACACTCGATAGGGGATATGCAATTGTCACACAGCAAGAAAAAGTGATCTTCTCCTGGAGCGAGGTCTTACCTGCATCACAAGTTACTATACGGTTGGCTGAGGGACGATTACAGTGTACAGTGGACAAAGCCTATCCGGCACCAGAACCAAATACACCTGAATGATAGACCGAGATGATTGAAAATATAATTAATAGCTTAAATTTAATAATTGCCCAAACCCAATACAATTCAGGTACGCTTTTCGCTATTGTTCTTCTTTTGTGGAGCGTGTTCCTGGTAACCAGCATTGATAAAAATTTGATTTTATATTTTGGGCTTATTCCCAGAAAAATACGGGGGATTCCTGGCATTTTTTTAGCGCCTTTTCTCCATGCTTCATTCAACCATATTTTCTTCAATACCATACC
>JAFKHV010000139.1 GCA_017306715.1 Legionella sp. | reverse complement strand
AAAGGACTGATTTGCATAAGTTCCGGTAAAGAAACGTTTTTCCCATCCCGATAAAAAATAGTCATGTTCTTGAAAAGGAACATGATCTTGATTGAAATCCTCGATGCAGACAAAACCTATGGGCTCAAGAACTGTGCGTACTTGGTCTATGTGCTCAAAAGAAGCTATCGCGCATTGCACATCCACGATATCTTTCGCAGGTGCTTTTTCAATAGCGGTCGAACCAATATGGTCTACCTCCATAAAAAAAGTATTGGGTAGGGATAACAAAAACTCTTTTAACTGGTTGAACTTGTTTTTCCATTTAGCGGTGTGAGGTATTAGTTCGATCATGACTGTCATGGCCCTTTGTGCGTTAACATATTTATTTCTTCAAGAACTTCTTGAGTGGCTCATTCAGACCACCCTCAGTTAGCTTCTAATTAGCATAATGGATATCAAATATTTAGAGCATAGAATTATTTATCTCCGGGGATGAGAGTAAATATTGTCGTTCGCCCTCTTGAGGCTTAGAACATTTACTAAAAAATCCACATAAATTATTAGCAAAAGATTTTTTATTGGAAGGATTTTCACTGACGGACACCTCATTGATATCTCTTATATGTTCTGACTTAATACGTTGGCACCAGCGGTAAAAAAGCCCACCAGAGGCTAGAAGAATACCTCCTGTATTACCTATCGCAACCCCATAGATGTCCAAATGGGTTTTGAGGCCAAGTATTGCGGACATAGCAATACCTAATGATAGACCCGAAATTGAAATAATCGTGGAGCCTTTAAGATCACCTAGTACTCTCAATTGTTGCAATAAATTATATCGAGCAGAGTCGATTACTACTCCTGCCCCCATAATGGGGGCTAGATATTTGAGCATATCCACAATCTCTTGAGGTTTTGAAGCGGATAAAATAAGGAATTGTGGCGCAACGGAAAAAAATATTGGAATAGGTGATGTGTAAATCATTGTTGTTGATAATCCATATTTTCCTATTCTACTTGCATTTTCATATCTTTTGGCACCTATTTGGCGATTAACTTCCTGCGAACAGCTTTGACCAAATCCTGCGAGGGCAAGAAAGTTTAGAAATGAAAATTGATTGACATAAGATATTGCCGATTGTTGTTTTATTCCCGTTAAACCAGAAATTACACCTACGGAAAGATTCATTGCCATTTCACTGGCTACAGATAAACTAATCGAGCTCCCCATTTTAATTAAATCTTTTAATTGGCTAAATTGATTTTCAAAGCGCTTGAAGATATGAAAAAATTTATAATTTTCAAAATCTCGGTGGCGTGCAAGGTAAATGCTGTAAGCAAAAGCGGTCAAATATGCTTCCGCTGCAAAACCTATTGCAATACCTGCTGCTCCCATAGAGGGTAAGCCCAACAATCCTCTTTCTAATGAAATCGCGAGGCCTGTACCAACACCAAGGCTTAGCAATCCTGAAATCATGGCATATCCAGAACGACCAAAGCTAAATAACATTTGTTCTGATGAAAAGCGAACCATTAAACCTGGAACTGCAGGTGCATAAACTCGCAAAAAATCTTGCGCGATTTGAGCCACAATCTCTTTTTGTTTAAAAATATCCGTCAGTATGGGTTTTGAAAAAAACATACCGCTAAACACTACGGGAGTAAGCACAGTGGACAGATAAAGTCCGTTACGATTGATACCTGCAATATATTCACGTTTTTTTGCGAGAATATCTTCGTTAATATGATTTACCTCTGCTTCCTCTAAATCACCAATTTTATTACTGGTTAAAACACTCATGGCAAATAAAGGTGATGCACCAATAACCACAAGGGTGTTTAACATAATTGTGATTAGTGTGGTTGCAGCTAATTCATCATCGTCTTCGCTCGTGCTATTAAGAAGTAGCGATACCAGAAAAATCTCCATACTAAAAGTAAAGGACAGAGCCATGGGAATAGAAAGGGCACTGATTTTTTTAAAAACATCCCAGAAATTATATAAATCAGGTTCGCCGTCCAATGCTACCTGGTCTGAGTCAAGGAGTATTTCTTCGTGACTATTTTCTGGGTTATCAATCAATTCGCTGTCTTGAACTGATAACTGCGTTGTATTAATGGTTCTGTCGTACATATTTACCTCAAGTAATATTCCCCGTTCTTCATGTAGGTTATTCACCGATGTATTGGTGAATGCCAATTGTGTAAGTGCAAGAAAGAGAATTAATTGAATTGAAATGTGCTCATCAGGTCAAATCGTGAGCATTTTTTTGGTGGAGTATAGCTCTAAATTCGATTATTGGTTACCGTAAATAATACGGTAATGCACCTCAATTAGGATTGGATTTAATCATTTGTTCCTGACAATCTTATCGTTTATCGCACGGGCCCTAGTGTTCAATAATT
>JAFKHV010000047.1 GCA_017306715.1 Legionella sp. | reverse complement strand
GTCCCGGTATCACTTTACCAAATTGTTGGCGTATACACCCTGAAAATCCTTATTCAGATACCAACCCCCGTTCTAGTGAACAGGACCATTTCCACCACCGTTATCGGTGCCTATTCCTTTGGTATTGCCACTATTCACACCATTATTTGTTGGCGATGTGCTTGGCGTAGTGGTATCGGGAACAGGATTTGCTGGAGAAGGATTAATTCCTGGTTGTGGATTCGTTGATGGATTAGCATTAGTGGTGCCATTGTTTAAATCATTAGTGGTACCGTCGTTTAGGTCATTATTCATTGTAGGACTGTTTGCACTTCCCCCATCAGTGGGTGAGTTATTGTCCGTATTCGTACTTGTTCCAGTTGCAGTACCCGTGCTCTCCGTTCCTTGGTAGCCACCCACTGCAAATGCAGCTGAACAAATAATTAAAGAAGCCAGTATCAGTGCTTGCTTTTTCATTATAAATCTCCTTATTTATATACAATTTGTACTAAAAAAGTATTTTAAGCTTACTTTAAAAACGTAGGACATTTAGCGGCTTTATGCAAATTATCTGTCTGATTTATGAACGAATTCGTTTAATCTCGGATACCGAAATACGTGTCTCGATGCCTCGTTCCGTTTGCTGCTGTGCCCCCTTCCAGGCATGACCATAGACTACTTCATATGTGAGTGGATACTTCTCTTCACTTCCATACAGCTCATTAAAATGCTGATTAAATTTTTTCCAAGCCGTTTTTCCAGTCAAACCATGATTGCGCTCTGTATTAATATTGAGAACTCCTTGATCTTTCAGTGAGTTTAATAAGAGCGAAATCGATTTATAGCAAACTGTTATAAGTTCCATGTCCACCACGGGATCGAGAAAATACTCCTGTAGCAGCTGATCACCCACGTCGTGCATATCCGCAAAAGTATGTGTATGCTGATAGGCATCAATAGAGGCCCAAGCTGCCTTTAACTCTTTAAAGGTATCAGGACCTAGGGTAGTAAACATCAGGCAGCCATTGACGTGCATAATCCGATTTAGTTCACAAAAAACATGGGGTAAAGAACTTCCCCAATGTACAACCTGATTAGCAAAAACCAAATCAAAAATACCATCGGCAAAAGGTAGACGATTCATATCTCCGGTAACGAGCCCCCATCGACGACGCCATCCTTGCTTTTTTCGCGCCTGTTTTAACATTTGCTGCGCAAGGTCAAGTCCGACAATCTGTGCATCAGGATAAAGCCGTTTAAGTGCTAGGGAAAAGATGCCCGTTCCACACCCTAAATCCAAAATGCGCTTCGGCTTAATTTTTAAGTACTGGAGGCGTTCTAAAAGACGCTCGCCAATTTCTTTTTGTACTTTTGCCACTTTTTCATATTCGCAAGCATGTCGATTAAATGACTTGCTAATCAATGCAGTATTCGTCATGATGGGTACCAGGAATAATAAGGAAATCTTGTGCGCCAACGCCTCGACATAATAACACAATCCCTAAGACTACCGTCTATTTGTGTGCTTTGTAATCAATTTCACAGCAAAAACGGTGTTGTCTGCGTTGCTTGCCAAGCTTTATTAGCCCAACTTCCTGCTGGATGCCAAAGATGTGCGCTCCCTCTGCCATCGACTACATTTCCATTGTGTGGTCATTGCATA
Source organism: Legionella sp. (assembly GCA_017306715.1). Classification (GTDB taxonomy): domain Bacteria; phylum Pseudomonadota; class Gammaproteobacteria; order Legionellales; family Legionellaceae; genus Legionella. The sequence goes on along the minus strand of JAFKHV010000047.1, from coordinate 25,947 downwards.
AAAAATCCGCCCGCTTTTGATGCGGTACATATTCGCTATGCATTTGTTCATCATCTCCGATATTTAATCCATCAATTTAAATATCATAATGGTTTATACCTCAGTAAATTTCTTAGTGAGCTTATTTTAGAGGCAATTGATAAACGTAACGATTTACCATACTGTCTAGTCCCAGTGCCGATGCATCCAAATCGGCTAAAAAAAAGAGGGTTCAATCAGGCGGTGATTTTAGCCCAGCATTTAAAAACAAGATTAAAAATTCCAATAAATTTAAATCTATGTATTAAGTCTCTTGATACCACCGCGCAAATGACCTTAGACCGAGAAGCAAGGGAACGGAACCTGCGCCAGGCTTTTCAGATAAATCAAAAGCCCCCTCAACATATTGCAATTATTGACGATTTATTAACTACAGGCTCCACTGCTCATGAACTTGCTCAAAGCCTAAAAAAGGCTGGTGCGGTGCGCGTAGAGGTGTGGTGTTGTGCGCGGACGATATGAATCAACTTGAACCAAAATAGCGTTGTAAATCATTCATCAGTAAATGCACCATAACAAGGCACAAAATAATAAAAGCCAAGCGATGAAGCAACACTTCTAAAGCCACAGAAACCGGACGTTTACGTACTTTTTCGATTACTGCATAAATTATAGAACCACCATCGAGTCCAGGAAGAGGAAGTAAATTGACCACAGCAACAGCCAGACTTAAGGTTGCAATAAAATACATAAAAACACTAAATCCTTGAGTAAACGATGCTACTGAGGCTGCAAATACACCGAGTGGGCCCAATAATAATGAAAAGGGAATGGTTCCTGAAAGCAATTGTTTAAAAATCATGAAAAAAAAGATCATAAATTCTTTAAACGAGTGATGAGTCATGTGCCACGCCTCAGAGAGCGAATGGGCACGCAGATTTTTCTTCGGCGCCTGTTGCTGCGCTTCTATACCTAATGTCGTCAGTAGATTTCCCTTAACGCCATTAAGCGGAACGTTCTTTAAATTTATGGATAAAACTTGAATGGAAGCCGAAGCTCGAGCAATCGTAATAGGGATGTTTTCTTGTCCCCAAGAACGAACTAATTGCATTCCTACTTCACTCCACGAAGGTGTAGCTTGATAATTTAAGCCAGTGATCTCATCTCCTGCTTTAATACCTGCCTTGGCGGCGATGCTATTTGCTGCAACTGTTTTCACTATGGGCGGGGTGTAATTCAATCCTAAGAGATAGACCAGCATGAATGCACACCATGCCGTTATTACATTAGCAAAAGCACCAGCAAGTAAAATAACCAATCTTTGCCAAATAGGTTTTTTATCAAAATATTCTGTTTTATCAAGTGAAGATTCTGTGCTAATGCGGGTGTTTTCTAACTGCACATAACCACCCAATGGCCAAAAAGCCCATACCCACTGGCAACCGGAGCGGGTCTGCCAGCTTAATAATGGCTTACCAAAACCAAGAGAAACTTTTTTAATTTTTACACCAAAATAGTAGGCAGCGAGTGCATGGCCAGCCTCATGGATGCCAATGACGAGAACAAGGGTGAGTATAATGGCAAATAGAGCCAGGACCATGAAATCTCCAATACCTCTTTTTTCTGCGAGGAATTATTTTATTTGGTGTTATCAACAACGAGTTTTAAAACCGGAACCGGATTAGAATTTTTACCCGCTAATTCGAATCCCTCCCGATACACCTCAAAGATACGATACGCTTGATTGGATTCGCTATCAACCAATTCAACATCATCACCTTGTTCGTCAAGAAGCGTCACGGTTAGATGAATCTCACGAAATCCTGCGATATGATAGCGTTCTTTAAACAATTGCAAAACCCGCTCCAGGCTTTTTGCAGCCTCATCACCACTGTGTTCACCTTTAAGGATTATATCCATTTGCTGCTCCTCATTAGTCTAGTGAATTGCAAAAATTCTCTACTACATGTTAACGGCATATTAATTATGTACTTTAATTTTTCATAATTATCTTGATTTCGTCAAAGAAAAAGGCAATTTATGGTAATCAGGCTACAAATTTTGTGGCAAATCGTATACAATTTTATGATTAACTCATTTAAGAATAAACTGGTTATGGTGTTTGTTGCTTGCGGACTTAATCATAAAACCGCTCCTGTCGAGGTACGTGAAAAAGTTGCGCTCTCTGCGATTGCCCAAAATTCCATGTTAGTGGAACTTCTCGCTAAACCCGGGATGTGTGAAGCCATTTTATTAAGTACATGTAATCGCACTGAAATCTACTGTTACACCTATCAGCCCGAATTGTTGGTTTCTTGGTTGGCTCAAATGCATAACATACCCGCAGAAGAGCTTGCACCCTATATGTATCTCCATGAGGGGACTTGCGCCGTACAACATGCTTTGCGCGTAGCAACAGGTATGGACTCCATGATGCTCGGTGAACCGCAAATTTTGGGACAAATGAAGCAAGCATATCAAACTGCACGCGATCTTGGGGCTGCAACAACCCATCTGCGTCCATGCTTTGAGTTTATTTTTAGTGCGGCAAAACGCATACGCACCCGCAGCGGCATTGGAAATAATCCTGTCTCTGTTGCCTATGCAGCAGCACAATTGATAAATCAAACGCTACCGGAAACTAAAAATTTAAAGGTAATGCTTATCGGTAGTGGCGAAACTGCTGCCCTGGTTGCTAAATATCTACAGCAACAGGGAGTAACTCAATTTATAATTGCGAATAGAACTTTGGAAAAAGCCCAACAATTAGCAAAAACCTTTGGCGGAGAAACGATTCATATTAATAATCTATCACAGTTTCTGCCCCAAGCCGATGTTGTGGTTACCGCAACAACGTGCCCTATTCCTTTTATTAACAAAAGCCTCGTGGCTCACACTTTAGCTCAAAGAAATAATCATCCCATGTTATTCGTCGATTTAGCCGTACCTCGTGACATTGAAGCGGATATCAGTGATTTGGAGCAGGTCACTTTATTCAATATCGATGACCTACAAAATCGTGTTGATGCGAATTTGCATGAACGCCGTTTAGCAGCAACACATGCCGAAGAACTCGTTCAAATTGAACTACAGAAATATTTGCGTAAGCAAAGATCCCTCAAAGCAAATGAAGTTATTTGTGATTATCGCAGTCAAATGCGGGTGCTTGCAGAAAAAGAATTGCAACGTGCTTTAAAAAAATTATCAGCAGGCCAATGTCAAAAGACCGTTTTAAACGAGTTTAGTGAGCGATTAATCAATAAATTAACGCATAAACCCACTACTGGTTTAAAATACATTGCCCGGGATGGGCGTGAAGATTTATTCACTCTAGCTCAATATCTTTTTAATCCAACTCATCATCAATCATCTTATGAAGAAATCCCTTGAATTCAAATTAGAACAAATGCTAGAGCGCTTTCAGGAAGTTGGTAGACTATTGTCTGAAGCTTCGGTTATCGCCGATCAGAATCAATTTAAATCGTTATCTAAAGAATATGCACATTTGGAACCTGTAGCCCATTGCTACGAACAGTACATTGGGGCCAAAACAAATCTAGTTTCCCTACAAGAGATGATTTCTGGAGAGGACAAAGAGCTCGCACTCATGGCAGAGGATGAAATAGCCGAAGCGAAAAAACAAGTAGAAAACCTGGATGAAGACTTACAATACCACCTGGTTCCTAAAGATCCAGATGATGAACGCAATATTTATTTAGAAATCAGAGCAGGCACTGGTGGTGATGAAGCGGCAATCTTTGCTGGCGATCTGTTCCGTATGTATAGTCGCTACGCTGAAGCAAGGGGCTGGAGCCTGGAATTGATTAGTGCAAATCACGGAGAGCATGGCGGTTTTAAAGAGATCATCTCACGTATTAGCGGTAATGCGGTGTACTCCCAATTAAAATTTGAATCAGGTGCCCACCGGGTGCAAAGAGTACCCGAAACAGAATCACAAGGTCGTGTTCATACTTCAGCCTGTACTGTCGCCATTCTTCCTGAAGTCGATGAAATTGATGATATTCAAATTAATACTGATGATTTAAGAATTGATACCTATCGCTCTTCTGGTGCGGGAGGTCAGCATGTTAATAAAACAGACTCCGCTATTCGTATTACTCACTTACCTACCGGATTAGTTGTGGAATGTCAGGATGAGCGCTCTCAGCATAAAAACCGCGCCAAAGCGATGTCCTTATTAAAAACCCGCTTACTCGACGCAGAGCAAAGCAAGCAACGAAAAGAACAAGCGCAAACCCGAAAATCCTTGGTGGGTAGTGGCGATCGCTCTGAACGTATTCGCACCTATAATTTCCCTCAAGGCCGTTTAACGGATCATCGTATCAATTTAACCATTTACCAGCTTGCAGATGTCATGGAAGGAAATCTTGCATTAGTTATTGAACCCTTGAAAAAAGAACATCATGCAGAATTATTAGCTGAGCTTGGGCAATGACAACCATTAAACAAGCCTTGGGATTACAACCAGGGCTCGATGCTGAGATTTTATTGGCTCATGTTCTGCAAAAAAATCGTGCCTACCTCTACGCACATCCAGATTTATTATTAAGTACAGAACAATTGGATAAATACAAAAACCATCTAATGCAACGCTTAGAGGGTACGCCGATTGCTTATATTACGCAAAAAAGAGAGTTTTGGTCATTAAATTTAAAAGTAAATGAACATACTTTAATCCCTCGGCATGAAACTGAATTACTTGTTGAGTTAGCTTTAGAAAAAATTCCTCCCGAATCCTCTATTCATATTCTTGAATTGGGGACAGGAAGTGGTGCTATTGCCGTCGCATTAGCACATGAACGCCCCCAGTGGACAATCGATGCTGTGGACATCAGTAGAGATGCTTTAATGGTTGCTCAAGAAAACGCTGCGCGCTATCAGCTAAAAAATATTAAATTTTATTATTCGGATTGGTATAAAAATATACTTCGTCCTCAGTATCATGCTATTATCAGCAATCCACCCTACATAGCATTTGAGGATCCGCATGTGCATCAGGGCGATCTTCGTTTTGAACCGCAGCATGCATTAGTTAGTAATGAAAACGGACTGGCTGATCTTCGTATTATAATCCAACAAGGATACAATCATCTTCACCCTGGAGGCTTAATATTACTGGAGCATGGATTTAATCAAAAATTAAATGTACGAGCTATACTAAATGAGCTACAGTTTAAGAATATTCAATGTTGGCAGGATATTCAGGGTCATGACAGAGTGAGTGGTGGTTGGCGAATGAAGTCTTGATGACTCCAGTTTTTTTTGATATACCTTACCGCCTCTGAAAGCCCATAGACAAATCAAACGGGGATGGAGGCTATTATGACCGAAGAATTAATCGATAAAAATAACGAGAGACTATTGAACGTGAAAAATGACACAATAGGTAATATGGGTATCGCCCCCTATGTTGAAACTGAGGGTGAAGAGTACATGAATGATAAGCAGTTGGCGCATATTGAAAAAATATTGCTTGCCTGGCGTCAATCATTGATGGAAGAGGTCGATCGCACCGTAACACACATGAAGGATGAAGCAGCCAACTTCCCCGATCCTTCTGATCGTGCGAGCCAGGAAGAAGAGTTTAGTATCGAGTTACGGACTCGTGATCGTGAGCGTAAATTGATTAAAAAAATTGAAGATGCCTTAGAACGTTTACGCAATGATGACTTTGGCTATTGTGAAGCCTGTGGTATTGAAATTGGGCTAAAGCGTTTAGAAGCACGGCCAACTGCAACTTTGTGTATTGATTGCAAAACATTATCCGAGATTAAAGAGCGTCAAAATCAGGGCGCATAGTTCAATATAATAAACCACCTTTGAGTTATCGCACCCAACGGTGGTTTATTTTTTCATAAATATTGTTTAATAAATTCGACATGTCTTGCCACTGCACCCTGGTTTTTAGCGAGTACTTGGGTCGCCTGGGTGATCAATCGTTCACGTTCCTCTTGATTGCGCTCCAAACGGATTATGCCTTGCATCAATTCATGGGCATTATCAATAAGATTAATCGCCTGTTTTTCCTGTAATTCACTAAATATATATTTAAAATTGTGGAAATTTTTTCCACTAAAAACCGGTATTCTCATTGCAACAGCTTCCAAGACATTATGTCCGCCTACGGGTACCAAACTACCACCAATAAATGCATAATCACTTATTTGGTACATTCCCAAGAGCTCTCCTAGACTGTCTAAGATGATAACCTCTTTATCCGGATTTATACTCGACAAATCTGAACGTAGTCCCGTACGATAGCCTTCTTTCAGTGAGAGCTGATAAACTGATTGAAAACGTTCTGGATGACGTGGCGCGATAAGCAATAGAATGTTCGGTAAGGCATCTTGTAACTCTTTAAAGACATCGAGGATGAGTGCTTCCTCGTTATCATGAGTACTTGCTGCAATAAGCGTAATGCGTGAAGCACCCCAGCTTTCTTTTAATTTATGAAATACTTCTGGATTTTGCATCTGAACATTAAGATCAAATTTCATATTTCCAAGAGTATGGACTTTATTTGCAGGAGCGCCGAGTTTAATAAACCGTCGAGCGTCATCATCACCTTGTGGAAAAATAGCGGTAAATTTGTTTAAAACAGGCTTTATCAGAAACTGAATACGCTGATAGGCTTTAATTGAATCATCCGATATACGTGCATTGGCTAAGATTAAGGGCACTTTGGCTCTTTGAGCTTGATGAATCAGGTTAGGCCATAACTCAGTCTCCATAATAATACCTACTTTGGGTTTAGTTTTTTTAAAAAAACGTTTTACTACCCCAGGCATATCATAAGGAACATACTGGTGCCCTACTTTATGACCAAAATAATTCACAACACGCTGGGAGCCCGTAGGCGTCATTGTGGTAATAAAAACAGCTTGCTGTTGTTGTAATAACCGATCAATTAAAGGAGTAGCAGCAATGACTTCACCGAGAGATACAGCATGCACCCATACATCCACCGATCCCAGTGATGGGCACCCTAACATGAAACGTTCTGCTATTCTATGACGATAGGCGGGTAATTTTCTTCCTTTCCACCACAAGCGAATTACGAGAAGAGGGGTCAATAGGTACATCACCAACGAATAAAAAAATCTCATAGACCACCAAACGTAAAAGCTGACAGTATATACTTAAAATGTGGTATAAAGCGATAAGATAGCCCTATATCAAATAAGGTACCTCCATCTAATGAACTTTCGACGTATGGTAATTTCCAACTCATGGTTGGCCAAAATATTCGGCGCTTTTGTAGGTTATGTTATTGCCGGTCCTGTAGGTATTTTACTGGGTCTTATCGTAAGTAATATATTTATTCGTCGATTTAGTCAATATAAACCCAATCCACACCGTTTTTATTTTCAAGAAAAAAATCAAAATGTGCAAAAGATTTTTTTTGAAACTTCTTTTGCAGTGATGGGATATCTAGCTAAAGCCGATGGCCGGGTTACAGAAAACGAGCTCGAAGTGGCTCGGGAGTTAATGAGACGTATGCATTTAAATTCTGAACAAAAATTAATTGCTATGCGTCTATTCAATGAAGGGAAAAAATCGAGTTTTCAGCTGGCTCAACATTTAGTGCAATTACGCAGAGCATGTAATAATAATCCAGAACTCTTAAAACTCTTCATCGATATTCAATACGAAGCAGCCAAGACTGATGGATTAACAAGACGTAAGATACAGGTCCTCGATTTAATATTCACTCAACTCGGCTTCATACCATTTCATAAGCAGTATCGTTTCTATGAGGATTTTGGAACCTATAATAGCGAAGCTGAACCCGAGGCAAGCGCCCACCAGGAGTATGCTCGCGCTTCATCCGACTCTTATTCTTCTTACAACAAATACAATTATAAACCGTCCTCTTCCAACATTGACCATGCCTATGCGTTACTGGAAGTATCGCCGCAGGCAAGTAAGCAAGAGGTAAAAAAAGCATACCGGAGGCTTTTAAGTAAAAATCATCCGGATAAGCTTATTGCTCAGGGTTTGCCCCAAGAAATGATTCGCTTAGCCAATGAAAAAACGCAAAAAATTGTCAAAGCTTATGAATTAATATGTACTAATAAAGGATGGTAAGTTTAAATTATCAGAATACTCATAAAATATTAGCTCCCTTTTGAAGCCCAATGATTTGAAATGCTTGCTAAAATTAAAATTGCATGTGTAATTGGCACCACCTTGATCAGTCACTTATACCTTAGAAGATAGGGATTGATTTCCTCGAAAATAGGGGGAAATATGGATAATCTAAAAGCTTTGACTCAATCGATTAAAAACCGGCATTTAATTTCATTTAATTATAAAGGGCATACTCGAATTGCTGAGCCCTACCACTATGGTTATTTACAGGCAGATGCAGCTTTCGAGAAACATCGAGCATATTTTTTATGTTATCAAATCGAAGGATCCTCTCAAAGTGGGGAACTAGGCTTTAAAAGTATGTTTCTCGATTTAATAAGTGATCTCCACATCTTGACCACACGACCGTTCACACCCAGGAGCGACTACAATCCTCATGATAAGCGTTGGAAAATAATCTGTGGCATTTATTCTTAGGGATCAGATGGTTGCATATGTTAAGGCTTATCTATTTCTTGCTCGGGTTTTGCCTCTGGATCATAAACCATTCCGTTCCAATCGGATTCATCATAAGCAACCTGCTTAGGCATTAATGGTTCCATCGGAGCGATAAATGAGGTTAAATTTGCAGATTTTGGTGTCGTAGGAGCTACTGAGGCTGGATTGTTCGGTATCTGAGAATTGTCTTGTGCCGGTTTTGATTCATTATCAATTGCTGCTGGTTGGGTAATGGGAAGATGAAGCATCCATCCGCGCATAAATGCTAATAACTGATTCTGACTGTATTCATAATCATGATAAGCACCAGGTAGAATTACCGGTAAATAACTTGGTGCAGAAAAAGTATTTTTCCTGGTCTTAAACTGCTCGAATACAGGTGCATAATCAAATTGACCAACTAAATCCAAGACCGGCAGCGGGATTTCCAAAGGCTTTATTTCTTCTTTTTTATCATTTGGGGGCGTACTATTATACGCTGAAATTAAAATGAGCCCCTTTACCGGTGTGTTTTGCGCTTTATCATAAGCAGTTAACAACTGCTTTAGCTCATCACCGTAATGAGCAATAATAATTCGAGTGAGATTTTTTTTCTGCAATACGTTCACTACTTCTGGCAAGGATTTGATCCATGGCCCGGAAGGATCAGCCGCGCAATTTACCAGTACCACCGACCAGCCATTGTTACTTAAGCGTTCGGCAAGTTGAGCCAATAAAAGTGACCATTGGGCCTCTTTTTGCCCATGAATCAAAACCACTGCGCCATGTGCTTTTTTTTCTGCAGGCCAATAGGGTAATTTTATATCTTTACCACTAAATTTAACTTCTAGTTGGTCCGCATAGAGAGAGGACAACAACATCAGCAGTACAACGACAGTCCGTGTCAGTTGTTTCATAATAAGATCTTATTCTCCAATTTCTACCTGTGCCTCATCAAGCATTTTACGCGCTTTTTCAGCCAACATTTTATGCGCAGGCGCTGTAGGATGAACTAAATCGAAAAATAAGTAACCATCGCATGCATTGGATTCAGCTTTAGGGGTTACAGCGGCTACCATACGCAATACCGAAGTTTTAGTGGTTTGGTTTGCAACGGAGTTCGAGCAACCTTCCGTGACATTATTAAAGCCATACGCTTGAGGGTGAGTAATTACATCACTCAAAATGCTATTCATGTCAAAAAACAACCATTCTACCTCGGGATATTCTTGTTTAAATGCTACAAAATTCTCCAGCAATTTTTGATTATGGAGTTTGGAAAACTCGGTCATGGTCGACACAGAATCAAATTCATAAGCAGCAGGTGTACTTCCTAAATCAGGGAGGTTCACCACCAATATATGTTTCGCACCTTTGTTCACTAAACGCTGAATACTGATTTTAATTCCGTCATTTACTGTATTGACCGTTTTTTCCATTTCTTCAGGCATAGCTAAATAATTATTTGAACCAATCCATAGTACAAACAAGCTATTCGGGTCTGCTTTATCCTGGTGTTCTTTTAAATAATTGTTAATTTCACGCCGTAAAGTAAAGAGAACTTCATCATCCCCTTCCTCCTCAGAAACTCCCGCACCACCAAAAGCGTAATCAAAAAAATGGGCACTGGTTTTATCTTTAAAATAGGAGGTCGCCAAATGCTCAATCCATACTTGACCATTAGAAAATCGCCCCTCAAAATATGGAGGAGAAGGTGGCAACTGGTGATTCATAAATTCATATAAATTTCCGTTATCGGATAAACTATCCCCAAACACAACAATATTTTGCAAAGGCGCAGCCGATAAGACACCGGAAAAAATAATAGCCCCAAGAGATGCTAGCAGTTTCATGAAACCCCTTAATTACTTGTTTTATAGACAAAAACGTTTCGATTATAGTATGAACCCTGATCCCTAATCAATTTCCTATGAGGAAAATGCGCACAAATAACTATCCAGCATAAATGCCAGGCAGTTATTAACTTTAATTGATTCTTTTTGATGTTACTTGACGTAATAAAAGTCATCTGCACACAGTTCCTAAAAACCCTGGTAAACCAGGGTATAAGGATATTTTTGAGGATAAAAGGCTTACAATTAGATTTATACTGCGTCTAAATCAAGCACCACTGCCAACGAGCGTAATATTTAATTGACGACCACAAACCCAGGCTTTGGTTAAATCATTTAAGGTCTCTTTAGACATATTTTTTGGCAAACACACCGTAGAATGATCTTCATGAATTTTTAATCCCGTAATGTGTTTACTTTGCAAACCCGCTTCATTGGCAATCGCACCAACAATATTTCCAGGTTTAACACCATGGACACGACCTACATCAATTCGAAAGACATCCTGATTTCCGGCATCGCCCTGAAATTTTTTGCGTTCACCCGAACGCTTGTCGGCAGAACGACGCTCTTGAAAACGTGGGCCGCCGCGCTCTTCTCTAGAACCGCGTTCTTCTCGAGCACCCCGTCCTTCTCGCTCAACTTTAGGTAATAAGTTTTCTTGATGCCATGGCTGATCTTTATGAAGATATAAAGCGAGTGCTGCAGCGACATCTAAAGCCGATACATCATCATGAGCTTTTATATATTCTTCAACGATTTTTCTGTAAGAATGAATATTATCATTTTGCAATCGCGAGGTGATGTTGGCCATAAACCGCTGTTGTCTAGCCACTTGAATCATATGATCATTAGGCACAGTCACTTTGGTGATTCGCTGTCGAGTATGGCGCTCAACACTACTAATGAGACGTGACTCTTTAGGTGTAACAAAAAGGATCGCTACTCCAGAGCGCCCTGCGCGTCCGGTACGTCCAATTCGATGAACATAAGTTTCATTATCATGCGGCAAATCGTAATTGATTACATGGGTAACGCGCTCAACATCAAGCCCACGAGCAGCGACATCTGTGGCTACTAGAATATCGATAGCTCCCTGACGAAATTGACTGATGATGCGCTCACGTAACGCCTGGGTAATATCACCATGAATAGCCATGGCTCTTAAGCCTTGTTGCTGTAATAATTCTGCAACTTCTTCAGTACTGCTTTTGGTGCGAACAAAGATGATTACACCTTGATAATCCTCTACGGCCAAAATACGTAAAAGAGCATCTGGCTTCTGATAACCTGCTGCAAAAAGAAAACGTTGCTCAATACTTTTAACCGTGGCAGTTTCCGTTTTTATTTCGATTGATGCTGGGTTATTTAAATAAGTATTCGCAATCTGACGTATTCTATAGGGCATAGTGGCAGAAAATAAGCCAATTTGCTTTTGTTCCGGAAGTTTCGCCATTATGGTTTCTATATCTTCGATAAAACCCATACGTAACATTTCATCTGCTTCATCCAGAATGAAGGTTTTTAAATCTTTCAGTTGTAAAGTGCCTCGATCCAGATGGTCAAGGATACGGCCAGGTGTTCCAACAACGATTTGTGCGCCACTGCGAAGCTGTTTTAATTGTGGGCCATAATCTTTCCCGCCGCAAAGAACGGAGACCGTTACGCCACGCATTTTAGCGCTGAGTAATTCAAACTGTTCTGCAACCTGTATTGCTAATTCGCGTGTTGGCGCCAAAATTAGTGCTTGGGTACTTTTCACGTTTAATGATAATTTTTGCAGAATAGGTAAAGCAAAAGCCGCTGTTTTACCCGTACCGGTTTGTGCGAGCGCAATTGCATCCCTACCTTCAAGAAATAAAGGAATCGTTTGTGCTTGAATAGCGGATGGTGTAGTAAACTTCATGTCCTCCAACGCCTGATTGATTGCGTCTGAAAAGTTGAAGGAGGTAAAGTTAGTTATTTCTTGTGTCATAAGTTACCTAATCGTGTAAAGCGTAGCCGAAAAAAGCTAAGTTATATAAAATTTGCTCAGTATAATAACAAAATAAACAGAATGATGCACTATATTTATTCCAATTTTGTGAAATCAGGCGCATGTATTCGTGGATAAGTCTATGGAATTAACTAAAAATTTAGAACAAAGCATTCAATAAAGTCTCAGTATATCATGTTCAGCCCTCTGGGAGTACTTTTAAAAAGCTTTTCCGCTCGAGATTACTTAAACTAAAGCCGCGAGCCGACAGGCCTGATCCATTGCATGACGCGCATCCAGTTCTAAGGCTCGGTACGCTCCTCCAATTAGATGCACGGCCTTTCCTTGCTCTTTTAATGGGGATAATAAGTCAATTAACTCTTCTTGCCCTGCGCAAATAACAATGGTATCTACTATTAAGACTTGTTCTTGATCATTGATACGAATATGCAAACCCTCATCGTCAATATGACGATAATGAACTCCCGATAACATCCGCACCTGCTTATGCTTTAGACTTAAGCGATGAATCCAGCCCGTGGTTTTCCCAAGCCTTTTACCCATTTTTTCTTGCTTTCGTTGTAATAGATAGACTTCTCGTGTAGTTACGGGTTGGATGGGGGTTTTGATTCCGCCACGACACTCGCCATGAATATCAATGCCCCACTCATCATAAAAATCCTCGCGTGAAAAATAAGGCTCGGCTGTTAAAAATTCAGCCACATCAAACCCGATACCCCCAGCACCGATAATCGCAACTCGTGCTCCAACTGATTTTTTTCCTGTTAAAACATCAATATAGCTCAGCACTTTAGGATTATCTATTCCAACGATATTGGGAGTACGAGGTTTAATGCCCGTTGCCAGGACCACTTCATCAAATTCTTGTAAAATATCAACCGTCGCACAAGTATTTAATCGCACATCCACCTGAAATTTTTGTAGCTGATAGTTAAAATAATTTAAAGTATGTTGATAAACCTCTTTTCCTGGAATTACTTTTGCTAAATTAAATTGCCCGCCAATTTGTGAGGCTTGTTCAAATAAGGTAACTTTATGCCCACGCTCAGCAGCAACTGCTGTAAAGGCCAGCCCCGCAGGTCCTGCACCAACTACAGCGATTTTTTTGGGTTGATGCGTATTTTCATAAATTAATTCTGTTTCATTACATGCTTGGGGATTCACCATGCACGAAGCAGTTTTGTTGACAAAAATACGATCCAGGCAAGCCTGGTTACAGGCAATACATACATTAATTGCTTGAGATTCACCTAATCTTGCTTTTTCAACAAAATGAGGATCTGCTAAAAAGGGTCGTGCCATGGACACCATATCCGCGATATCTGCAGCAATGATTTCATTGGCCATTTCAGGTGTATTAATCCGGTTGGAGGTGATTAATGGAATAGAAATCTCAGGCTTTAAGCGTTTAGTCACCGAAGTAAACGCCGCGCTGGGAACCATCGAGGCAATGGTGGGTTTACGTGCTTCATGCCAGCCGATTCCAGTATTAATTATCGTAGCACCCGCTTGTTCGATTTCTTTAGCGAGTAATACAATTTCCTGCCAACTGCTGCCTTCCGCAATTAAATCCAACATGGACAAGCGATACATTATGATGAAATTGGTGCCTACAGCCTCACGAATACTTCGTACAACTTCCAAAGGAAAACGGATGCGATTTTCATAACAACCGCCCCACTCATCACTACGCTGATTGGTGTGAGTTACAATAAACTGATTGATGAGGTATCCCTCACTTCCCATCACTTCGACACCGTCGTAACCTGAAAGTTGCGCCAATCGCGCACAACGAGCAAAATGCTTAATCGTTTTACGAATACGCCGTTTACTCATCTTCCATGGTGAAAACGGACTTATAGGCGACTTGATCGCACTCGGCGCCACAATAAATGGATGATAACCATAACGACCCGCATGAAGAATTTGCAGTAATATTTTTCCGCCTGCTTCATGGACCGTATGGGTTACCAATTCATGTTGTTGCTGCTCGCGATGATTAGAAAGCTTTGCTGAGAAAGGAGCAAGCCTGCCCGCGCGATTTGGGGCAAATCCACCAGTAGTGATTAAACCCACTCCACCTAAAGCACGCTCGCGATAAAATTGCGCCAAGCGATTTAAACTCTCTTTATCTTCTTCCAACCCCGTGTGCATTGACCCCATAAGGATTCGATTTTTGAGACGAGTAAAACCCAAATCCAGAGGCTGAAACAGGGCTTTAAATGGGGTGTTGTCTACTCTTAACTCCATGAGCTTTCTCAATTAATTAGAACTAATTAATTATAAACCCTCTCCTGAAGCTTTTCCTAAAAAATTTATTTCTTCTTCGGAAGAGTCTATGACGCTTTGCTCCCCTAGGCGTTGAGAGCGATTAGCAAGGTATGCTCCCAATAAGGTAATCAAGCTACCGAGCAAGGAACTGGATGAGGGTTGTTCATTCAATAAAATATAACCTAAAAAAGTAGAAACCAGGGGGAGCGCATAGAGCGAGACTGATACCGCAGAAGCAGTTAAATGTTTTAAAGCATAACTCCATGCTAAATAGGCTATTGCAGCGGGAAAAACCCCCATGTAGATAATTGCCCACGTTGTAATCTGCTCCGCTTGTTGCAGTTCCCCAATTAATCTTGGAAAAAAGACAGAGAGGAATAGCGTCCCCCCGCACATTACCCAGAAAATAATAGCGACTGGATGATATTTTTGGGCAAATTGCTTTTGTATAATTGTGAGAATAGCACCCATTAATGCCGAAACGAGAATCGCCAAGATACCTTGCTGTATTCCTGGGGAACTTTGCTCACTCAAAGCAATTAGTGATAGACCTAGTACACTCACCGTAATCCCAGTCCAAGTTCCCCGTTGCAGGCGCTCTTGTAAAAAAATTACCGACAAAATAATCGTAATGATGGGCATTAATCCAATTATAAAACTTGCTATTCCGGCAGATACACTGAGCTCCCCATAATTTAAACAAATATTATAAATACCAATGCCTCCCATACCTGCCAGAATTAATAAAATTCGATCGTGCCAATGAACAGATTGCGTTGTTTTTTGTGCCCAATAAATAATACCCATAAATATAGAGGCCACACTAAAACGCAAGAGCGCCAAAGATCCCGGCGAATAACAAGCAAGCCCCACGCGTATGCCAACAAACGCAGAAGCCCATAGCAGAATTGCAGTCATAACCATTAAATTTACTTTTAGTGCTCGCATTCATCCCACCAGTTGATTAAAATTAAGCCAATAATACCAAAAACCATTACACATAACCACCAAAAAGAACAAAAATTAATCAGTAAATTTGCAACTGTTGATTTTTTGAACTATAATGTTAAAGCTGGAGCTCACTGACGGATGATTTTATGACCGATCCTTTATCAGCGCTAAAACGTGCCTTAAGGCAAATATTTATACTTGAAAAAGATAGTAAAGTTACTTACCCTGAAATACAGCAACTCAAGATTTCTCTGAATAAGTTTAGACCTGATAGCCCGGAAACCTTCAATGAATTGTTGGTTGCTATACGGGACTGCTCCATTCGGTTCGAAAATTTAAATCGTTTTGAAAAATGGCGCATCGATCTTAATAAAATCCATTTGGCAGTACGTCGGTTAGCCAAAGAAATAAATTCTTCCGTTAATCTAGATAGTTTTTTTTCAAAAAAACCTTATTCTCCTGGCTTCCAGTTTAACGCGGTATCTGCTCACAAAGCAAACAGTAATCTGTTGCAATGGTTAGCCAATTGCGCCGGCATCACCGTACAGAAACTACAAAAAGATCCCGACAAACAACTAAACTTGCTTCTAGAGTATCAAGACCACATCGGCTTTAGTCAAAAATTGAGTGCTTACTTGAAAAAAAATCCTGATTATTTATTCCATCTTTTATTAAGGTCTACCAAAGATTTTGAAGAGATTGTCAGTAAGCGTTTAGTTCTCTATCTAACCGACTGTCAGTTAGCACGGGCAATAGTACAACACATACCTTCGTTAACACCTCTCGAACCCGATCCGACTCAACAAGCGGTGCGACTAGTAGATAAAATAAACGATATTCTTTCAAATGGTCGCTCAGTGTCCACTTTATTGCGTAACACAGAAGCAAAAACAATATTAGATAAGTCAAGTCTTCTGCAAATTTATCAATCTCAGAGTGATTTTTTTACTGCAACACAACTGGAAACACCGCTTTCCTCAGGATCAGAAAGCGGTTTGAACTCAAGGATTTAAATCAGCTCTAACTCTTTAACCGCATCACGCTCTTGCTGTAATTCGTGAAGGGTTTTATGGAACATTTCCTGACCATAATCGTTAAATTCTAAATTGTTCACCACGTGTAACTGTCCACCGACTGTGCGACATGGGAATGAAAATATTAGTCCCTTATCCACCCCATAATCACCTTCAGAGTGTCGACACATAGAAAATGTTTCACCCTCTGGAGTATCCGTGACTAGATTATTAACACCTCTAATAATTGCATTGGCTGCTGAAGCAGCTGAAGAGGAACCTCGTGCCTTAATAATAGCCGCTCCACGCTGTTGTACTGTGGAAACAAAAGTGTCTTTCAGCCAAGTTTCGTCATCAATTACTAACGCCGCAGATTTACCATTGATTTTTGCATTGTAAAAATCAGGATACTGCGTTGCAGAATGGTTTCCCCATATCGTCATTTGGCTGACTGCAGTAATATCGACGCCCGCTTTTTGTGCCAATTGCGTCCGTGCGCGTAACTCGTCAAGAGTCGTCATTGCAAAAAAACGATTGTTCGGTACATCCGGTGCGTGATTCATGGCAATTAAGCAATTGGTATTACAGGGATTACCTACAACAAATACGCGTACATCATCAGATGCATTGTCATTAATTGCCTTGCCCTGTTGTGTGAAAATACCACCATTAATTTTTAATAAATCGGAACGTTCCATTCCTTGCTTACGTGGGACTGAGCCTACTAACAAAGCCCAATTAACACCCTCCATAGCCTGATTCAAATCAGCTGTGCAACGAATGCGTTTTAAGAGAGGAAAGGCGCAATCGTCAAGCTCCATTGCCACACCTTCCAAAGCGGGTAAAGCAGCTTCAAGCTCAAGCAAATTAAGCTCAACATCGACATTTGGTCCAAACATTTGCCCGGATGCGATGCGAAACAATAAAGCGTAGCCAATTTGACCTGCAGCGCCAGTGACGGCTATTCTCACGCGTTTATTTGCCATGTTTTCCCCCATTTCTTATGATATTCTGTAGTTAATTGGTTACTCATCGCTGGACATGATACTATTGCCTTATCAAACAAGCCAGTCAAAAGAGTAATGATTCCCTTATCGTTGTATATTCATATTCCCTGGTGCATTCAAAAATGCCCTTATTGTGATTTTAATTCTCATAAAAGCCCTCAGCAATTACCCGAATTTGCTTATGTGCAAACCTTAATCAATGATTTAGACGAGGATTTAAAACATTTCCAATCCACCCCGACGATTCAAACTATTTTTATCGGAGGCGGAACCCCCAGTTTGTTATCAGCAGCAGCTTATACGGAGCTTTTTAATCAACTCCAAAAGCGCCTGTCGTTCAGTCAGAATATAGAAATTACTTTAGAGGCTAATCCAGGTACCGTGGATCAGGAACGGTTTAAAACTTATTACCAAATCGGAATAAATCGCCTGTCTCTTGGAATTCAGAGCTTTAATCCAACTCACCTTAAAAAGCTTGGACGCATCCATGATGAAAAACAAGCACACCGCGCCATCGATGCTGCACGTAATGCGGGATTTTCCAATATCAATCTTGATTTAATGTATGGTCTACCCGGTCAATCCATACCAGAGGGCATAGCCGATTTGCAAATCGCTATCGCCCATCAACCAGAACATATATCCTGGTATCAATTAACTATTGAACCCAATACAGTCTTTTACAAAGAGCGGCCCGTTGTTCCAGTTGAAGATGACATCATATCTTTAGAAGAACAAGGTCTTGATTTATTAAAAGAATCCGGGCTTTCTCGCTATGAAATATCTGCATTTTCATCTGCGGGACGCAGGGCAAATCATAATCTCAATTATTGGTTGTACGGAGATTATTTAGGAATTGGTGCCGGAGCACATGGAAAAATTACGCTCAGTGAAGGCATTAAACGCATTCGTAAAATACGACAACCTAAAGATTATTTGAATCCTGAAAAAATGCTGGTGGCAGAGGAAAAATGGGTGACTGCCGAGGAGCAGTTATTCGAATTTATGTTAAATACCACGCGCCTGGAACAACCGATTCCGTATCAGTTGTTCACGGAGCGCACTACTTTACCTATAAATACCCTCTTGTCTGCACTGAAAAAAGCCGAAGCACAAAATTTAGTTCACTGCTCTGATGATTCCTGGCAAGTAAGTGCGCTCGGAAGACTTTATACTAATAATCTGCAAACTCTATTTCTTCCGTAAAGCCAGCACGATAAACATCTGAACTCGTATACTTGCTTGCTCGAGAAGTTTCATTAATAATGAATATAGGATTGACGATAAATTGCACGGCAAATTTGCCAGTCCCTGGTATAACCTTTAATTAAGCCTTTCCGGAGAAGGAGCATTCGGTGATTATTTCTACCTTTTTAATTATTCTTGCCTATGTATGTGGCTCAATCTGTTCCGCAGTGATTGTCTCCCAAATTTTTTCTTTACCCGATCCTCGGATTGAAGGCTCAACTAATCCCGGTGCAACTAATGTCTTACGTCTGGCTGGAAAAAAATACGCTTTAATCGTACTTGCCACCGATATCTTAAAAGGATTAGTTCCGGTACTGATTGCAAAATTGTATTCAAATGATCCGTCATTCGTAGGCTATGTTGCTCTAGCCGCAGTGCTTGGTCATGTTTTTCCCGTATTTTTTAATTTTAAAGGCGGTAAAGGAGTTGCAACCGCTATCGGGGCATTATTAGGCTTCCAGTTTTTAGTGGGTGTAATGGTTGTTGGTACGTGGCTAATTGTTGCGCGTATCTGGCGTTATTCATCTCTAGCTTCCTTAATATCCATTAGCCTTGCCCCTATTTATGGCCTGATGGTTATTGGGCGTATTGAAATTTTTCCTCCACTTTTTTTCATCGCGCTACTTATCATCATTAATCATAAGGATAATATTAGCCGCTTGATAGAGGGGACAGAATCCAAAATCAAATTTAAACAAAACAATGTCTTAGATGAAGTTTTGGAGGAAGATCCAGGAGCATCACCCATGCCCGTCGTCGAAGAAAGACACACTCCTGCGGCCAACGAAAATATTCCTGCAACCCTTTCGGCTATTCATTCTAAACCAATAAAAACCACCGTTACAGAAACTTCCAAGAAGAAGATAACCGATGTGAATCTCGATAAAGAGAAAACCCCAGCGAAAAAAAGAACCCCGAGAAAAAAAGTATCAGAAACAGCTGCCGCGGCACCTAAAAAAGATACGCGCGCGCCTCGCAAAGCTCCGGCGAAACCTAAGCAAACGAAAGCGGAGCCCAAAAAACCTGCGAGTACTGATAAAGAGTAATAGCCGAATCTAGCCTAAGATCTAGGCTAGAGGCCACCTAGCTTTGACCTCTACCCCAGCGCTCCTATCTTGCTCGCCTTTAAGTAAACGTAAGCATCCTGCATAGGCAATCATTGCACCATTATCCGTGCAATATTCAAGAGCTGGAAAAAAGACCTCGCCACCAATTTGCTGCATCCAATTAATTAAGGCAATACGTAAAGCCTTATTTGCTCCAACTCCACCCGCTACCACCAAACGTTTATTACCCGTTGCTTCGACCGCACGTTTTACTTTAATAATTAGCGTTTCAATAACTGCAGTTTGAAAAGCTTTTGCTATTTCTGCTTTGGCCTGCTCATCTTTATTGCTTTTATTCCAGGTGTTGAGAGCGAACGTTTTTAAACCACTAAAACTAAACTCCAGGCCTGGGCGATCAGTCATTGGACGGGGAAATCGATAAGGCGTTGCTTGGCATTCATCTGCCAACGCCGCTAAAATGGGACCCCCGGGATAAGGAATGCCCATGAGTTTTGCGGTCTTATCAAATGCCTCACCCACTGCATCATCCATTGTATCGCCAAGTATGCGATACTGTCCCAAATTTTGTACCTCAATGAGTTGACAATGACCACCCGAAACCAACAATGCCACAAAAGGAAAGTCAAGCCGTGGATTTTCCATTTGCGCTGCTAGTAGATGAGCTTCAAGGTGATGGATAGCAAGCGCCGGAATACTCAATGCATAAGCTAAACTTTTAGCAAAAGATGAGCCCACTAATAAGGCACCTATTAGGCCGGGACCAGCAGTGTAAGCAATTGCATCAAGGTCATCTTTTGAACATGAGGCATCTCGTAATACCTGTTCAAGCAAGGGAATAAGATAATTCACATGATCTCGAGAGGCCAACTCGGGAACTACCCCTCCATGCACGCGATGAGTATCAATTTGGGAATGCAACGCACGTGCCAACAACCCTTTTTGGCTGTGATAAATCGCTACCCCTGTCTCATCACAGGAAGACTCGATACCAAGAACGAACATAAATTACTCAAAAAATTTAAAAACACAATTATAACAGATTTGATTTAATACCCGACAAAAGATTTAAGACTGGGTAACTGCCTCATTACCTCCTACTTTTTATTGCATTTTTCCTCACATAAATATCATTTATTGCCTGATATGCTATAATAAATGACTGATTACAATATTTATTAGGTTTTAGCTTGACGAGTGCCCTAACTAGCACTAGAATTGCCCACCTATTGAGATTAATTTAATAGAGGATTATTTAATGCCCACAGTTCGCGTCAAAGAAGGCGAAAACCCAGAATATGCATTACGTCGTTTTAAGCGTGCATGTGAAAAAGCAGGAATTTTAACAGAGTTACGTCGTCGTGAATCTTATGAAAAACCTACTGCAGAGCGTAAGCGTAAACTTGCTGCAGCAATTAAACGTCACCATAAGAAAAATTCTAGAGATGTATTCCTGAAAAAAGGTGACAGACGTCGTCGTAAATAAGATAACCTCTGCCCCATCTTCAAAAGCCCAAGACCACTTTCAGTGGTCTTTTGGTCTTATCCTTCGCAAAGTCAAACTCCAACCCAGGGATTAGATGATGACCATTAAAGACCGTATTAGTAGTGATATCAAAGCAGCTATGCTGGCCAAAGATAAAGAATTATTAAGTACCCTACGTTTGATTGCAGCAGCTATAAAACAAGTTGAAGTCGATGAACGCATTGAAGTTGATGATGCGCGTATGCTTATTATTTTGGATAAAATGAGCAAGCAACGTAAAGAGTCCATTGCTCAATTCGAAAAAGCGAATCGGCAAGACCTTGTTCAACAAGAGCAAACAGAACTACTCGTTATTGGCAAATATCTACCAGAGCCTTTATCTGAAGCTGAAGTCGTAGCCCTTCTAGATGAAGCAATTGCCGCCACCTCTGCTCAAAAAATGGCAGATATGGGTAAAGTTATGGCTTATATAAAACCTAAAATTCAAGGCCGAGCTGATTTAACTCAGGTAAGCGCTTTGATTAAGGCTAAATTAAGCTAAATACATAATGTCTGGATTAATTCCGCAGTCCTTCATTGATGGAGTGTTACAACAAACCGATCTCGTTGAGCTCATCGACAGCTATGTGCCATTAAAAAAAAGAGGAAATAGCCATATCGCGTGTTGCCCTTTCCACAATGAAAAGACCCCTTCGTTTAACGTGATTGCAAAGAAACAGTTTTTTCATTGCTTCGGTTGCGGAGCATCGGGTAATGCAATTAGTTTCGTTATGAGTTATCAAAATTTAGGTTTTATTGAAGCGATTACATTACTGGCGGGGAAGCTGGGTTTAACAATTCCTCGAGAAAATGATTCTGATAAAAAAAATGCTACAACTGATTTATACAAATTACTCAACGCAGTTTGTGTACATTATCAAAAAAAATTAAAATTTTCCGGACAATCTGCCATAGACTACTTGCGGGGACGAGGTGTTAGTGGAGAAATTGCGAAGCGATATCAAATTGGTTATGCGCAAGACGGTTGGCATAACCTGGAAAAAAGTTTTCCTCGACACCAACAGGAACTTTTAACAACAGGTATGCTCATTAAAAGCGATGAAGGAAAAATTTACGATCGTTACCGTCAACGCATCATGTTCCCTATACATGATCGCCATGGTCGTATTATTGGCTTTGGGGGACGCGCAATAGAAGATACGCAAAAACCTAAATATCTGAACTCCCCAGAAACCATAATTTTTCAGAAAAATAGGGAACTATATGGTTTATATCAAGTTTTAAGCCTCAAGAAAAATCCTCCCAATATCATTGTTGTTGAAGGCTATCTTGATGTGATCGCACTCGCTCAGCATGATGTTGATAATGCAGTAGCAACACTGGGCACCGCAACCAGTATTTATCATATCCAATTATTGGCAAAACATACCTCATCAATTATCTTTTGTTTCGATGGGGATAATGCCGGTAAGCAGGCAGCATGGCGCGCTTTAGAAAGCAGCCTTCCTTATCTAGACGACGGCCTCGATGCCCGCTTTGTATTTTTACCTGAAGGGCAGGATCCTGACAGTCTGATTCGGGCACATGGGAAAAAATATTTCCTTGAGTATATGGATAAAGCACAACCCTTACACCAATTACTCTATAACACGCTCGCTAAAGATATAAACCTGAATAATCTTGCCGGCAAAACCCAACTAATAAATGCCGTCAAACCTTTTTTAAAGAAAATCCCGGATGGCCCCTATAAACAGTTACTTGCAGAAGAACTGTCGCGACGAATTCACATAGAAAGCCATCGCCTGATGCAATTGCTTAACCAAAACCAATCTACGGAGGTGTTGAAACACGCTCCATCCGCAAAAACCTTATTACAACGCACACCGGAGCGAGTGGCCGTTGCCTTGCTGTTACAAAATCCTGAACTGTTTCAATTATCTAAGACACAGATTAATCAGCAGAAGTTGGATTCGCAAGAACATGAAATTTTACTTGGCATTATTCAACAGCTCGCCGAGAATCCAAACGCCACCACTGCTTCCTTGATTGAAACTTGGCGGGAGCATCCCCATTTTGAGTTCATCAATAAACTTGCCGCCTGGGATCATCAAGTTCCAGATGCCGAATTACTGAGTGAATTTCTTGATACACTCGCATTTATTAAAAAAAAGAATCAAGAAGCCATAATACACCAATTAATCGATAAGTCGCGTCAATCTGGCTTAAGCGAAAATGAACGGATTCAACTACAAAAATTATTACAGGAACGCCATGAATAATATTAAAAAATATTTATTAAGCCAGTCCTGGCGCGGAGTACCTCAATTCAGTGCAAATAGTTCAATAAAGAACTGGCATGTTCTAACTAGCCAGTCTATAATCAGAACATTTTGTAAAGCTCAATTGTCCTAATAGAAGTGCCTTATTACTATGAATGATCAAGAACAGCAAAGCTCGCAAATAACGAAAGTCATAAGTCTAGGAAAGGAACAAGGTTATCTGACGTATAGTCAAATCAATGACTTGCTACCTAATATTGTTGACACAGAGCATTTTGATGTAATCATCAGCATGCTTGAAGGTATGAATATTAAAGTTTTTGAACTACCTCCCGGGGAAGACGAACTTGCCCTTCTTCTGAACACTGAAGAAGTCCCAGATATTGAAGAAGCCGCTATGGTCCTCGCTTCAGTTGATAAGGAAACCGGACGCACTACAGATCCCGTGCGTATGTATATGCGGGAAATGGGTACGGTGGAGTTATTGACCCGTGAAGGTGAAATTCGTATCGCCAAACGTATCGAAGAAGGCATCTATCAGGTTCTTAAATCATTAGCACATTACCCTGAAACGATTCAATTGGTATTGGAAGATTATCAACGTTTTCAAGCTCAAGAAATTCGTCTCAACGAAATAATTAGCGGTTTTGCTGATGGTGAGGAAGAAATAGCCCCTGCAGCAAGCATTGGTTCGATGCTCGACGAAACCCAACAAGAAGATTTAATTTTGGGTGATGAAGAAGATGAAGAAAGCGACCAGGAAGGCAGTCTCAGTGAGGTTGACGATGGTCCTAATCCAGAGCAAGCCCAAATATACTTTGATGAATTGCAGGGCTACTATGAACATGCTGTAGCATTAGCCAAAGAACATGGCCGCACGCATGCTAAAACCAATAAAGCCGTAGAGGCAATGTCCGAATCCTTCTTGAAACTGAAACTGACTTCAAGACAAGTCGATCGCTTAACACGCCATTTCCGCCAACTTCGTAATCAAATTCGTGAGTTTGAGCGAAGCATCATGCGCTTATGTATTGAAAAAGCGAAAATACCTCGTAAACTTTTTATCGATACGTTCCCCGGACAAGAGACCGATGTTTCCTGGCTTGATTTAATCATTTCAAAGAACGCTAAGAAACTCGACTTAAATCGTATCGAAGAAAATCGTGAAGAAATCTTACGGATCCAATCCCGATTAATTTCATTCGAGGTTGAGTACGGATTATCAATCGCTGAAATAAAAGATATCAATCGTAAAATGTCTATTGGTGAAGCGAAAGCGCGCCGAGCCAAAAAAGAAATGGTTGAAGCAAATTTACGTTTAGTTATCTCTATCGCCAAAAAATATACGAACCGCGGATTACAATTTTTAGACTTAATTCAGGAGGGAAATATTGGCCTCATGAAGGCAGTCGATAAATTCGAATATCGCCGCGGTTATAAATTTTCCACTTATGCAACCTGGTGGATTCGCCAAGCGATTACCCGCTCCATAGCCGACCAAGCAAGAACCATACGTATTCCCGTTCATATGATCGAGACTATTAATAAATTAAATCGTATTTCTCGCCAAATTCTTCAAGAAACCGGTCGTGAAGCGACCCCTGAAGAATTAGCTGAAAAGATGGAGCTCAGTGAAGATAAAATACGTAAAGTGCTAAAAATTGCTAAAGAGCCAATCTCTATGGAAACACCCGTAGGCGATGATGATGATTCGCATTTAGGTGATTTTATTGAAGATAATAATATAGAATCTCCCATAGATATGGCCACCGCTGAAGGTTTACGTGAGGCAACTCTAGAAATTTTAGAAACCCTAACCCCACGCGAAGCCAAAGTTTTACGCATGCGTTTCGGCATTGAAATGAACACGGATCACACATTAGAGGAAGTTGGTAAGCAATTTGACGTGACACGCGAGCGCATCCGTCAAATCGAAGCAAAAGCTCTACGTAAACTTCGCCACCCTTCTCGCTCCGAGAAACTAAGAAGTTTCCTTGATGGTGATGATATGTAAATTTTATAGTTGAGCTTTAGCTCAACTATATTTATCATTAATTCAAAATAAAGATTTTAAACTAATAAAAAAAGCTGGAACAATCCAATAATTAAGTTTAAAATACACTCCTCTTCGGGGCCCATAGCTCAGTTGGTCAGAGCAGCGGACTCATAATCCGTTGGTCCTAGGTTCAAGTCCTAGTGGGCCCACCAATT
>JAFKHV010000046.1 GCA_017306715.1 Legionella sp. | reverse complement strand
TCATTGATAAGTTCGTTGTTTGTTCTGAGGTAATAATTGATTGAGAGTTGCGATCATTGCAAAAAAGAGGTTTTCACAGAATGTTTAAAATCATTTTAATTAAATTAAAAGCATTTGGAGAATTACATGCTTAAAACAGTTCTTTGTGTATTTGTATTTTGTTTCGTCTTAGAGCGAATTATTCCAGGTTGGAAATTACCTCATGTGAAAACATGGCCTTTGAGGGTAGTTCTGATGAATCTAATACAATTAAGTGTCGTTGTCTTAGCAGGGTATACCTGGGAAAGGTGGTTTTCTGCTTGGTCCATTTTTCAGGTTTCTAACTATTTGACTCCAATATATGGAGGTATTTTTGTTTATTTTATCGCAACGTTTGTGTTTTATTGGTGGCATAGAGCACGCCACGAGTATGATTTTTTATGGGTTGGTTTTCATCAAATTCATCATAGTCCGCAAAGGCTTGAAGTCATCACTTCGTTTTACAAGCATCCTGGCGAAATGATAATAAACTCCCTTATAGGCAGTTTACTTGTATACACATTTCTTGGATTATCGATTGAAGCTGGTTTTGTGTACACGGCATGCACCGCCATAGGAGAGTTTTTCTATCATACTAACATTAAGACTCCACGCTGGGTTGGGTATATATTTCAACGCCCAGAGATGCATCGAATCCATCACCAATTCAACCGTCATAAAAATAATTATGGTGATATTGTATGGTGGGACATGCTTTTTGGAACCTATGAAAATCCTAAAGAGTGGAACCTAACTTATGGATTTGATCCAGAAAAAGAAGAAGAATTATTTAAAATGTTGTCTTATAAAGATGTTCATTCCAAGTAAAATTGGTGGATTTAATTATAGAAATTATTATATGTTTTTATGTATGGCTTATAGAGTAAAATTGGTAAATAACAAGTTCTACTCTATATTGAAATTTACTAATTAAACGAAAAATAATTTTTATTAAGTTGGTTATTAACGGACTAAGTTTTTCTTAAAACTCGATGCAATTCGATCGATCAGCGCGAGAGCTGTTTCGGAATCATAAGCACCAATTTTTGATTTATCTTTGTCATAGCAAATATGTAAAAGCTCTGTAAGTATTTCATTAGCCCGTACTGCATTTTCGAGTAGCAACATAGTGGTCGGGTCATCTTTAGGTTCAAGAGATTGAATAAAAATACGAGCTCCATATGATATCATCTCAGCAGCCGCAACTGAAAAATTACAATCCTTAATTTTTGCAATTTTATTTAATGAATCTATAGTGTCCTCACCTAGATCTACTTTTATTTCCATAATGACTCGCCTTGTTCAATGGGGACGGTTTTTAGGCCAATTCCATTTAATTTGAATTTAACTTCTTTGTACGTTACATTTTGAAATCCTGAAAAATTACCATTCAGATACTCGATCGATTTTTGTTTAATTTGGTTCAGAGAGTCATCGTTTACCTGAGATGAAAGCACAAGACTCTGATAATTATTATGATACATTAAATGGGGAATAGATGCGTGAATTTGCTCTATCATCTTTCTCATTTCTTTAATGGGATTTTCATTTTTTCTTGTTGGTGAAATATCATTTCGAATGCAAAAATCTAATAGGGTTTTAAGTGTTTTTGAAAACGAAATCTCTTCGGATTCTCGTTTTTGTAGTTCAAGATTTTTTCCGATATTAAGTAAATATTCTTTCTCATGTTCAGCTAAACGTAACGAAACTACATCTTTCCCATTCATTTTGTTTATTCATTATAAAATAATATATTGTTTACAATTGTAATATTAGTGTATACAAAAGTAAACAAACTTAATATATCACTTGAATTACTAATAACAAATGTTTACAATTGTAAACAAGAGACATTTGGTTTGAGAATTCCTTTTTTTTTAAGAATTGAATAACCACCATGACTTTATGTTAATAATCATATGGTTATACGGAAAAGAACAAGGCAATGCCAGTTGCGTGGTGTGTGTAGATTCAAAAAATACAACTAGGCACAATCCTTATGAAGTACTACTATTAGTATAGTTAGAATAATGGATTAGGGAGTAAATAAAGAGCGCGTACCTTTGCGCGTTTGTGAAGGAATTAATTAACTATTAAATAGGATAAAAAAATGAAACTATTTTTTCAAAAGGATGTAATAGTTGATCGCATAAAAAAATTAATACAATTACTCATCCGAATTAAAGATTATGTATTGGAACCGCCACCAGGTTTTCTTGAATATCAAAAAGCCATTGCATCAAAAGATAGGCATTTTAATTACATGGAAAATGAATATTTTAAACAGTATATTTTGCCTAGGATGAATAAGGGCTATGGTATAACACATGGCGATCATTCTTCTATGAATATTGATCATCAGCAATTATTTAATAATCATTCACAAGATACGTTTAGAGTAAATCCTGTTACTGGTGTGCCTATGATTGGTTCGTATGATGCGGGGGGTAGTCCATTTGGATTTAATTACCATCACTCTATGCACCATCACGGTAATCATCATTCCAGCTCTAGTAATATGCATTCTAATAACCAATTTAATTCATTTGATTATTGGAACAGATAGTTAATATGTGTTAAGAATTTGTAACATTAAGCGAGGATATCATGCCTTTAATTACCGAAGATAAAATAAAGCAAACTGAAAAAATACGAGTCGAAATTGATGCCATTGTATATAAAGAAATTCAAGCCTATTGTGAATGGGCAAAACTGAGAAGTTCAGATACATTTTTTGAAAAATCAGCTTTGTATATTCTAACAAAAGATAAAAAATGGAAAGCTTCTGATGAATATTCAATGATTGATTAAATTAGTATTAATCATTAATGAGTGATTTATGTTTATTAAAATGTGTATTCTTATAAATTTAATTACAATGATTTTTTGTGCGTTAAGTGCTAATAGGGGCTTGGGGAGTAATGGAACGGCTAACCGACTTAAGGATTATTAGGATCTCTTAGTGATCTTAATTTTCCATCTTTTACTTCATCAGACATAGAGAATGAATATCGGCCAAGCATATTAAAATGTGCTTTTGCAAATGGTGATAGCCTCACTTCATCTTCTTCATTCACAGGAAAGTTATCGTTCTTTAGCTGATCTAACGTGGCATCCATATAAATAGTATTCCAATGAACCAGAACATTAAGCACTAATCCTAATGCTCCTAGTTGATCTTCTTGTCCTTCGCGATATCGTTGGTGAAGTTCTCCTCTTTTTCCGTGAAAAACAGAACGCGCCAAGCTGTGTCTGCCCTCTGTCAAATTTAGTTGTAATAAAGTACTACGGCGACACGATTCATCATGAATATAGTTAAGCATATGAATGGTCTTATCTATGCGCCCAATTTCAGCAATGGCTTGTGCTAATCTTGTGGGTTTGTCACCCACCTGAAGAGTTCTCATAATCCCTGTTGCGGGTACTCGGCCAAGTTTTAAAGATCCAACCAAACGCAGCACATCGTCCCAATGAGGAATAATGCGCTCAAGATTTGCACGATGTTTAGCAAGAATATTGAGTTTGCCATAGTCTGCCAGTGGATCAACTCGCCAAAAACGAGCATCTCCCAAATCAGCTAATCGTGGACTAAAACGATACCCTAAGAGACGAAAAAGACCAAATACAATATCACTGTAAGCACCCGTATCTGTCATGATGCGAGTTGGTTTTAACTCTGTTTGTTGTTCTAGCACTACTCCCAATAGAATCAAACTGTCTCGCAAAGTTCCTGGCACTGTAACATCATTCAAACCAGTTCTTTGATTTGAAAGTAAATTATACCAGGTGACTCCGCGTCCTTGATTAAAGTACTTTGGATTTGGAGCTGCATGCAAAGAACGGACAGGTACAACAAAACGCATTCCATCAGCAGAGGCTATATCTCCACCGCCCCATTTTTTCGCTAATTTACTCTGGTTTTGTGCGGCAACTAATATGGCGTTGGATGCAGTTATCGTCTCATCGCGAATATAATTTTGATCAACCCATATCAAACGATCTCTTTTTAATGCTGGAATATCCTCTCTTACAAAAGGTTCAAGACCAGTATTGCACGCCTGGGCAAGTAAAACAGCACAAATACTGATTTCTAAATCAACAGCCCGAGCATTCCCTTCATTAATATGAGTAAATGCTGAAATGAAGTTAGTTCGCTTAGCAATTTCCAGCAATACTTCGGGTAAATCTACACGAGGGAGTCTGGATTTCACTTCACTGCGCAACAGTTTTAGTGATTCAGGCTCATCTAACTTGTCTAATTGGGTTAGAATAAGTTCTTCACTGCCTTTAATCAGATCGAATCTTATAAAAGGGTTATTATCAAAATTTTTAGCCACCAATTTATATGTTTCATCTAATTCATTAACAAACTCCTGTAAATAACCATGTGGTTCATTTGTTAAGTTTAAAGAACGACAAATCACTGGGCGTATGGCCTCCCACTCTGTTCCTCCATGAAGATTGGCTCTAGGATCAGAATAACGCCAACTTGGGCTAATAAAGAGATCGCGGCGTTTCAACGCTCCTTGTAATTTATCAAGAACACAGAAAATATACGCGGTTTTATTGAACTGATTTTCTTTATCATGAATATATCGTTTCCATGTTTTACTGACTAAATCCATTGGCGCTTCTTTTTTTGATTTACTTTTTAACCAATCAAGCGCCTGGATAATAGGTTTTCCTGCTTCATTGCTGTCAAAGTGAATAACACGAAGAAGAGAAGGTAAAAAGTTTTTAATTGTTTGTTCTTTATCCTCGAGTTCGCGATAAAAAACATCATCTGGCGGTTGAATTAGCGCATTTACTTCGGTAACAGCGATTATTAATTCTTCATAGCCAACGATATTGAAGATTTTACTCCGAACCTCTTGATCAGTAAGATTGTTATCTAAAACAACTTTGCAGGCATCAATCAATGTCGCTGCAGCAGAGTCTAAATCTTTAATTGTTCGTAACCTCGTTTTATGATTAGTACGTTTTGCTTTGGAAAATAGCTCACTTAAGACAATAGATAATATATCAAGAGCATCATCTTGTGCCGTAGCTTCAAAATGATGAGCAAAAGCAACTAAAGTTGCCATCTTTCTTTCATAAGAAAGGCGGCTTATAGCGGTTGTCTTTGCAGTATTAGCAAAGCGAGAAAGAACAGATACTCTACCCTCAGGTAACCGCTTAGGTAATACAATGCTTAGTTCGCGCGCCATTTCAATACGTTTTAGTGCTTTAACCAATGTCTTACTACTTGCTCTTACAGGGCCTTTGCGAAGAATATCAAGTAATGATTGGCGTTGCTTCTCTGCCACCAATAGTAAATTATTAAGTTTTTCTGTCTGGTCGTTAGTTAAATTTTTAATCAATGATCGCCATAAGCGCGTATCCATTCTACTACGAATTTCAGCAATAAATCGTTCTACTGTTGTTATTCCTGGCAATAAAACTTTATTGTTTATAAGCCATAACACGGTTTGCTCAAATAATAATCCTGGCCTATCTGTTCCAGTCCAAAATAAAGCATATAGCCACCGGCCCAACTTAAAACGAATACCTTCTTCATTAAATTCTGTAAACCCATAACGTGTTCTTATTTCAACAGTATGCCGCCATCGTTGTTCACTTTTCTGATAACGCTCAAGAGAATTCTGAATATCGGCTACATTAATTTGGGTGGCAATCCGCTCAATGATTTTATAAGGAATTTCAGTCAAATCACTGTAAAAAGTGCCAACAAATCTAGCCGTAGTTAATTGAAGAGCATAACCTAACCGACTAAATGCTCCTCGTTTATTTCTTATCCATTCCCTATCTTGATCATCGAGAAAAAAATAATTAGCGATAAATTCTGGTGCTAAGTCATTAGGGTACCTGCCATAGTTTTCACGCTGAGCAGGAGAAAGAAAGTCAACAGGCATAACATCTCATTATAAATGCGTGTTGTAAAACTTAGATTTTTTGCAACACATGTCAAAGAACCAAATTGTAAACATACAAATTAAATTGCCAACATCAACAACTAACCTCCATAAATTTAGTATGACTTCTTTAAAAACCCATTAACAAACCTAAAATATCATTGGTCATTCTGACGGTTGGTCAACAAAATCAACTTCGATGTATTTTGTTTTGGAGTATTATTGATCAGCCTGAAACTCTAAAAATAAAGGCATACTTATTCATGTTTAGCCTCCATAATCACTTTAAGATAATCAATGATTTGAATTGTCTTTTCTGATGAAAACGGCTTAGCAAAATACAGATAATCTTCAAGTGACTGTTGATGAGATAAATCGATTGCCTGGTTCGTCATGATGCCGATTAATGAACGAAGCGTCATTTTATTTTGCTCTGGGATTAAGGATTTAAAGTCCATCGTTATCAATTCATGATAAAAACGACTATCGACTAAAATCATATCGTAAAACGCGGAGGCAATTCGCTCTAGTGCTTCTTCTATTGTGGATACTAAATCTATGTGTTGATTTAAACGAGTAAATTGATCGCGAATCACAATGCGCGAGGCCATGGATTCTTCAATAATTAAAAAACGAAATGCTGCTTGCATTGACTAAAGCTCCGTATTTTATTTTCATCATATAAAAAATATAAAGAAATAGGTCTATTTACAGTGTCACTGATGACAATCCAGGAGCGTATTATTTAATACCCCGTCATCCCGAATACTAAAAGTACAATAAATTTGATTACCTCTCCGATACCATACATTACATGAGCATAAGAATGAGGTAATTTCTTGCCTGTTGCTAAATCATCAATTCGTTGACAGAGTATTGGAAATACCCAAAAGACTTGCAGTATTGCAACACTGATGAGAACTCCCAATAATACATTGTCTAACACAGTGTGGACGTGGAAAACATACAACGCAATTATTAGGATAAGAAAAACTAACTGCACCTGTTGAAAGGAGCGAAACACGGTTCGCCCAACTTCTAATCCCACTAATTTGCCAAGAGTAGGGGTTTTAAATTTTACCCAGCTTTCTAAAAAAGAAATACCGAGTATCATCCCTGCCCATAGGAGTGCGGCAATTGACAGCCAATGTATTCTCATCATGTCAACCAATAAAAATATTTAAAATACATCTTATGAAGATGAGGCGGTCTCAGTCAAGAACTGCTAATTTATAAAGTCTTTACTAATCAAAGTATTATAATTTTTAAACGAGATTGAATGCCGTATTCATCGAGCGAATCATCACCTGTAATCCCAAGACAATCAGTTATATTAAAGTTGCATTTAAAATACACCTTTAATATAATATATCTTATATCACCATAAAGGAGCACATCATGCCAGTAACTCATAGGCCTGCCCAAACCATCAGTGATAAAATTGCCTTTGGTCTGGTAAAGTTTTTCCGATTTTTCGCAGATACTTTTTTTCAAAAACGCTATGGAAATCGAGCCATTGTGCTGGAAACGGTAGCAGCTGTTCCTGGTATGGTCGGTGCTGCTTTGCTGCATTTGCGCTGCCTAAGAAAAATTAAAAACGACGAGGGCTGGATTAAAATTTTACTGGATGAAGCAGATAATGAACGGATGCATTTGATTACCTTTATGTACATTGCCAAACCCAACTGGTTTGAGCGCTTTATTATTTTTACGGCACAAGCTATTTTTGTGGTGTTGTATCTGCTGATGTATGTTTGTTCTTCAAAAACAGCACATCGTTTTGTTGGTTATCTTGAAGAAGAAGCCGTGATCAGTTACACCCATTATTTACAGGAGTTGGATGAAGGACGTATTGAGAATGTTCCTGCACCTGATGTTGCCAAACACTATTGGGGGCTTGCTGCTGATGCCAGGTTGCGAGACGTGCTTTTAGTGGTGCGAGACGATGAAGTGGAGCATCGTGATGTAAACCATCAATTAGCAGATAAGTTGGTCAATGGCAAAACGTTGTTAACTCAATTGAAACCAGAATACATCGATAATGCAAACAACACGGAATCACAGGGCCAATAATCAAGAATATAAAGGATGCATCATGTCATCAGAATACAATGAGTTACTGTGCTATAAACGAACCGACATTGACAGCCATGGAAAACTGAAGTTTTTCTTAGAAAAACACAGCACCAAAGAAGGCACATGGGGAAGGCTTTCTCTGCATGAAGGAGCGATTGATTTTGCATTCTTAAATGGCCAGGGACAAGAGTGTTCACGCACGCGCATCGATCACAAGCATCCCGAGCTTCAGATTCCACCAGCGGCATGGCATAAAGTTATTCCTGTCAGTGAATCATTTAAGGCAACACTTAAGTTTTACTGCATGCCTCATCGCTACTTCAATAAAAAATACGGTCTAAGTGCTGTACAAAGCGACTTAGTGTATGTTTATCAGACTTACTTACATCATCTGCAAGAAGCATCTATTCTCGATGTAGGCTGTGGCTCTGGAAGGAATTTATTGTATTTAGCCAACATGGGGCATCACATTACCGGAATAGATAACAATCAAGCATCGCTAGAGACAATTCAGGAAATTGCTCAAAAAGAAGATTTGAGCAAGGTGTCCACTCAACTTCACGATTTAAATCAACCCTTAGCGCTTGGTGTGGAACATTTTGATTTCGTGTTTTCAACCGTCACACTGCAGTTCTTAAATTCGGAACGTATCCCCTCCTTGCTTACAGAGCTCCAAGAAGCAACCAATAAGAATGGGTATCATTTCTTGGTTTTCCCCATTCAATCAGAACTCTACCCATTGCCAGATTTTTTCACGTACCTGCCCCATAAAGAAGAGCTCTATCATCTTTATCAAGATACTGGATGGTCTATACTGGAATATAAAGAATCAGTGGGGCATTTGCATAAACAAGATGCATCTGGAAAGCAGATACCCGGTGTGTTTGGTATGTTACTTGCGCAAAAACCGGGGTAATGCATAGTCTATAACAAGGAATGTCATGAGTTCTACTCATCGAAATACGATTCAGATTTGCCGCGTCTATGCTCCTCCACCGATTAAAGAAGGAGCATGGATTTTGATTGATAGACTCTGGCCCCGTGGCCTCAAAAAAGAAACATTGGCTTTTGATTTGTGGTTAAAAGACATCACGCCAAGTGTCGCGTTAAGACAATGGTTTCACGGGGATATTGAAAAGCGATGGGGCGAATTTATTGATTGCTATATTGAAGAATTAATCAATAAAAGTACTTTGATAGAGCAAATCCTGGAAATGACAAAAGACGCCTCTGTTACTTTGTTTTATGCCGCAAAAGACCCAAAACATAATCACGCACGTATTTTGCAAGCTGTTTTGCACTCCTGGCCTATTGCTCCCGATAAGGCCTTACTTCTCTAATGGTTTTATGTTTAATAATACAGACAGCTCTGCCTTATTAGTGACTACATCCGCTAAGGTGTAACGCTCCAAAACACTCATAAAAGCGGCTTGCGCTTCATGCAAGACACTCTTTAATTTGCACACTGGAGCAATACAGCAGTTTGCTTTTTCTTTATTAAAACAAGGCACCAAATCAAAATGAGGCTCCAATTGGACGATTAGTTGGCCTAAATTAATGGTTTCAGGTTGAGCGGCCATTAAAATACCGCCATTTTTCCCGCGAATGGTTTTAATCAGTTTAAGTTTGGCTAAATTATGAATGATTTTAACCATATGATGGCTCGATATGCCATACGCTTCAGTGATGTCTTTAATGGTACAAGATTCTTTTCTAAGTACGATGTAAATCAGAGCACGTAATGAATAATCGGTAAATTGGGTGAGTTGCATCATGAATTCCTGATTAGGTTATTGACTGTGATTATTTCTTTTTATAAGATGCATTGCAAATATATCTTTAAAGGAGTCACCATGTCAGAGTCATTGTTTGAACGTTTGGGAGGTCAAAGCGCAGTCAATGCGGCGGTTGATATTTTCTATCGCAAAATGTTAACCGATGAGCGAGTCAGTCATTTTTTTGATGATATTGATATGGAACAACAAATTCTAAAGCAAAAGGGATTTTTAACCATGGCATTTGGTGGGCCCAATCACTACAGTGGAAAAAACATGCGCGAAGGACATGCTCACCTGGTCAAGCGCGGACTAAATGATACACATGTGGATATTGTGATTGAGCATCTGGGTGCAACACTTTCTGAATTAGGAGCAAATGCGGAGGATATTAATCAAGTCGCCGCTATTGCTAACAGCGTTCGTAATGACGTTTTGGGGCGCTCATCATGAGTACGGTTGCATTTAATAATCAATCCTACTCCATAGAGCCTCAAGAAAGCGTGTTGCACTGTTTACTGCGTCATGAGGTTGATTATCCTAATTCGTGTCAGGCAGGCATTTGTCAGTCTTGCTTAATTAAAGTCAAAGATGGGGAGATTAACCCTGCCTGGCAAGAAGGATTACCTGAAACGCTTAAAGCGCAAGGTTATTTTCTAGCTTGTCTTGCAAAGCCTGAAACGCCACTGGAGGTGTTAACTCCTGAAAGCACTGAATGTGAAGTGAACGCACAAATCATCGATATCAACGCATTGAATTACAATGTGATGCAAGTAAAACTTCACGTGGATGATTTAGAGCATTGGATTCCTGGTCAATACCTGAGTCTCATTAATCCAGAAGGCACAATACGCAGTTATTCCATCGCCAACATTCCTGAGCAAGAGGGGTTTATTGAATTACACGTTAAAATTTATCCAGGTGGAAGCATGGGGCAATGGCTAGCGAACAAAGCAACAAAACATGCCGAGGTGAAGCTAAGAGGTCCCTTTGGACGCTGTTTCTACTATAACCCAGAGCAATTGGCTTTTAATATGTTGCTGGCAGGAACTGGAACTGGACTTGCGCCCCTTATTGCCATTATTAAAAGCGCATTAAGCAACAAACATCAAGGAACCATCACCTTAGTTCATGGCGGCCTTGCTGATGAAGATATTTACTACAAAGAAGAGCTGGAAATGCTGTCGCTGTTGTTTCCTTCTTTTGTGTATGACGCGTGCGTACTTCAAAGTCAGGGACGATATCCTGAAGCGTCTATTGAACAACGCGCGTTAATGCATTTAAATCAGCCAAAAGAGACACGAGTTTATGTCTGTGGCCCTAAAGACACTACTGATAAGTTGAAAAAACAGATTTTTCTTGCTGGCGTGCCTTCTCAGGCTATCTTAAGTGATGTATTTTTATAAGCACTAATTTTAAGAAATCGACACGTAATTTCATGGAATGAAACAATGACTCAAAATAAGAAAACCATAACGGAATATGCCCAGGAAACAAACGACCCAGTAGCTCTGGTTTTAAAATGGATTTTATTGTTCACTGCACTGCTTTGCTTTATGGTGCTCATATGGGGTACTTATAAAACCTACCAACTTGCGCCACCCCTACCGCAACAATTTCAAACTCAATCAGGCTATGTGGTGATGACTGAAGATGACATTGTTGCAGGCAAAGCGGGATTTCAACGAGCTGATTTGATGGATTATGGCAGTTTGTATGGTATGGGCTCTTATTTTGGTGAAGATTACACAGCAACCAATTTGCTGCGTTTAGGACGACTTGTTGAAGAAAAAATAGCGCAAGCACGCTATGGTAAATCATTTGCCGCTTTGTCCGAAGAAGAGCAGTATTTAGCTCGAAAAACCATGCAGCGTGAATTACAGAATACGGATTTAAGCGCGCCAATCAGTGTTTTGTCGCAATATGTTGCTGACTCAATCGGACAATTAAAACAAGAAATTGCCTCAACATTATTGAATCATGATGCCAAAAAAGGCTGGACTAAAGCCTATAGTCTCGATGAGCAAAGCGCATTGCGCACAGCAGAGTTCCTGATTTATTCCTCACTGACCACCATTGCTCATCGGCCAGGACAAAACAGCTCCTATACTAACAATTGGCCTTATGAGCCCAGTATGGGGAATAGCCCAACCCCAGCTACGTTTTACTGGACGTGGGTTTCCTTTTGTTTTGTGTTTTTAGGCTTTGGCGCCATTTTATATATTTATCATCGCTATCTAAGTGTGCCAGATAATTCTCCCAGAACACCGCTATTTATGCATTTTAAACCACTGACATCAAGTCAGCGTAAAGTGGGCCAGTATTTCCTGGTCGTCGCAGTGATTTTACTCATTCAAATCGGAGTAGGCGCTATTATGGCGCATTACTATTCTGAGCGCGAGGGGTTTTATGGCATCGCAATTAATGACTATTTACCCTTTAACTTCCTGCGCGATGTGCACA
This sequence comes from Legionella sp., assembly GCA_017306715.1. Lineage (GTDB taxonomy): Bacteria > Pseudomonadota > Gammaproteobacteria > Legionellales > Legionellaceae > Legionella. The sequence goes on along the minus strand of JAFKHV010000046.1, from coordinate 15,546 downwards.
TACAAACGCCCATAGTCTGGATTGCGCTGTCCTGGATAAGTGCGGCAGTGTTTATAGCACCCATCATCAGCAAAAAGGAAGCGAAAGGCCAGGGATTTTTAGTCAGCGTTTTATTTTGGGTGACGCTCTTTGTTGTGGGTGGCGCCTTAATTGGTGATTATTTAGGAATTATGGGGTACGTCAATCAGTACTGGTTTTGGATTGGCAATCAGGGACTTTCTTATTTGCAACTGGGTCGTTTATGGCAAATTGGGTTTTGTCTGGGATTGTTTTTGTGGAGTTTTATTGTATTTCGCGGTATGTGGCCCCAATGGAGTGCTGTTAAAAAAGCCACAGTACAATTTTGGACGGGCAGAATTCGTCTGGAACATTTATTTTGGGCCAGCACCGCCAACGTTGCTGTATTGTATTGCTTTGGGATGATTCCGTTAACCGGCATTGAAAAATCATTTACCATTACTGATTTTTGGCGTTGGTGGGTCGTTCATCTTTGGGTTGAACAATCCTTTGAATTTTTTGCAGCGTGCGCAACTGCTTATCTGTTAATGGGCACCGGCTTGGTATCGCGTGCTCTTGCAGAACGAACCATGTATTTTGAAACCATTCTTATTTTCTTAGGTGGAGTAGTTGGTACAGGACATCATTGGTATTGGACTGGTACGCCCGATATTTGGGTGCCGCTTGGTTCCATGTTTTCCTTTATTGAGGTATTGCCCTTAGTGCTTCTCATTATTGATGCGATTGAACATCGGCAGTTGATTAAACGCCAGGGGCATTTTACTTATAATTTAGCGTATCTCTATGTGTTAGGCGCTTCATTTTGGAATTTTGTTGGTGCGGGAGTCTTTGGCGGGGGAACACTCAATGCGCCACTGGTAAATTATTATGAGCATGGTACTTTTTTAACGCTCAATCATGCGCATACGGCTTTATTTGGTGCATTTGGCTTACTGGGCCTTGGACTGATTTATTTTTGTTTGCGTTATGCGGCAGGAAAACGTTTACCTTGGAGTGACCGTTTGGGTACCTGGGCATTTTGGCTCTATAATCTAGGGCTTTTATTGTGGATTGTTCTGAACTTCTTCCCTATAGGATGGGCTCAATTAATGGATGTGTATGAGCATGGCTTTGCTCATGCCAGGAGTCTTGAGTTTTATAATACCACGTTATTATGGCAATGGTTGCGCCTTCCAGGTGATGTAGTTTTTGCTTTAGGCGCACTCATCATGGCTTACGATTTCATCAGCAAATTGGCGCCTTTTTTTCCAAAGCTTGCGAAAATTTATTTAAGTAGAAATCAATACCTGTTGCCTAATGAAATGGGAGGAGATGGCAATTGAAACTCAGAGTAATAGCATGACTGGACGCTGGAGCGAGTGGTTTATTGAAAAAATCGGTGGCTTGTTATCACGACAAGCACCACCTCAAAGAGCCTATTTGTGTGATTTTAATAAACTATGCGACAAAATACGTCCTGTCGATGTGCTTTTGGTGGAAGGAAGAAGCCGAATCAGCCGCATGATTCGACATGTGACTCAAAGCCCTTGGTCTCATGCCGCATTATATATAGGACGTTTGCAAGACATTCAGGAACACTCTTTGCAGAAGCTCATTAAAACACACTATGATGGCCCACCCGATAAACAGCTTTTGGTAGGGGTTCTTTGCAGGAAGGTACGAAATTTCCCACAGACCCCATATAACCCTTTACCAGTCTAGGCTGCAGCCAATAAATCGATTTTTTTATTGCTCACTAATTTTTCTATAAGATCATGTAAATTAAGACATTCCTGATCGTTATAAAATTCATAAATTCCATCAAGACTGCCTCAATTCTATTTCTTTTCATCCAATCTACGTTTACAGATATAGTCCCTAAGGGATAAATACTTCCCATACCCAAGATGAATTTCAATGATTTTTTGTAAAGGCACGCCCAATTGGTAAAGATTGAAAATTTTTTCCCGGTCTTTATCATACATAGATGCCTGTATGCTACCCTTGGGTTTGCCGAGTTTAATTCCTTTGGCAACACGGGCACGAAGCCCTTCTTTAGTTCGTTCTGAAATAAAATCGCGTTCTAATTCAGCTAACATCGAAAATACGGTGATGAGTATTTTATTGCTCATATTACTGGAATCACTGGGATTTAAATCCAGATTTTGCTTAATAAGAATGAGTCGAGATTGCTTCTCTTTTATGATTATTTCTATTGTATTGAGCGTTTCCTTGATAGATCGCCCAAGCCTTGATAATTCTGAGGCAATAACCACGTCATTAGGTTGTAGTTTACTCAACAGTTCATCAATACGTCGTAATGCCGTCGATTTGCGCGATGACATTTCAAGCTCTATCCATTCATCAACCATCAGTTTGTGATCGATGCAGTAGCGACTGATACTGTTTTTTTGGCTATCCACGTTTTGCTCTTGGGTGCTCACCCGAACGTACCCATAAATCATACAATGCTCACTCTATTTTTACTGATTTTTCTCTTAAGGTGTTTATCAATAATATCACAATAGCATTTTATATGGTCTTATATGATCGCTTATGATACAATTTGGTTTTTGTTAAAACGAAGGTTATGGCCAGACTAAACATACTCTCTGATGACGATTTTAATAAGCTCTACACAATACCTGTTTTGGAAGATGAGGACCGTCCGTTTGTGTTTGAGCTAGATGAAGAGGATAAAGCATACCTTAACTCATTTGATAACGTTCCCAAAAAGATCAATTATATTCTGCAAATTGGATTTTTTAGAATCACAAACTATTTTCACCATAGGCCCTTGGGGAGTAATGGAACGGCCAACCGACTTAAGGATTATTAGGATCTCTTAGTGACCTTAATTTTCCATCTTTTACTTCATCAGGCATTGAAAATGAATATCGGCCAAGCATATTAAAATGTGCTTTTGCAAATGGTGATAGCCTCACTTCATCTTCTTCATTCACAGGAAAGTTATCGTTCTTTAGCTGATCTAGCGCTGCATCCATATAAATAGTGTTCCAATGAACCAAAATATTAAGCACTAGTCCGAGTGCCCCTAATTGATCCTCTTGGCCTTCACGATAGCGTTGGTGAAGTTCTCCTCTTTTTCCGTGAAAGACAGAACGTGCCAAGCTATGCCTTCCCTCTGTCAAATTCAGTTGCAATAAAGTACTACGACGACACGATTCATCATGAATATAGTTAAGCATATGAATGGTCTTATCTATGCGTCCAATTTCAGCAATTGCCTGTGCTAATCTTGTGGATTTATCACCTACCTGAAGAGTTCTCATAATCCCTGTTGCGGGTACTCGGCCAAGTTTTAAAGATCCAACCAAACGCAGCACATCATCCCAATGAGGAATAATACGCTCAAGATTTGCACGATGTTTGGCAAGAATATTCAGTTTGCCATAGTCTGCTAGCGGGTCAACCCGCCAAAAACGAGCATCTCCCAAATCAGCTAATCGCGGACTAAAACGATACCCTAAGAGACGAAACAAGCCAAATACAATATCACTATAAGCACCTGTATCTGTCATTATACGAGTAGGCTTTAACTCTGTTTGTTGTTCTAATACCACTCCTAATAAAATCAAACTGTCTCGCAAGGTCCCAGGCACCGTAACATCATTCAATCCCGTTCTTTGATTAGAAAGTAAATTATACCAGGTTACTCCACGCCCTTGATTAAAGTACTTTGGGTTTGGAGCTGCATGCAAAGAACGGACAGGTACAACAAAACGCATCCCATCAGCAGAGGCTATATCTCCACCGCCCCATTTTTTGGCTAATTTACTCTGGTTTTGAGCTGCAACTAATATGGCGTTGGATGCCGTTATTGTCTCATCGCGAATATAATTTTGATCAACCCATATCAGACGATCTCTTTTTAATGCTGGAATATCTTCCCTAACAAAAGGTTCAAGACCAGTATTACAAGCTTGAGCAAGTAAAACAGCACAAATACTGATTTCTAAATCAACAGCCCGAGCATTGCCTTCATTAATATGAGTAAATGCTGAAATAAAGTTAATTCGCTTAGCAATTTCCAGCAATACTTCGGGTAAATCTACACGAGGAAGTCTGGATTTCACTTCGCTGCGCAACAGTTTTAGCGATTCAGGCTCATCTAACTTATCTAATTGGGTAAGAATAAGCTCTTCGTTGCCTTTAATCAGATCAAATCTTATAAAAGGGTTATTATCAAAATTTTTAGCTACTAATTTATATGTATCATCCAATTCATCAACAAACTCCTGTAAATAACCATGAGGTTCATTTGTTAAGTTCAAGGAACGACAAATCACAGGACGTATCGCTTCCCACTCTTTTCCTCCATGAAGATTGGCTCTAGGATCAGAATAACGCCAACTTGGGCTAACAAAGAGATCGCGTCGTTTCAATGCTCCTTGTAATTTATCAAGAACACAAAAAATATACGCGGTTTTGTTGAACTGATTTTCTTTATCCAGCACATATCGTTTCCATGTTTTACTGACTAAAGCCATTGGCGCTTCTTTTTTTGATTTACTTTTTAACCAATCAAGAGCCTGGATAATAGGTTTTCCTGCTTCATTGCCATCAAAGTGAATAACACGAAGAAGAGCCGGCAAAAAGTTTTTAACTGTTTGTTCTTTATCTTCAAGTTCTCGATAAAAAACATCATCTGGTGGCTGAATGAGTGCCTTTGCTTCAGTAACAGCGATTATTAATTCCTCATAGCCAACGGTATTGAAGATTTTACTACGAACTTCTTGATCAGTAAGATTGTTGTCCAAGACAACTTTGCAAGCATCAATCAATGTGGCTGCAGCGGAATCTAAATCCTTAAGTGTACGTAACCTCTTTTTATGATTAGTGCGCTTTGCTTTTGAAAATAGCTCACTTAAGACAATAGATAATATATCAAGGGCATCATCCTGTGTCGTTGCTTCAAAATAATGAGCAAAAGCAACTAAGGTTGCCATCTTTCTTTCATAAGAAAGGCGGCTTATAGCAGTTGTCTTTGCTGTATTGGCAAAGCGAGAAAGAACAGATACTCTTCCCTCAGGTAACCGCTTAGGTAATTCGATGCTTAGTTCACGCGCCGTTTCAATACGCTTTAGCGCCTTAACCAATGTCTTACTACTTGCTCTTACAGGACCTTTGCGAAGAATATCAAGCAATGATTGACGTTGCTTGTCGGCTACCAAAAGTAAATTATCAAGTTTCTCTGTCTGGTCATTAGTTAAATTTTTAATCAACGATCGCCATAAGCGAATATCCATTCTACTACGAATTTCAGCAATAAAACGTTCTATTGTTGTTATTCCTGGCAATAAAACTTTATTGTTAATAAGCCATAACACTGTTTGCTCAAATAATAATCCGGGCCTATCTGTTCCCGTCCAAAATAAAGCATACAACCACCGACCTAGCTTAAAACGAGTACCTTTCCCATGAAACTCTTTAAATCCATAACGTACTCGTATTTCAGCGTTATGCCGCCATCGTTGTTCACTTTGCTGGTAACGATTAAGGCAATTATCAATATCATTCACATTAATTTGGGTAGCTATTCGCTCAATTATTTTATAAGGGATTTCGGTTAAATCACTGAAAAAAGTGCCAACAAACCTAGCCGTAGTTAACTGAAGCGCATAACCCAATCTGCTAAATTCGCCTCGTTTATTTCCAATCCATTCTAAATCCTTATCATCGAGGAAAAAATAATTGGCAATAAATTCTGGCGTTAAGTCATTAGGATACCTGCCATAGTTTTCACGATGAGCAGAAGAAAGAAAATCGACCGGCATAAAATCTCAATATCAGGCGTGTTGCAAAACTTGTAAGTTTTGCAACCAGTTCTATCTAGCCTAATTTATTGGCTTAATTAGTTGCAAAAATCAGATGCAAAAGTCTATTGTTTTGCGATATAATTTGCAACAACATTTTTGGAATTTGTTATGAAAATTGGATATGCTCGTGTTTCGACCACCGATCAAAATTTAGAACTGCAATTAGCGGCTCTAAAGGAAGCTGGATGCACACGTATTTTTCAAGAAAAAATTTCAGGAGCAAAAAAAGATCGTCCTGAACTAGAACGCTTACTGGATCAACTTCGTCCCAATGACATAGTAGTTGTTTGGAAATTAGATAGGTTAGCTCGATCTACCCACCATTTATTGGAGTTTGTAGAACGAATAAGAATTGCTGAAGCTTCATTCTGCTCGATTTCTGAACCATGGGCAGACACAACTTCCCATGCAGGTAAAATGATCATGACCGTATTTGCTGGTATTGCAGAATTTGAACGTGATTTAATTCGTGAGCGTACAAGCGCTGGTCGTGCGACTGCAAAACTTCGTGGCGTTCGTTTTGGACGACCTGAAAAAATGAATGAGGAACAAAAACTACTGGCTAAACGTCTTTTGCAAGAAGATAAATCAGTTAGTGAAATTGCAAAGACTTTTAATGTTCATAAAGCAACAATTTATAGGCTGGAGCTATAGCATGATTACTTTACAAGAATGTAGGAATTCTCCAAATAAAGATTTGACAAATAATTTAGTCATTTTTGATGTTGATGGTACTTTGACGGATACAATGGATATTGATACTTCTTGTTTTGCAGAATCTCTTTATGAACTTTATCCCACCATTAAAGTAAATACTAATTGGGAGTCTTATCAATATTCGACAGACACCGGATTTTTACTTGAAATTTTTAAAGATAACTTTTCTCGAGAACCTACCAAAGTAGAGATAGCCCAAATTCAAGCCTGTTTTTTTAAGCGATTAACATCAGTTTTTAATGAACCGTTTGTTAAATGTACTCCCTTAGCTGGCGCTTTAACCATCTTTGAAAAATTAAAAGCTGTAAATTGGCAGATAGCAATTGCTACTGGGTGTTGGGAAGAATCTGCCTTATTGAAATTAAATAGGGCTAAAATTTCGCATGCCGATATTCCCATCGGGCATGGAGGAGATGGATTTAGAAGAGAAGATATTATCTACAGCGCCATAAAAAAAGCTAAAACAACTTATAAAGTGCAAAATTATCAAAAGATTGTTTATATAGGCGGTAGGAACTGGGATAAAAAAGCAGCTTATGATGCAGGAGTGGATTTTATAGGAATTGGGCCAGTATTTCGTAATACAAATACTGATTATATTGAGAATTATGAACAGGAACATTTATTAAATTATTTGAGTAAAAAAGAAAAAACGTCACTTTGTTATGATTGACAAAAACTCATTCTCTGGAAAGCTTATCAGGTGACTTATTTTCCCTGTCCTTAAGCATGTTTCATGTAATGTACATGAATTTATTTGAGAAATATGATGAATATTTTCGAGACAGATTTTTGGTTACTAAAGCATAGAGCCGATTCAAAGTTGCCGGGTTATCTTATACTTGTCGCGAAGGAGCAAAGCGCTATTTCGTTGTCTGAACTTTCTGATAAGGCTCTACAAGAGCTTGGTTTTTTACAAGCCTATGCTACAAGAAGCTTGGAAACACGATTTAGAGCAAAACTTGTTTATATTTGTCGATGGGGACATCAATCTGGAAATTCACCTCATTTTCATATTGTTCCACTTTATGATTGGGTAGAACACGCTTATGCATCAGATCCCTTATGGGCGGAAAGTGATCCTGATGGTCCAGTATATTTTACGTTCATAACAAGAGCTTTTATTGAATATCTAATACCCCCAGTTATCCATGGGCCATCTATTGAGGAGGTAATTTCTGTTCTTCAAGAAGACTTTTCAAAACTAAATATTAAGGTCAATTGTCAACCTGAACTTACTACTAAAGTGACGTGAATAATAAATTAAAGACGTTATATAAATGCTTAAGTCGGTTGCTCGTTCCGTTACTCCCCAAGCCCCCCATATCACGTTTCAGGGGAACAGACAGGATACCTGGTATGTAATCAAGACATATTTTCCTTCAGAAAAATTTCCCAAAACAAAAGTAAGCAAGCGGCATCACTATGATAATCGTAACGCCATTTTGAAAAAATATAATGCATCTATTTATTCGAGTCATCACAAAGATAAAGCACTGCGTTATGCCAGAGAATTGATGAAGCAGCATGCTGTGCCAAAATACGTGTTTGATTCTCTTCTGGAATACTTCCATCAGCATAAGATTATTAGGCCATCCTATACTACATTGCAAGAAATGGTTTCTGAGGCACTAAACAATGAAAAAAATAGATTAAGTAACAAGATATATACCTTAATGGACAAGCCTTTCAGGGAACTATTGGCTGAGTTCCTGGAAAAAGATGAGTTGTTTTATCAATTGACGACTTTAAAAAAAGACCAGAAAGATTTTACAACAGCAGAGATTAACGCTTCCGTCAAAAAGCATCAATTTCTCTCATCGCTCTATCAAAAATCCATTGAAATCATCAAAGAACTGGATATTTCAGAGCAAAATATAATCCACTATGCTGACTTGGCTGTATACCACACGGTTTACGGATTACGCGCTATGAAACAAAAGAATTTATCCAGATTGTATCTCATGTGTTACGCGTACAATCGTTATTTAAAAATAAGTGATCATATAATCAGCAGCTTTACTCACAAAGTGAATCTCTACGCAGGTGAAGCAGAAGAGTACCAAGCCGAAGCAATACTTAATGCCAAGGATGATGATAAAGATCATCGTGATACTGCCGCTGCGATTTTATCGCTGGTAAATAATAAGAAAGTTGCAGACAACGCCATACGAACAAAAGCCTATGAGATTGTGCCTCAAGAAAAATTTCAACAGTTTATACGAAAAATAAAAAAACCAAATTTCACACCCGAATTTTATCGCTGGGAATACTATAAAAAAATAGCACCTACAATTAAGCTTAATACACGTGCTGCATTTAAGGCATTGGATTTTCAGAGCAAAAACAAGGAACTACAAGCAGCAATTACCTTTTTGAAGGGACACTATGCCAGTAATAAAGTGTTCAGCTCTTATCAATTCAAAGATATTCCAATTGAATTTATACCCAAGCTGTTGCGACGCCATGTTATTAAAAAAATCAGATTGGGTACAACCAGCAAAAAAACAAAGTGCATTGATGCAGACAAATACGAAGTAATGCTGTACCTTCAGATTGAAAAGGGCATCAAGTCAGGATCAGTCACCATTTATAATAGCTTATCGTACCGTGCCTTAAATGATGAGCTGCACCCAAAGCAAGACTGGGATAAAAACAAGAAATCTATCATTAAACAGTTGGAGAATAAGCTGCTGGCAAATAATATCAACGACCTTCTTAAAGAGCTTGAAAGCCGATTAGGGCCGCGCTACAAAGAGGTCAATGATAAGATTACTTCTGGCGAAAACAAAAAAATCAAACTGAAGCACAATAAAAAAGGAGAGGTAATTCGTTGGACTTTACCTTATAAAAAATCAGATGATGGTGTTAATAATCCTTTTTATGAAAACATGCCCCTAACCAGTATTGCTAAAATTATACAGTTTACGCATAGCCAGACAGACTTTATGAAAAAATTTACTCATATATTGCCATCAGGCAGTAAAAAGCAAGTCGATGAGTCTGTATTGTCGGCCTGTCTGGTTGCTAAGGGCACTGGTATTGATATTGACAAAATGAAAGACATTAGCGATGTTAAAGAGCATGACCTCAAGTCAACTTACGCTGATTTTATTCGACACATGACCTTAACACAAGCCAGTGATGTGGTTATGAATCGTTTGAAGAAACTCCCCATATTTGAAAAATATACGCTTGCTGATTACGGAATCCATGCGAGCATAGACGGCCAAAAGCTTGAGACAAAATTCAACTCCATTATGGCGCGATTTTCAACAAAATATTTTGGGTTTGGGCAAGGTGTATCTGCTTACACCTTATGCGCGAACTGGTTACCCCTGTGTACTAAAATTATCGGTGCAAACGAGCATGAAAGCCATTATCTGTTTGATATGCTCAATAGTAATACAAGCGATATTGAAATCGCCGCTATATCTGGGGACATGCACAGTATAAACCGCGTGAATTTCATCATACTCTTTCTTTTCGGATACCGGTTTATGCCACGATTTACCCAGTTGGATAAAAAAGCGAGGAATAACCTGGTCAGTTTTGATGATCCAAAGGATTATGAAGGACTTCTGGTAAAACCAAGTAAGAAAGTGAATGTGCAGTTAATCATTAAAGAGTGGGACAATATTTTAAGAATCATGGCAACATTGGGACTGAAAAAGAGCAGCCAAAGTACTATTGTCAAAAAATTATCGTCATACCAATCTAATGATACGTTACGGGCATTGATAGAACTGGATCAAGTCATCATGACACTGTACCTGCTTGATTATATTGATGATGAAGGGATGCGTAAAACAGTTCATCGTTCTTTAAATCGGGGTGAGTCATACCACCAGCTCAGAGCCGCTATCGCAAGGATTAGTAGCAGGAAATTAGCTGGAAAAACCGAGATTGAGCTAACCATTAATAACGAATGCGCACGATTACTGTCCAACTGTATTATTTTTTACAATGCATCCCTTCTGACTGGACTTTATGAGCATTACAAACAGAACAAAATGGAGGAAGAATGTTTGAAAATAATTCGTCTATCCCCCGTTGCATGGCTACATGTTAATTTGATTGGAATTTATGAATTTTATAACGATCATGAATGTCTTAATTTACAAGAACTTATAAAAAAATTGGTAAGCAATGAAAAAATCAATTTATTAGCTAAAACCTAGACTGGTAAAGGGTTATATGGGGTCTGTGGGAAATTTCGTACCTTCCTGCAAAGAACCCCTTGGAGAGGGATCTTATTAGTTTAAGAACTAAAGAAGCGTTGGCGAGTAAAAAAATGCAAGGAATTCAGTTAGGGAAACCAAAAGGCACCATTCAAAAAAGTAAATTTGACAAAGACGCTGTTAAAATCCAAGAACTGTTAGTATTAGGTTTATCGGTTAGAAAAATTGCTAACTATTTAGGATATAGCAATCACATTGGGCTTAATACTTATGTAGGTAAAAGAAAACTAAGAGAAGCATTGTAAACAAACCAACGTTAGAAGTCGCTATCCCAAAAATTAGTTGGTGATAGGAGGGTTAGCCTCAAACCTCAGAAAATTCAGAGTAACGAAAGGGCAATCGGCCCTTTTTTGATTTTGGCCAAACACGGTTTTTGGGAAATCCTATTGATTACTTTATAAATAGTTGCATTTTTTCCTTGAATTTCTGAGGTTTGAGGCTACCGGCAATCCCTCCGGAAAATAATTGATGTCAAAAGTAGAATTTTTTTGCACCCTATGACGAAGGTCGAATCACCCATTCATCTGTACAACTTTATAATAATAAGGCCTCCCTAATACATTCTGTTTTTGACCATAGGACGCAATGGTGTGTGTGGAAATTATCTCTCTTACCTTTTTTCCTAACAACGCAGTATCAATATAATCTGGATTTGTAGAAATTAATATTAACGGTTTTCCAATATAATCTTCTTCTTTGGACCAAAATTTATACATCAAGCTGTCTTCTCCAAAAATATGTGAGCCTACAACAGAATACTTTTTCCCGATGATACCCAATCCTAAAAGTTTATTCTGATAAAACTCCAGCTCACTCCCTATATGATAATTATCTAAAGGCACAAAAGTAGGTGCTAAATGAGTATCTGTCTCAATTTTTTCTGCCAACTCATTGAAACTCTGTGTTAACTGATTCCATGCAACCAAGCTTCTGAAGAATTTTTTTTGAATTATTTCCGATGTGTGGAAATTAAAAAATAAAAAAGCACTTGTATATAATATTAATAAAAAAATTGATGCCCTTACCCAGATGGTGTGTATTTTAGGGAAGTGTGTCATCAATAGAGCAAGCCAAGGTATGAGGGCTAAAAATAAAGGACCAATCCAATTAAATTTTATTTTATGATTGAGACTAAATACTATAAAAATAGATAAGGGAACCAAAATAAAAATACTCATAAATCGTTTAGCATCTTTATTAATATCAGGTTTTAAGGAAGCATTAGGTCGAACCAACTCCCATAGACCATGAATCCCCATAGGCATAATAAATAAAACTAATAGACCAACAACATAATGAACGCTAGTTGACGATGTGGCTTGCACTCTGCGGCTGCTTTGAAACCAAAAAGAAATCCAATCGTGGGTAGCATTCCAATAGATAACAGGGGAAAACAGTACGAAAGCAATCAACATACAAAGATAAGGTTCTTTACGTTTAAACCAATAGCGCGCTGCAGGAGTGGTTATAACATAATATAATGCAGCAAGACCTAATAACGAAATTGTGTACTTAGAAAGCATTCCTAAGCCTACCCACACTCCAGCGGCATACCAGCAACGAGACTCATTTAAAATGATAGTTCGATATAGATAATACAAACTTGCAGACCAACAAGTTAATAATGGTACATCTGGCGTGATAACTAAGGTCTGAATGAAAAAAAAGGGAAGCACGGCCAATAGCAATACTGCATAAAGTTCCGCACCTTTATTAATTAATTGCGTTAAGCGATAGCTAAAAAAAGCGGTTAACACCAAGCATATTATATTTGTGATACGCACTCCTAATTCGTTATTACCTAAAATTAAAGTGGAGCATTTAATAAGAATGGCTACCATTGGTGGATGATCCAAATAACTCCAATCAAGGTGCTGTGCATAATTCCAATAATATGCTTCTTGAACCAGTAAAATACCCGAATTAATAAAATAGAAATGTATCAAGAATGAGGTCACTATAACCCCAAAAAGATACATTTTATTTTTGGATTTCGATGATATATCCATAAGTAATTTTTTATTGTCCATTTAAGCCTTCTGATGTTAGCAATTTTAGGGGTAATTATGATGCATTTAATTCTATCTGACTTTTGTTATTCCAAATAATTCGAGAATAGAAAATATAATTAAGAAAAGAGCCTATAACAATACCTACCGCTATAATTAAATTTTCTTTTATATAACCACCACCAAAATAATTCACACCCAGTTGCGCCCACTTACTTTGAAAAATAATCGTGAATATAGAGTAAATAGCGAAGATAAAAATTGATTTTAATTGATTATTTAAAATACATTTTTTAAATGTAATTCTATTATTTAAAATGTAATTATTTAATATCGCAATACTTACAGCTATTTGCGCTGCTATAAAAGGAGAATACTCCATACGTAATAAATTATAAAGCACATATTGAATTAGCATGCCTATAACCCCTATCCCACACATCCTAAAATAAGATTTAAACTCTCTATATCGTAAAATGGTTAAAACTCGAAGTGAGTCAATAATACTGTTTGCTGGCAACTTACTTTTACCTAGTTCTCTATCAATAAAGGCTATAGGGTATTCAATAATTTTTGCTTTTGATTTGTGTAGTCGCCATAATAATTCTAATTTATAGGCATAATGATTGGAGATAAATTGTTGAGGCAGTATCTTTTTAAGAGCCAAGTAATTAGTAGCTCTAAAGCCACTAGTAAAGTCTTTGTATTTTGGGGTTAAAAAAGTTCGAGCTACAAAATTTCCTAAGATAGATAAAGATTTTCTGTGCCAACCCCAATTTTTAGGAATACTTCCTCCGCGAACATATCGACTACCAATTACTGCATCTGCCTTGTAGGCTTCCATTAACCTAAGCATTTCAGGTAAATAATGTGGTTGGTGTGATAAATCAGCATCGAATTCAAAAATAATATCAGCATTAAGCTCATACAGGCTATACTGCATGGCTTGTAGGTATGCGGAACCTAAACCAGTCTTTCGCGGTTCAATTTGCAAGTGCAAGTGAGGGTAGGTTAGCTGGAGATTACGGACAATTTCCTGTGTTTTATCCGTCGAGCAACTATCAAAAATTAAGACATGAACCATTATATTATTGATTGACATAGTACTAAAAACTTCATGGATAGTTTTTTCTATTATCTCGCTTTCATTGTATGTAGGGATTATAACAACTACCTTCGCCATATTTTTAAACTCCATTTTTATTCAAACCCATTCGAAACGTGCCCCCGGAGCGTGCCAAGGTTTAATGCTTTAATCCGTTACTAGTGTCTATTCTTGTGAATTAACAATTGTATTCCTCTACCTTTCTTTATATCACGTTTTTTCAAATAATGATTTTGCATTTTGATGAAACGCTTCTTACGGGTCCTGTGGAAGAACTGACAAAAGTTGTATTTCAAAATAAACCCGACAATTCAATTAATTTTTAATCAAAAACTCTAAAATAACTGTAATATTTTTTGTTTATCAATGATACCTTATTGCCTCTTCAGTAAAAAGGGGAGGGTTGGGGCTAGAACTCCTGATATAAAATGAAAATTAATACATTATTACTTAGAGTTATAAATGCAGATGTAAATGCAATTGCAAATGTTTACCTGAGATTAAGCAAAGAACTGGTAATCTTTGCGCCATTAATACATACGGATGAAAGTATCCTCCTGTGGATTCGTAATAATCTTCTTCCTGAAGAGAAAGTAATTGTTGCTCAAGAAAGGGGTATTATTATTGGTATGATGTCATTAACAAATGACGAGGGAACAGGACGGATTAGGCAACTTTATATTTATCCCGACTCTGTTGGTCAAGGCGTTGGAACATTAATGATTAAAAGGCTAAATCGATTTTAGGTTCTCCATTACAGCTTTATACGGGGTCCTGTGGAATAACCACCAAAAGTGTTAATTCTGAATTAAACCGGCTACCAATCTGTAATTTACAAAAATGGAAGTTTAACCCTTAGCTTGCATAATCAAAAGATAATCTTATCAAAAGCCATTTAGAAAATTTCATTCAATGTAAATTTTTTGCAAAATAAGTTGAATTAGAAAAAAATCAAACATCTTTTTTGTATAATCTCTGGGCAGAGTAATATGAGTTTAACTATGTTAATAGAGCTTACACTGTATCCATTGTCCCCTATTTAAGAGGTTGCCATGCATGTTGTTTTGTTATTAGGGTCATCAACCGCAGGAAAATCATCACTGTGTAGAGAATTGGTTAAAACATATGAGTGGAAATCTTTGAGCATTGATGAAATGGTGGATAAAATTGTTAATATGAGTCCGAGTAATCTCAAATTATTCATGCTTGAGAAACTTAATGCATCGGGTGTTATACAAAACATTCAAACACTAATGACTGAAGATGAACTTGTAACATTATGCAGTAGAGGGGTACTTACTATATCCAAAGGCAGTCATTTAATTACAGCCCATGGATTCCCTAATCCCTTGCTTCCTAACCTCGAAGACGTCCTAAAAAAGGCGGGATTTATAGAAAGCGAAATATCTAAACTGGCTAAAGAGTTACGTTTTGTTACCAAAATCGATGATCCTACGGTGATGCTTTATGATGAGGTGTTCGATAAGAGCAATTCTGGGCAATCTATTGTTATTGATCTTGTGCCAAATCCAGATGAAAGCGCCAAAGAATGTTTAGAATATTTTAAAAAGCGTGCCCAGCAATATCGTGAAGAAAACCCAAGCGAAACATTAACCACTTCTATAGTTTTTGCTTAT
>JAFKHV010000138.1 GCA_017306715.1 Legionella sp. | reverse complement strand
TACCTCCCCGACGGTAACATAGAGTTCTTAGGACGTATTGATGATCAAGTGAAGATCCGTGGATTTAGAATAGAGCTTGGAGAGATAGAATCAACATTGTCTCAGCATGGAGATGTGACTCAAGCTGTTGTGATAGCCCGTGAAGATGAACCTGGAGATAAGAAGCTTGTCGCTTATGTGATTCCCCAAGAGAGACTTCTTTCTTCTCTTGAGCAAGAGACTTTGTTGAGCTCTTCTTCGCACCAAGAGTTTGCTGTTCTTCAAGGAGAGAGCTTACCTGGATTTACAGAGACTCTACGTAATCATCTGTCACGGTCACTTCCTGATTATATGGTTCCTGCATTCTTTGTGTTCTTGGATAAGATTCCCCTCACATCTAACGGGAAGATTGATCGTAAGTCACTTCCAGCCCCTGATCTTTCTTTAAGACAAGTGGGAGAAGACTACGTTGCCCCGACCACACCGATTGAACAGGAGCTTTGTGCGATCTGGACTGAAGTTCTGCGTATCGAGAAGATTGGTATCCATGATAACTTCTTTAGAATCGGAGGCCATTCTCTTCTGGCGACTCAAGTCATCTCTCGTATCAGAGCGACCTATAGTATTGATCTCCCTCTTCGATCTCTGTTTGATCATCCAACGATCTTAACCTTAAGTCAGGACATTGAAGATCTCCAAGGAAAGAACCTTGTTTCTCATACGCCTCCTATGGTGGCCATGCAAAGGCCAGAGTCTATACCTTTATCCTTTGCGCAACAGCGTCTTTGGTTCTTAGACCAACTTATTCCAGAGACAGCCCTTTACAATGTTCCAACAGCCTTAAGGCTTTCTGGATCTTTAAACATCTCATCACTTGAGAAGTCATTTAATACACTGATTGCCCGACATGAGACTCTGAGAACTATCTTTCCTGTGGCCGAAGGAGAAGCACATCAGCTGATCTTGCCTCAGTTAATGGTTAATCTCGAAGATATAACGGATCTTACTCATTTAAGCGGTGAAGAACAAAGGGTCTGTGTTGAGAAGCTTTCTTCTGAAGAAGCCAATACGCCCTTTGATCTTTCTACAGGACCTCTGATTCGTGTGAGCTTACTCAAGCTTGGAGGAGAAGAACATATCCTGTTGATGACAATGCACCATATCATCTCCGATGGATGGTCCACGGAGATCTTCTTTAAAGAACTCTCTCTCTTCTATAACAGCTATGAGGCCGGCCAAGAACCCAACTTAAGTCCCCTTGCTGTGCAGTATGCAGATTTTGCACTATGGCAAAGGAACTGGCTCCAGGGAGAAGTTCTCGAGCAACAGCTGTCTTACTGGAAGGAACAACTTTCTGGTACTCCAGATCTTCTTGGATTGCCTACAGATAAACCAAGACCTAAGGAACTGACACATAAGGGAGCTTACTATCACATTACCTTATCTAAAGAGATAAAAGATCAGTTGAACCAATTCTCTCAAGAGCAAGGATGTTCTCTCTTTATGACCTTGCTATCGATCTTCCAGATTCTTTTGCATCGTTATACGGGACAGAAGGACATAGTGGTGGGATCTCCGATTGCCAACCGTCACTATAAAGAGATAGAGGGACTGATAGGGTTCTTTGTGAATACCCTTGCACTTAAAACAACTTTTGAAGGAAGGGAATCCTTCTTAGAGATCTTACACCAAGTAAAAGATACGACCTTACATGCGTATCAACACCAAGATGTACCGTTTGAACAGTTAGTTGATCACTTGAACATCTCAAGAGAACTCAATCGTAACCCTGTCTTTCAAGTGATGTTCGTGCTGCAGAATACAAGTACAGAAGAAGGAGAGTTAAAGTTTAACAATATAGAGGCATCACCTGCCTTCTCTTCCTATTCTGTTGTTAAGTTTGATTTGGATGTGTCTGTATCTGAGCATGAAGAAGGGATAGAGGTCAATTTTAACTACGCAATGGATCTCTTTGAAGAAGAGACGATTAGAAGATTTGCGGTACATTTTGAGGAACTGATCAAAGCCTCTCTTAAAGATCCAGCGTATCCCGTTCAAACTCTATCTCTTCTCACTGCTTTAGAGAAGGAACAGCTTCTTGTTGAGTGGAACGATACGAAAGCAGATTATCCAGAGAATAAAACAATAGTTCAGCTGTTTGAGGAACAAGTAGAAAAGACACCGGATAATATAGCTGTCGTTTATGAAGACCAGAAGCTCAGTTACAAAGAGCTGAATGAAAGAGCGAATCAACTTGCGCATTATCTAAGAAGCTTAGGAGTAGGGGCAGATACGCTTGTAGCAATTGCAGTGGAGCGTTCTCTCGAGATGATTGTTGGTCTTTTAGGTATCCTTAAGGCAGGGGGAGCTTATGTCCCTCTTGATCCAAGCTATCCCTCAGAAAGATTAGAATACATGCTTCAAGATACAGGG
>JAFKHV010000045.1 GCA_017306715.1 Legionella sp. | reverse complement strand
TAAAGCTAGATTAACTTGGGTAAATCTTTATCTGGAAACTAAAGATGCAGGATATGTTTGCCGCAAATGTGGTATTTCTCGTCCTACCCTGAGGAAGTGGTACAGACGATATTCAGAGGCTGGGATCGATGGATTGGATGATCAAAGCAAAAAGCCTCATTTATCACCAAGCAAGAAATTAAATTCAGAGCTGATTCAACTCATTCTTGATTTGCGTATCAGCCGTAATCTTGGCGCTAGCGTATCCAAACTGAATTGATAAGATTGCACAACTTGTTCGCTTTCTTTAGCAAGCATCCATAAAGCGTTAACAAGCAACACAACCAATAAAAAAACTTAAGCGTAAAAAGAAATTTAAACGCTATAGTCGCCCTATTAATGGCGATCGTATTCAAATGGATACCTGTAAAATAGCACCAGGGATTTATCAATAGACAGCTGTCGATGATTGTTCTCGTTGCCGTGTACTAGAGATTTACAAACGTCGTACAGCCACTAATACACTCCATTTTTTAGACTTGGTTCTGGAGCAGTTTCCATTCCCTATACAGCTTATTCAAACGGATAGAGGACTCGAGTTTTTTGCCGAAAAAGTTCAGCTAAAAATGATGGAATTAGGTATTAAATTTAGACCCAATTAGCCAGCCTCTCCTCATTTAAACGGCAAGGTAGAACGATCGCAGAAAACAGATCTTGAAGAGCTTTTCGCGATTACCGATTTATCTGACTTGAAACGCTTAGATAAGAGCTCGCTCAATGGCAATTTTTTATAACTGGCAGCGTCCTCATGGTTCACTAAAAGGAAAACCTCCCTCAGCGATTGTGGCTGAATTAAGCGAAATAATCCCCTTTAGTGAAGAGGTGAGTAACAACTATAAAATAGACAATGAGCGCATTCAAATAGCTAATTATCATACTGATTTGATTATGAAAAAATTGAAAGGATCTCTATGAATCACACATCTAATATATTGACCGACATCATCGATTATGTGTTTAACCCGATAGAGGAATAATCTTGCTCTTGTGCTAACTCCTTTTCATAACCTTTTTCTATGACTTCGGTTAAATGCTCTTTGATAGCAATTACATCCTCCCAACGTTTACTCGATGAATCTTTTTTGGCATCCAACCAAGTATCTAAAGCATTAAGAAGCTTTTTATCTTCATCAAGCGACTGAGGTGCGGCAGCATGAGCTGCAAATGCTTTATCCAGCTCGCGGGTCGTGTCTGTTTTGTATAAAGATGCCTCTTTACTGACAATATGCCAATGGTTTTGGAAATAATTGGTTTCTTTTATATTTTGTCGGTTCATTTCGGCTAAATCTGCAGGCTCAACATCCATTTGTTTCGTCAGTAAATGCTCCAGATTATTACGTAAGGACTCCACCTGATAATATCTCGAAGAAGAAGTATTGGCTTTCAGCAATAACCACTGATCAGCTTTGGTGAATAGTTTTTTTAAGGATTCGACATCATTTTTGTCCGTCTGTTCAAGCACAGAAACCAGTTCTTTTGTAAGAGGAGTCGAGATGGGTGATGCTTTTTTATCATGCTTGTTCCACCAATCGAGAAGCGCTTCGTTCTCTCCAAAAGTAAAGCCGTGGCGCAAACCGGCTGTGGGGTGCAATTTATCGATGTAGCGATACGCCTGCTCCTGGCTTAATCCAAACAGACGTTGCAATTTATTTGGTTGAACGAACAAGGTTGGCTGAAAAGAAACATCGTTAGAATAAGTTTTGCGTGCCATCTCAACTTGCTTGTTAACCTGTTCCTGACTCATTACCTGCTCACCTTTTTTATGCAGATATTTTGCCACTTGCATATGCATATGATCGCTTCCATCAGGTGAATTTTTAAGATTTTGGTGATGGCTTTCACGAGGAATTACTGTTAAATCCCGCTGGGCTGTGCGGGGTAGTTTCGGAACAATTTGCGAAAAAAAGCCGCGATGGATTATTTGGTTTTCACCTTCCCCTTTTTGCTCACTAGATTGATAGATAGCTCCGGTATAGGCACCCAAAATAATCGAAACATTGCGCAAATTCTTTAAATTGCTGCAATCCGCAACACTTGCGGCATTCGTGCCCGGTCCTTGATAAGAATTTCCTGGAACAGGCTGATTCGCAACAATATCAACAGGAATATTAGGTGCTATCTTATTGAGCTCTTTAGCCACTTCAAAACAGGTCACAGCGCCACGGCTATAACCACAAAGGGTTATACTCTCAACTTCCTGAATTCCTCCCTCCCTAATCTCATTTACATGGTGTTGCTGGATACCGACCGTACGAACATCCTGGTTTAAGGCAAGTTCATCGCCATAGGGGGTAAATACTTTTTTAGTGAATCGTTGCGCAAATGCTTTTAAATCCGGAAACAGTATAGTGCCGCATACTTCCGGGTTCTGACAGCCTTCGACCATAATTGTTTTAATATTTGGCTTTTCATCGAGATATTGCTGTTTATGAGCAAAGGTCTCTCCTCGTTCTCCAGTTCCACAAAAATAAATTACTAGATGCATAGAGCAACCGACATCCTATGATATTTATTTTAATTATATACAATTAATTTAAATTTAAATTAGAAAGACAAAAATTAAACCATTAAAAACCATTAATAAAATATAAAGCATAGCCATTTACTACAAAATATAATATTATGTTTTTTTATTTGAGAGAACTATCATGGGTATCGTTAAAATCTCTGATGAACTGCACGAAGGCACTAAGCTCATGGCGCGCGCCATGAGTCGCTCTATTAATGCGCAAGCAGAATATTGGTTACGCGTAGGAAAATTAGCTGAGGAAAATCCCATGCTAAATTATGCCGATATAGTAAAAATTCTAATAAACCAGGCGTCTTTAGGAGAAATCAGTGATGTTCGTGAAGACTGCTGAGGAAATCGCAAAAATGCGGGTTTCAGGCACATTAGCAGCCTCGGTTTTAGAGATGATAGGCCCTTATGTGGTTCCGGGCATCAGCACTCAAGAATTAGAACAAATTTGCCGCAAATATATCCTGGTCGATTTAGAGGCAATACCCTCAACGCTGAATCATTATGGATTTCCCGCTTGTATCTGTACTTCTATCAATCATGTGGTGTGTCATGGTATCCCTTCGGAAAAAAAATTAAAGGAAGGCGATATTGTAAATATTGATGTCACGGTACAAAAAGATGGCTATATTGCCGATACCAGTAAAATGTTTCTTGTGGGTCAGGTAAAACCCTTTGCCAAAAAGCTTGTCCAGGTTACGCAAGAATGTCTTTATAAGGCAATAGCAATCGTACGCCCAGGAGTACATATTGGCGACATCGGGCATATTATCCAGGAACATGCGCAGCTACATCATTATTCTATTGTGCACGAATACGGAGGCCATGGCATTGGTCAATCCATGTGGGAAGATCCCCACATCGCGCATGTGGGACAACCGAAAACTGGATTAAAATTGCTCGCAGGTATGACCTTTACTATAGAGCCCATGCTTAATCTAGGGCGTAGAGAAATCAGAACGCTCGGTGATGGATGGACCGTTGTGACTAAAGATCGTAAATTATCAGCTCAATGGGAACATACGATTCTGGTAACCGATGACGGACATGAAATTCTGACCCTAAGACCCGAAGAAGAGCAAATCCACACCACACACCCTGCTCTTTTTAAATAGGAATATTATTCTCACAGATAGTGCGTACATGGCGGGCAATCATCAATTCTTCATTGGTCGGAATGACACCTACCTTAATTTTGCTGTCGGGCGCACTAATATGGTGCGCATTGCGGTCATTGGCATCATCTAATAATCTAATTCCCATCCAAGCGAGATATTCACAAATTTTTTTCCGAAACAAAGGGACGTTTTCACCGATACCCGCAGTAAAAATCAAAGCATCACAACCACCGAGTGCCACACACAGTGCACTTGCCTCCTGGGCGGCACGATAGCAAAATAAATCGATGGCTTCTTGAACGGGTGATTCCTGTGCATGCTTTAACAACTCCTGAACATTATTCGTTAACCCAGAAACACCCAATAAAC
The DNA here is from genome assembly GCA_017306715.1 of Legionella sp. GTDB lineage: Bacteria > Pseudomonadota > Gammaproteobacteria > Legionellales > Legionellaceae > Legionella. The sequence goes on along the minus strand of JAFKHV010000045.1, from coordinate 24,618 downwards.
CGGATTCATTGTAAAGCAGACGTTGTACTTGAGCGGTCGAATAACTCTTGTGCTCCAGTAAATAAAGCACCACTCCTGGGTCTATACTTCCGGTACGCGTTCCCATCATCAGACCATCAAGTGCAGTAAACCCCATCGTGGTGGCGACACTTTTGCCCTGAGATAGAGCGCACATACTTGCGCCATTACCTAAGTGCGCCACAATAATTTTTTCATGAGCCAACTCCCCAAGATATTGGGGTAAAACAGAGGCAATATACTCATAAGAAAGCCCATGAAAACCATAGCGAATAATACCCGTGGCAGTAAGCGCGCGCGGTAGCGCAAATAGTTTGGCTAGAGAATGTTGCGTTTGATGAAACAGAGTATCAAAGCAAGCAATTTGGGGTAACTCCGGATAAAGCTGGGCAATAATTTTTATCGCCTCAAGATTGTGGGGCTGATGTAATGGAGCTAGGGGAATTAAACGTTCCATCTCCTCCATCATCTTTTTTTGCACGATAACGGGTTGCGTAAAATAAGAACCTCCATGGACCACTCGATGTCCAACCGCAATTAAACGACCATGTTGTAACGATAAGTCCTCAAGCCAGGAAAACAAAGCCTTAAATCCTTGCTCATGCCCATTCGTGCTTAACTTTTGTTGCACAAGAGTCTTTTTATCGGCATCAATTATTTTAATTTGCGCATGTGTATCCAAGTCAGAAATTTGTCCATGATAAAATAAATTTAATCCCGAGCTTTGGTCTTTATATAATGAAAATTTAATGCTTGAGGAGCCTGAATTAATGACCAAAATCAGTTTAATCATGAAGCTTTTCCTTAGTACGCGCATAAATTAACGCCATAAGACAGGAAGACAGGCGTGACTCCTCATCACTACCACGACTGGTTAAGATAATGGGAACTTGCGCGCCTAATACAATTCCTGCGGCCTCTGCCCCTGCTAAAAAGGTCATTTGTTTGTATAACATATTCCCAGACTCTAAATCGGGAACCACCAAAATATCCGCATCCCCCGCAACCTTTGAAAAAATGCCTTTCTCTTTCGCTGCAGCAGGAGAAATCGCGTTATCAAAGGCAAGTGGACCATCAAGCATACCGCCTATGATCTGGCCACGCTCAGCCATTTTACACAAAGCAGTGGCATCTAAAGTTGAGGGGATTTTTTCATTCACCGTTTCTACCGCAGATAAAATCGCAACCTTGGGACAACCTAAACTAAGGCTACGAAATAAATCGATGGCATTTTGAACGATATCCCTTTTCGTGGTCAAATCTGGTTTTATATTAATGGCAGCATCCGTTAGGAACAGAGGCTTATAGTAGTGATCCGTTTCGATGGAGAACACATGACTCATGCGCCTACCTGTACGCAAGCCAGTTTCTTTTGACACGATAGGACCCATGAGTTCATCAGTATGAATTTTACCTTTCATGATGGCCTCAACCCTACCTTCTCGCACCAAGTTGACTGCAACTTCCGCTGCTTCATGACTGTGTTTGGTGGCGATGATTTGATAACGGGAAAGCTCAATATTTGCCTCTTTTGCAGCCTGTACAATTTTATCCTTAGGACCAATCAGTATTGGCTCTATGAATTGCTCTTCTGCAGCAGCCAAAGCCCCTTGCAGGGATAACGCATCAACTGGATGCACCACTGCGGTGATTAACGGCTTATAATCCTTTCTCATAGCGCGTAATTTTTTATACCAGGAGCTTGGAGTCTCTTTAAGTAAAACCTCGGGCATAACCATCCGCTTGCGTTTTATTTTTTGGGTAGGTGCTAAAACCGTTGCCTCTCCGGAAATCACGACCTTATCGTGTTGGTTGGTACATTGACAGCGCAAAACAATAATCGATTTTTCGTCCTTTTTTTCAATAATCGTCACCGTGATGGTGAGCGTATCGCCCAAAACGACGGGGGCAATAAACTTAAGGGTCTGCTCGAGATAAATGGTCCCGGGGCCTGGAAGCTCTGTACCTAATAAAGCGGAGATAAGTGAGGCACCCCACATACCCTGGGCAATGATTTGATGAAACGGATCATCTTTCGCGTATTCGGGATCCACATGAGCCGGATTAACATCGCCCGACATGATTGCAAATAATTCAATATCTTGAAGCGTTAAAGTTCGTTTAATCTGGGCATAATCACCCATTTGCAACTCATCAAAGGTGCGGTTTTCTATAAAGCTCATAAGGAACTCCGTTTATAGTTTACTGAGAAAAATTTCTACATATTCGCCATACTGATTACGAAATTGGGAATATTTGGTGAACCGACGCCCACCCCATCATTCCAATATTGTGCTTCAGGCTCAAGTGTAAGCCCTGAATCCCAACCAAACGTTACTGTCCCAAGCGTAAATGCAGAAGCAGGTGCCGGCGTTCCCTGAATGCTTACGGGTGGTGGCGGATTAGCACCACTGATGATAACGGCTGGCGGAATAATTAAACGTAGGGCTCGATTTATCAGTAAAATCTCGTTCATCTGGTAAAGATAAGGAGCCGCTTGACCAATGGGGGTCCCTTTATTTAACAAATTGCGCGCCTGATTAACAAGAGTCAAGGTTGCGGCAAACAAAGGACAAGCTAAACTGGTACCCCCATCTTTTACTTGCGCGCCATCGGCAATAATCAATAATCCGGTTTGAGGATCGCCAAGCATCGCCACATCAGGCAATGCTCGCCGCTGACCAAAATTGCTGATTACGCCATATCCGCCCGCAGTAAAATTGCTAATTGAATTTTGCCAGGTTACGGGGCCATAAATTTGGCTAATCCCACCCCCAGTCCCCCCATCATACGCTAAAGTACTGTGCAGCGTTTTTACCGTTCCCCATACCGTTTCAAAGGCATAACGATAATTGTTATCCACAAATAATGAGGTTGCACCGACTGCCGTAACATAGGCAGAACTTGCGGGATAATTAACCGTGCGTGGCGACATGGGATTACCGGTACACTTTTTATCGTTCGTATAGGTATTATCCCCGCAATCACCTGAAGAAAAATTAACACTAATGCCTGCCGCGGCCGCAAGCTCAAGGCTTGATTCTAATGCCACATCAAGACTTTCTTCACCGCCCCAACTATTAGAGATTACATAGGCATTGGGGAAACCACCCACGGTATAATTATTTTGAATTAAAGTCTCAATCACATCCATCAGCACCGGTTGCTGATCTGACCCTAATACCAAAACTGTATTGGCACCTGGAGCCAGAGTGTGGGACGATTCAATATCGAGAAGAATTTCCTGACTAAAACTTGAAGGATTGGGGCATTGAGTAAAGGGTGTGCCGTCTGGATTGATGATGGCAAAATTTTTAAGAGGACCGGAGACAATAAACGGTTTGATGCCATTTGCTTGAAAATATTTGTTGGCATCACTTAAAATTTGCGCAGGTCCATTCGACCCACACTTATCGACGATGACCAAGGTTTGTCCGGCACCATCCAAACGCACTCCGTTTATGCGGGGAATATTCTGTAGGTTATATACTTTTTGTAAATTAGCGCCACTAAAGCCTTGTAAGGAAATATCCGTAGGAATCGCTTCAGGCTTGAAATTCTGCCACATAAAATTCAAATTTTGCGGATTTTTTTTCTCTGGAGTCGCCTCATCCCCGCTCGCGCCAGGGGAGGCAGACCAATTATTTAAGCCGGTAATCTCTGCAATATGCATGGCCACTTGGGGTGGTAATTGCGGAAGGGTGTTATTGGCATAAGCGGTGTGCTGAAAAGAGCGATATTGCTGCATCCGCACATGCAGGGTTTGTTCAATTTGCGCGACAGTAGCCTTCACCTGCACATGGTGATTTACTAACTGTGCGTTCAGTCCTTGAGCTTTAAAAAATCCGAGAACCACCTGCTCGGTTTGGCTCTCTGGAGCAAAATCTTGTTCATAACGAGCAGCGGTTAAAAACTGGTGGTAACGCGGGCTTTGTGGATTATAAATATCCTGTACCAGTTGATCCAGCTGCCCCTTATTGCGTAATTTAAGCCAAACATTGAAAGTGAGTCGCTGGGTTGCGGCAAGGGGTTTTATAAATTTTGCCTGCTGTACGCGATGAATCCCAGGGCTTGGAACAGATAACAACTCAGACTGGGTTTCCCCATAAGCAGCAAGGGCTGCACCGGCTCCCCATACAAAGAGGATTATTTTATTAAGATGCCACATGACTATCTCCCTATAGTTAGCCAAGAAAAAATAAACTCGTGATGGGGTTGTAGGTTATAAAACCTAATGCATCACCGGTAGTTAAAGAGTAAACAAATCCATCTTGTGTCCCTGCAATGATGAAGCTGGCATTTGAATTGACAAAAAACGTGTAGGTGATTTGTGAGTACAGTGTCCATTGTGGATTGGGTGTGGTTAAACCCGTACTGGTGTAAGCATACTCAAAATCAACCGTCCCCGGGGGAAGTGTGCTGTTGGAACTGACTCGCCGAGTATTGACATATAATTTCCCATCAGCAATGAAAATATTTTGAATGGGTACTGAAGCACTCGCTTCCGGTCCGGTGATTTGATTCCAACTGCCACCGTCGTTGAGTGAATAATAAATATTTCCATCCGCGCTTCCAACATAGATTACCTGCTCTGGGGTAATATACAAACCATTGATTGCACCGACACCTGGCGGGCTTATTGAATTCCAAAGGGTGCCATCGTTTGAAGAATACAAATTACCATCTGCAGTACCAGCATAGATTCGTCGCGCACTGTTTTGACCGGTAACAAAAATTGCATTTACCGCAACGCCACCCGAAAGGCTCGCAGTAGCACTCCAGGTAACGCCATTATTCGTTGAATAATATACCTTGCCATCAACGCTACCGGCGTACAATGTATCCACTGCAGCAAAAAGACTGTTGATGCCATAACCCAGAGCCGGTGTTGCAGTTGGCGTCCAGCTTAACCCATTATCCGTTGAAAAAAATATCGCACCATTATTGGTTCCCGCATAAATTGTGCCGCTCCGAGTAAAGGTAACTTCAACGGTATGATTGTTTTCAATATGACTTAAGGTAAAGGTTGCCCCCCCTTTTTGAGCTACGCCGCCATCCATGAACCATTGGTCCACCTGAAAGCCAGAATTGGGGGTCGCTTTAAAGGTGACACTACCGCCAGCATAAACGATCTGCGGTGTATTGGGAGAAATTATGCCCTGAGGCGCAGCCAGGGGCGTAATTACATATTTTGCCATAGGAATGCGGGTGATATTTAATGCATTCGCAGCACTTGGCTGATAGCACTGTAATAAATTACCAAAATCACAAACTACGGGCCCTCCGCGAATATCGCGTGCAAGTTGTCCGCCCTTGATGGACAGAAGTAAATTGCATGATTGTTTATAATTAAGAGTAAATTGAGGAGCACACTGACCAGGTGCTGAGATTTGGGTTATACCTGTAATCGGTTGCATCGTTAAGGTGTGCGTTTTTCGCGATTGATTCGTGACCGTATACTGGATTATCGCCTCGCTCAAAGGGGTCATCGACAGAGTGGTCGGTGTATTGGGATCCGGAGTAAATGTCCATAGCGGTTGTGCCGCATGGCCATTTAGAAATAAAAAAAATCCACATAAAATGAAACAACAATAAAGAACACATTCCCTCGTGTTTTTTCGCATAAAAATCCATCCGCCAAACTTTGGTGTCTCATTGTAGGATGGAGTGGTTCGTCAAATCAATGCGAATAAATGGATCTCGCTCACCTATTTAAGCTCCATTAAGATTGGTTTAGCACCAATGAAGAAATCTCATCTTTTTGCTCATGCTCTGTGGCTAGAGGTTGTTCTTTATATAAAAAAAAACCCACCATGAGCGTGGTTGCGATACAACCGGTAATATACCAATAAAACCAGGATTCATGGCCCATATTTTTTAGCCACAAAGCCAGATATTCCGCGGTTCCACCAAAAATGGATACCGTGATCGCAAAAGGCAGGCCCAGACCCAAAGCGCGCACCTCAGCTGGAAACAATTCGGCTTTAACAATAGCGCCGATTGAAGTAAAGCACGCAAGTACCAGCAATGCACATTGGATTAATACAAAGGCCGTAAACGGATTTTGGGTGTGACTTAAAAAAGTTAACAGCGGCACCGTACCCACAGTCCCCAAAACACCAAAAAGAATCACCAGCGGGCGTCGTCCAATTAAATCGGATAAGAAACCGATGAGCGGTACTACAAAAACATATCCCAGTAAGGAGAGACTTGAAATCAGCGTGGCGTCTATTTTACTAAAACCCATCGTATTCACCATGAATTTTTGCATATAGGTAGTATAAGTATAAAAAGCAACCGTGCTCCCTATAGTTAATCCCACAGCGGTGGCTATCGCTCGTGGATATTTGCATAATTCCTTGATGTTCGTATGTAGTTTTTGCTTTTTTATAGCGCTGAAGTCTGCAGTTTCCTCCATATCTCGTCGCATATACAAGGCTACAAGCGCAAGAATTGCACCAATGAAAAAAGGGATACGCCATCCCCAAAGCTCAATCTCTTGTGTCGTTAGGAAGTAATGTTGTAAAACCATGAGCACTGATAGCGCAAATAACTGGCCAACCACGAAGGTCATGGGTTGCAAGCTTGAGTAAAAACCACGTCGGTGTGCTGGCGCAATTTCACTTAAATACGCAGCGCTCGCACCATATTCACCGCCGATACTTAAGCCTTGAATCAGACGAGCCACGACTAATAAAATCGGTGCACAGATACCGATACGGTTATAACCAGGAGTCAAAGCAATAATTAAGGAGCCAAAACACATCATGAGCACGGATAACAATAAGGCTGCTTTTCGACCGTGGCGATCAGCATAACTTCCTAAAAGCCAACTCCCAAGAGGTCGCATCAAAAATCCCACGGCAAAAATAGCCGAAGTACTTAACAATTGACCGGTTAAATTATTTTTTGGAAAAAAAACCGGGGCAAAATATAAAGAAAAAGCAGAGTAAACATACCAGTCGTACCATTCAACCAAATTTCCAATAACTCCTCCCATTATGGATCTATAAGCAATAGGTTGTTGGGTGCGCATGTTCCTCCTTAAACGAGATAAACCTTAGTGAACGCTAAAGCCACTCGTAGAACAGTGATGTGAAAATTTACATTAAAACAGATTGAGTAATTGTTAGTCAACACGTTGGGTATTACTCGGTTTATTACTATAATGGTTTATCAACAGTTAAACGGTCCATGCATAAGATGATTAATAAAGACAAATGGGAAAAATTATCTTCATGGATGGAACAACTGCATATCAATGAACAGGATTTAATCGAAAAATTCATTCTCGGCAGTGGCAAAGGCGGCCAGAACTTACATAAAACCTCTTCAACGGTGTATCTAAAACATCGTCCAACCGGATTAGAAATAAAATGTCAGGAAAGCAGAAGCCGTGAAGATAATCGCTATTTCGCGCGCATGCGACTTTGTGAAAAATTGGATGCACAAATCTGTCAAGAGAATTCAAAACAACAGCAAGAAATCGAGAAGATAAAACGCCAAAAAAAGAAGCGCTCACGCCGAGCGAAACTGAAAATTTTAGAGGATAAAAATAGGAAAAGCACGATTAAGGTTTTGAGAAAAAAGCCGGCAGCTCATGATTAATTCGTCTGCCTTGTTTAGAGCTAGTAACGATAAGTAAGAGCGCTGAGACGCGAAGCAGATGTCTCATGGTGCGCTCATCCGATAGCGCATAGAATTTATTGCTGCGCTAATAGTCTCGTTAACACATTTCCTGGGCCAACCTCGACAAATTCGGACTCTCCCTTATTTTTAACGTATTGAATGATCTCAGTCCAAAGCACCGGGTGAGTTATTTGATTTACCAGATTTTCTTTTATGGTGTCGAGAGTATACGGCTCGGCATTCACGTTCGCAATCACCGTTGCCTGTAGCTCTGAGAAACTAAATTGGTCAATAAATTGGGCAAATTCCTGTGCTGCCTTTTCCATGTAGCGTGAATGAAATGCACCACTAACGTTTAGCGGTACACACATCATCGCTTCAACGGATAATATTTCATAAGCTTTGTGAATATCCTGAGCGGGACCTGATAACACAATCTGTCTTTTCGAGTTAAAATTGGCAAAATCAATGCTTTTTAAACCCTGACTTTCCAATAAAATTTTAATCCGCTCCGCAGCAAGATCGACCACCGCGAGCATGCCCCCACCAGAAACTTGGGACATTAAAGAACCACGCTTTTGTACAAGCCTAAGTCCTGTGGGAAAATCAAATGCACCTGCAGCATATAACGCAGCATATTCACCCAGGCTGTGCCCTATGCAATAGTCCGGGAATAGACCCTGGTTTTGTTTTGCCTTATACATCAACGACTCAACCACATACAAAGCGGGCTGGGTGTATTCGGTACGGGACAATAGTTGCTGGGGATCATTTAAGCATAAATCGACAATCGAATAGCCCAAAATTTCATCCGCGATATGAATCTCGTGTGTGAATTCTGTGAAAAAATCAGCACCCATTCCTTTGTGCTGGGATCCCTGACCTGGAAACATGAATGTGGTCATTGAAAAATCTCCTTGATTTTCTTTAGTGCTTTATCAAATAAATCCCAAATAATAAGCAATTTAAGCATTAAATGATTAAATTAATTTAAATATAGTCTAAAAATTTTCTGTGTAAATAAAAAAGAAGAAGAGCAACCCGATTCACGAGAAGCTTCTCAGTACTATATGCTCTTCAATATGTAAGACTTTTAAATAATTCTAGAATTTGACCGCCATAAAGACATTAACCCTCCCCAAAAAATCATTTATAATGCGATTCAATTAATTCTATGTTGCGTGCTTTTTAAGGGTCTCAGCATCATGTCACCATTAGGTTATCTATGTTCCATGTAATTTTATTCGAACCCGAAATTCCACCGAATACCGGAAATATTATTCGTTTGTGTGCCAATACTGGAGCAAGACTTCATCTTATACACCCTCTTGGCTTTACTCTCGACGAAAAAGCATTACGAAGAGCAGGCCTTGATTATCATCAGGGTACGGATATCCTTGAATACACGAATTGGCAGGATTTCATCAAGCAACATGGAAATAAAAGAATTTTTGCTCTAAGCACCAAGGCAGGAAAAGTGTACAGTGAAGTTCCCTTTCAAGATGAAGATATGTTCTTGTTTGGACCCGAGTCACGAGGCTTACATTTAGATTTACTTACAACCCACCATGCCCTAACGATCCCCATGCGACCGAATAATCGCAGTTTAAATCTCGCGAACTCAGTAGCCATCGTTGTTTATGAAGCTTGGCGCCAATTAAACTTTCGCTCAATTTAAAAATCATTATAGGTTTAAAGTTACACCAGACTCATGCGTGCAGGTAAAAAACTGGGAAAGCACATTAATATATGAACAAATATTAATCCATTGCGTTAATATATTCCCAGTTAATTAAATTTGAGGGCAAAAATGAAAGGCTACAAATCTTGTAAAACTATGTATGAACTCCTTGAGCTTGTAAATAAAAATGAAGCAGGAAACTCCTGGATTGTAGTAGAGGCCGACGTATTTTTAAATTTAGCTAAGGAAGAGCAACAAGCCTTTTGCCAGGCGTTGTCGCGCAACACAACATTGAGGCGATTAGATTTAAAAGACAACAAAATTACGAACGATTTATTAAATACCCTTATTGTTGCCTTAGTACAAAATACCACCCTGCTGGACTTAAGGTTCAACCAGGAAGCGAATAATCCACAGCTGCTTCATATTCTTCAAGAAAAAATATTAAATAATCGCCATCAGGCGTTAGAGAACGTTTACGAAGCGCCTGTACCAGACAAGGAAAGGACGTTTTTGACCGACGATTCTGTATTCAACACACTTTACAACATCGCTTACGAACAAATCGAACACGGTAATGCAGACAACCTTCATGCTTTACTCTCTGCCATTCCGCAGCTAACAATTAAGACCACCCGTATGGATGAAAATTTATTGCAATTTGCTGTAAACCACAGTCAAATTAAGTGTGCTCAAATGTTAATTAGTTTCGGCAAACACTTTCACGATTTCAAATCGCACATCAACACCGCTTTGTTTGACGCGATTTATAATGATGATTTAGTCTTAACCCAACTCCTTCTTGAAAATGGCGCCTATGTGAACGCAAAGCGAAATGGCTTTACCCCTATACATCGGGTTCGCTCTCGGGAAATGGCTCAGTTTTTAGTTGCACAAGGAGCTGATGTACTCCATAGAGTCAAGTGTGAGGAGTCAAAAACAAGTGGCGGAAACACCGTGTTACACTCCGTGCTCTGGCATAAAGATGTGGCTGAAGACCTCCTAGAGTATCTATTAGAACAAGGTATCGATGTCAATGCTCAAAATGCTCAGGACGAGACTGCCTTGCATCTTTTGATTCGTGAGGGTGTACAGCCAGAGTTGCGCGCGCGAGCAATTGCTTTACTGGTAAAATCCGGAGCTAATCCTTTAATAAAGGATAATCAAGAACTTGCGCCTCTAGCACTGGCTCACACGCTGAATATAAACTTTTTGTCATGGAATATGACTATTTGCCGTGATTTACCCACTAAGCCGTCACGCTCTAATGGCTTTTTTGACGCACCACCGGAAATTATGGAGCCTACTGCATTGTCAGCTGCACCAACTGAAACTCTGGACTGCAATGCTGGTGAACCAATCGTTAAAAAAATGAGTTAGGACCGTACATTATTACAGGCTAGCTAACTGCATAATATTTTTAATGAGATCAGGATATAGTCTGTCTCACTTCTATACAGGACAAATAGTAAGACAGGCTAGCGCTCACTTCATCGGAGAAATATTTAACTACGGCCTAGCCTTATTTATTCATTGCTGGAGCCCAATTCTCTTTATCGTCACTCGTACTTTTTGGTAGTACTTTCTGATTAAAAAACGGTAAAAAGCGCGTGGGGGCTTCTAGAAGCTCAACAATCTCCGGGAAGGCCACAATACGTGCGAGTTCGAGGGCGCTAACCGTTAACCGAGCACCACCTGCATTATATTTTTTCGTGATTAATGCCGAAATCTTATCCCAAATCGAGCGGATATTCTTGATATGTATCGCTTCGTTTATGCCCTCATGAAAATCTGAAAGTCTATTTGCAGTCGTTTCAATAGCTAATGGCAAATCGTTAGGATCGGAGCTAATGGATTTGAGCATAAAAGCATCACGTCTCATAATGGACCAAAAGACCGCGGTAAAGCCATAGATATTTGGCTTATGGATATTCGCTCCAAATCGAAACAACTGTTCGAAAAGCTCTTGCTTGCCCTCCTTTGCTGCAACAATAATTGCGGTATCCTCCTGGAAATTCATCGGCTTATCCAAAGGTATTTTAAGCAATGCGAGCATTGGGAGTTTATAAGGCTGATTCGTTATAACGACTTGAAACAAAATATCTTGCTTCGGTCTCAGACGCTCCAAATCAATGCCAGTATCAATTATTTTTTGCACCCAATGTATTTTATTCTGTTCTATTGCATAATGCATCAGTTTTTCAAATGGTAAAGGACCGCTCTTTATCCTCACACTAAGTAGGTTTTCAAAAAGGAGCTCTACTGCACGGTGATTATTCAAAGAGATCGCTTCTGAAATTAATTGTTCACCATGTTTACGCATTAATGTTTGTGATATCTCTGTATCTGATAGCAAATTTTCTAGATGTTGCTGATCCTGATATTTTAGATGAAGCTTACAAAGAGATCGATAATCAATAATTTCGGGTAACTCATAAACCTGTAACTCATTAAATAGAAGTTCCCAACCGTGGTTTGTCGACGCAAAAATCGTTACTTTTAAATATAAAAGTCCATCTTCTGAACAAAAATAATTAAGTTCATTTAAAAAACTTTCCAGATTATTACAATTAATAAAATCATGATTTTGTATGGAGTCGCGAACTATCCACTGATGATCATTTAATAATAAACCGGTGCATTCGCCTTTAACAGATTGAAAAACAATTACTGGCTTATCGCAAGTTGGATTTTCCTTAGTAAGACATTTTATGTAATCCTCTAGAAAACACTCTAATGTTAACAAATCAAACACGGTACTTTCTTCATATACATTGCGATAGATAGGATATAGTTTGCTTTCCAACCATAATCTTCCTTCCCTATGAGTAGCAAGCAGCTGTATGGGCGTGATGGGTAAATGAAATAAGTGCTCTTTTTCAAAAAGACGAAAGGTCAATTTCTTCAAAAGGAGCGGTTTACGTTCCAAGAGATCTACAAATAATTTACATTGTTCTAAGGAGTAACAAAACCAAAAGAGCATGCTCGTGCCATAGAAAGGCAAAACAGGATCTTCAATTTTTTGGGTAAGTAACTCAAAAGATAACTGCTCAATGAAATCTTCATGAGACAGTAGACTTGCTACCAGTTTCATACTTTTTTTACGACTTAACAAATACAAAAACACATCTAACTGAAAATCTGGTTTTATTAAAATTTCAGCCAGGAGCGTTTGATTTTGAGTAAGTAAATTTAAATCTTCATCGTTCTCGCTGGCAGCAATTTTGCGTAAAATCGCCCTGCCTTCAACGCTTTGCATGAAGCCTTCTTTAAATATCCCTGAAAAAAGGCCATTTGCGGAGTTTTCAATCATCATTTTTGCTTTAAGAAACTCCACCTCATAACCATGAAAAATACTCATATATTTACAAAGAGTTCCAGCGAGAAAATAATCAAGATTAGAAACATGGATAATCGGGTTAATTTTGACTTTATCTCGAAAAGCACAGATTGCAAAATTTACCTGATACTTAAAGAGTATTTGCAACATCCGAGCTTTACACTGCCTGGAAAAATTTGCTCCTAAAATCATGGTAGCTAAGGTTTCGCCATTACTCATCGGGCTATTTAGGTTCGCCCCGGCACCTGCAAGATACGCAAATGATTCTTCATCTTCTTGCAACAACGCATAAGCAGCCGCGGTGATTTGGTCACTGGTGGGATAATTGACATCCATATTGTTCTGTATAAAAATTTTTACTAATTGGCCACGATGAACACTTTCATTTGCATAACAGTATGCGCTCTTACCCGCAGCATCTTTTAGAGTCACATCGCTATTGGTTTCCAATAATAGCTTCATTACTCGTGTATTATTATTCAGTACCGCATAATGTAGTGGCGTCCTGCCATATACATCTGGAATATTGACACAAGCACCATAATCCAAAAATAATTCAACTAAGTTTGAGCGATTTAAAAATGCAGCAAAGTTAACTGGAGTAAGTCCACGTTTATCTTGTGCATTTAAGTCTGGATTATTCCGAGCAAAGAGATTAATTAGGGAAACATTTGCTTGCAAAACGGCAATATGAAACACATTTTGTTTCTCTTCTGTTTCCGGTTGTAACTGAACGGATTTATCCGTAATTTTTTTGATAAAATCAGGATTAGCACAATGAAGTCCTACCAAGGGAAAATCAGCTTTATGCGCATTGAAATTTTCGATAATTTTTTCCACATTGAACAGATCGGGCATTTTTAGGTGTGCAGGATTTACACTCATAATTGAGAACTTAAACTGGGGTGCTGCGGGTTTTCCTGCTTTGAAAAGTAGATGAGGAATTATTTTTAATGCGTCATCCAGTGGGTAATACCAATCCACTAATTTTCCATGAACCAAACCATAAGTTCTAATATCTTTTTCATGACTAACAACAAAATTGATCTGAATGCTCTCGCTTATTAATTCCAAAGATATTTTCTGGCCTTCATTCATTTCTATCGATTGCGCGGAAAAAAATAATTGACTCAGTAAACAAGTAAAATCTTTATAATGACCCTGCCATGAAAAAGCCCCCATTCCCTCCCATGTTAAGGAGAGCTTCTGCTCCGTATCAAGAAAATTAAGTATGCTTACCCCGGTTAATGCACTCATCAGATTGCATAAAAACTGTTTCTCACAGTGCGTGGGACACGATAGAATAAGCTCACCCAGGCAACCTGCTAGAGTTTTATATTTTTGCACCAGTTTAAATATTAAGTTTTGCCCGGGTGCCGAAGCGCTTAACCAATAAATCAATGAGGTATTATAATGCCTTGAAGGCATTATATGCATGCTCAGAAATTCGATTATTGCGCTTACTTTGGGTTCATTTTCTATTAATAATTCAAAAAATTGTAAACCTTCTCGACTCATACACAGGTCAATCAGAAAATCCACACGCTCTTGTTTGAAACTCTCGATATTTTCCGGAAATAAATAAGATGCGATCAAATCTTTTTTAGGCGCTAATTGTTGTAAAAATTCCGCAGCAAAATCACTTTTCAAAAGTCGTGTAAATAACCGCTCTTTTTCAAAAACAGGCGCCTCAAAAAGAAATTCGGTCAACTTGGAGCTATTCATGAGAAGAGATAAATTATCTGGTTGCTTCGTAAACTCCTTTAAAAAGTTTAGCAATTTCTCGCTAAATTTAGGTGCAGGAGGAGGTGGTTCTGGCAATTTTTTTGGTATGAGATTCTTTACTGAATGGAGTTTTAATTGCGTCTGCTGCTCCACCGTATTCAGATCGATTGTTAATGCGGAACTTTTTTTATCAACAACTATTTTCTTTTCAATTTTCGTTTTTGGTTGGCCCGCTGGAGGAGATTGCAAGCTTTGAACATTTTTTGGCCGATTGTTTTTTTTCTTCTTTTTTGCTCCCTTAGGAGATTCGGTCATTATGTGTTTTTTAGGCTCTGAGGCTGAAGTATTACTAATAATTACGGTGCTTTTTTTGTTTTCTTGAAGATATTCGTTAACTTGTGCTTCCGAAAAATTTAGATAGTTTGCCAAGATCATGCGTGCGGGATCATCTTGCTCATTCTGTAAATGCAATTTAACCCGACTTAGCCATTGCTCTTTACTAACTGTTTGTGTTGTCGGGAGTGCATTCAACTGATTTTCCGGCAAAGATCCCAGGACTTTTTGCGCCCAGTTTTGTATTGGTTTCTTTTGTGTTTCTACGATAAAAACCTGTTTCATCGCCCGACTTAAGGCCACAAATACCCGGTGCAGCGCGATCATTTCCTCAATAGTCAAATCTTCGTGTTCTGCTTTGTGTTTGAATAGATCCCATAAATGAGTCATGAGGTTTACGAGGATCACGGTTCGAAATTCCAGTCCAATTGCCTGTTCTGGTGTCAAAACATAATGAAAACCCATGGCGTTAAAGGAAGCGAGCGCAGGATCTTTGAGATCATGGACAATAATTGCCGTATCATCGCGATTAAATCGCTCTAACTGATTTATTTGCGCTAAGTTGACCCAGGAAACTACCCCGATATCACTAAGCGCAGACTCGAGATTACTGTACGCACGGCGGGTAAATTTATCCAGCGAGCACTTATAGTGCATTAATGAATTTGCCGCCGCAACCACCGCTTGGGTGCTACGCCAAGTCTTGGGCAAGGTATGTTCGGTTAATTTGCAATCCCAATATTGTTGTACCAGTAACTTAAGGCCTGCATCAATGAATGGTGAGGATATAAGACATTGGTGTAAATCCATACAGAACACAACATCTTTTGCGACGGATAAATTCAAGACAGATGCAAGCGCTACCGGGGGTAAATTTTGTAATTCATCACAAAATATTCCATCATAAACCTGCTTCATTGCTGCAGGTAAGGTCGACACCATCGGATCAAAAAATTTATGGGCCGTTAAAAAATCAAGCCATTCCTGGAGAAGTTTGATGTGTTGTACTTTTCGTGATTGATTATCACTGTAGTAGGACTGACGCTTGCCTAAAGGTAGCGATTGATACGTGGTCATGCCTAAGGCTGCGATAAGGCTAAGCTCATAATAGCTTGTCTTTGGATCCAACGTCTTGTCTGCATTCTTCAGCCACTGGGTAAAAACACCTTTTCCCACACAAGTATACTCGGTCAAGCTCTGTGCGAGCAATTGCTCCCAAGTTCTAAAATGCATGACATTAACTTGTGCATGCGCCGCCTGCTCTTGCTCATAATAGCCTTGCATTTGCTCAACAAGCGCCTGTGATTGTGAGAGAAACAATATCGGTTTTTCACGAGGAGTTTGAGTATACTGATACAAAAGCTCAAGGAGTACCGCAGATTTTCCTGAGCCTGGTGGACCGGTCAAAACCATAGGCATCGCTAGTTTTAATGCGCGTTGTTGATGCTCATCCCAGATAATGAGCTCTTTTTGCGGTAAATATTCAGCGGGGGCTCGTTTCAGATGTACTTCAGTTTCTTTAAGATTGTTATTATTTTGGCTTTTATCGTCAATACTAAACGATTGTACCTGAGTTGTTGTTCCTTCAAGTTGTCGGTTAACCTGATCGTATTTATGATTTTCAAGCAAACTCAAAACCAGCAATTGCCGTGGCGTACCAACCCAAGTGTAAATGATACGGTGCTTATTATTAAGACGTGCACGGTAAACGGGTTCACCATGATGACGGACCCCTTGCAATATTTTGGTCTGGGTATGGGTATGATTGGCTAATTTAGATAAGGCTTCCTGCAACGATTTTAATGCTTCTTCCTGAATATGACGTGGATCATAATATATATCAGGCATTTTAGTTGGCTTCTGTTTGTTCAAGGTTGCTATCATAAACCACCGCGTGATCATAAATCAACCACAAAGAATTTTTTAAATACAAAAATTTATGACAGAAGATACGGAAAAGAATGAGGGTTGCGTTGAAATTGTTTATTAAAATCACAAAAAAGATCATTAAATTTACTTATTGCATTAAATTGACACACATAATGATTCAGTATAAGATCGGCTTAACAAAAAATTTTAGGATATAAGTATGCCTGACTTAATACAGAATCAGCAACAATTGAATCACGTTCTAAACAATTTGGATGGTGTCGATTTATTTGTTCTCACACTAGGTGGTGCCCATTCATCCGATACTCAACAACAATGTCCCAATTTTTGCATCGAAGCTGCCGAGCAAGGGCAAAAGGTGGTCATCGTCAATATTGATCCCAGCTTCATTCATACTAATAATCAACTTATTAATAATACTACTCATCAGAACATAATTTGTCACTATGGAACCCTGAGTTACATAAGTTCAGAATCTGAAAACATATTCAATATATCGGCAAATAAAATTCTTTGTCCTGATTATTTAAAAATAATGCATGAGGGATTAATTAAGAATGAGCAACTCAAAATAGTTTATCTCTATCAAATTACGAATATGATACCCGAGTTTTATCTCGCCAATGCCAATCCAGAAGAAGCGAATCGCGTGCGATTTTTAGGAAGCTACTATAAAAACTCTCCTGGTCATATTTATTCCCCTGTGGAATTAAACAATGCTCTAAAATCTAAGTCATTAGACCGTAATTTTAATAAATTTAAACTTTCTCTTTGGTATGATGAGGATAAGGAAGGAGGTAGGGGCCGAACCTTAGCTGAATATTTAGATGATAAAGAAAAACAAGAAGAATGGCTTCGATCTTTTGAGAAAGCAGATTTAGGTCTTAATGGGTACAGTTTTATTTGCCTGCACACCGTTTCTCTGGAAACTTTATTTTCACCTGATGTTTTTGGGTCAGAAAATCAGCAGCAGAGAAATCAATGGCGGACACAAGAGGCAAGTCGCTTTGCAATCATGGAGAAAGAAGAAAAGCAGCAACGAGCTTTAGCCCTAAAAAATGCTCCTGCGCCAATTGCTAATCCCCTTGCCATTGCTCAAGAAATACAAAAACTTATCATGAAAGCATTAAAGCCCTATAGAATTTCTGGCTTTACTGATAATCCTCACAAGTTTGATAGATTAATCTGGAAGAATTGGCCTAAAATACGTCAAATTGCTATAGACAATAACCTATTCAAAGAGCCTGAAGATAACTCAACTCAAGAACATCGACATGACGAGAATAACCTACCTCAAGGTAATCAGGACGACATGAGCAACCCAATTCAAAAACATCAACAAGAATTGTGGGAAAAAATTAAAAAGAAATTTGAAGGAATAAATTCTAAAAAGAAAGAAGAGATATTAGCTATCTTAAACGAGCGATTCGTTAAGGGTGATATCAAGCTTGCACTAAATGCCTATAGAGATGAGCAAGGAGAAACTTCTGTTTTAGTTAATGCACTTGAGTTCTGGCTTGTCATCTTCGATTTTGTTGAGCATAAAGATAAAAATTTTCCCTTGAATAATACGGCACAGATTATTGAAAGCATTTACCAAGAAGACGGTTTGACTGTTTCTCATGCAGGTTTTGTTGCCAAAGTTTTTGCTGAAACCGGTATGGCGGCTTATTACCAAAAACAATTTTCTCAAGACTCATCAGTGACTGAAAATGCACCCAACGACACAACACGTGCCGATGTCGAGGTAGTTGAGCGCATTATAAAAAGGCTTGAGCGGAATTCTCGAAGTTGCTGCTCTCCGGGAAGTGCTAAAAAAGCAAGCGATTTAAGAGTAGCATTAAACAATGCTGTGGTTATGGGCATAGAAGATGTGCGCACGGATGAAGAGATTAAGCGTATTGTCAGCAAGCACCGTTCAATCAGCTTTTTTAGAAAAACGAAGTCACTTCAAGAACTGGAAAACTCTTTTGTAGAAGAAAATATTCGTCCTTAATTTTTATTGATTAAAGTGAATATCGTTCATCGTCATTGACAGCTTGCTGGAGCAGGGAAACTTGTGCAGCAAGCATTTGATAATAAATCCTGCTCTTATCATTTTTTTCAAGATAATCAATTAATTCACAGAGTTTTTCATAGTTTCTTGACTCCAATAAATTCATTCCTTTTTCTTCTTCGATATACACGCGATCTAGATATTCAGTTCCTTTATTATATTTTTGTTTAATTTGTGCTTCTTTCTTATCCTTTGTGGTCCTGGATTTGATCGAGCGTGGTTTAAAAAACGCATTTTGCGGCGAGCTACTTAACCGAAGAGGATTGATACATTTTTGTTCCATCAGCTTTTTTGTGCATTTTAGGTGCATAAGAATCTTTTATAAACTTGTTAGCACTTGTTGCTAGCCTCGTTGAATGCGGGATTTCATGTAACTGATTAAGTGACCAGCAACTTTTGATCCAAAGCTGTTTGAATTACGGAAATAATTTTTTTCCTAAAGAGTTCCTCTCTTACAAATAAATGACCACTTGGAAATTGCTCTAGGGTGCAAGACTGTGCACTGTGTGCCGTCCACCCCGCATGATCTTGCGGCAAGACCCAGGTATCGTGTTGGCCGACAAAAACGGTGATGGGTAAATTTAAGGGGGGGTCTTCATAATATTGATAACTCTTTACTATCCGCATATCACCAACAAAGATAGGCAAGAGCACCTGAATGATACTTTTCGTCATGCGTGCGTCACTGTAATCCACCACGCCATTTCTCTTGAAAATAGCCGCTAATTCGCTAAGCTTCAGGTCATCTAAGCGTTGCAGATGCTGTTCATCAAGAGAAAATAAATCCAGATTGATTGCCGCCAACTCCGCAAGTAAATTATCCAGACTTTTACTGGGCACGCGAGGATCGGGATAGGCCGAGACAAAAAGATGCTCAGGCTCTTGAGCCCCTGTCCTTCTAAGAAAACGGGTTAACTCGAAAGCGACCAAGGAGCCAAAGCTATGACCGAAAAAAGCAAAAGGTTTGTCCATGAGGGGCTTAAGTTGCTCAGCAAGCAAAGGGATTAATTCTTTTATATCTGCTAGCGGAGTTTCCTGCATGCGATTTTCTCGCCCCGGTAACTGTATCGGGCATACCTCAAGGTGATTTGGAAAATGCGTTTGCCATTCACGATAAATGGACGCTCCGCCTCCACCATAAGGAAAACAAAAAAGACGAAGCTCAGCGTCTGATTGCGGCTTGTGATAGGCAAGCCAGGAAGTAATATCCGCTGTCTTTTCCGGCAGATTTACAGCCGCCTGAATATTTTTTTGTTTTAAAATATCTACGGTAATTTCCTCAATAGTTGGTCCTTGCATCAATTTCGGTAGTGCGTAGCTGACCTCTGTATGCGTCTCGATGACCCGCATCACCGCAAGTGCCATCAATGAGTCCATCCCCAAATCATGTAAGGTATGGTGCGCTTTAATATCTGCTACCGGCATGGAAAATATCGCTGCCAATTGCTCCATTAGTAATTGTTGCACCTGTTCTTTACATAAAGCATAAGGAAGCGTGAAATCGATTGGTGATTGGGTATTGACTGTAAGTAATTGCTCAATACCACGGGTGTTATTAAGCTGACTTAAGTGAATATCAGTGCATTGAGCCAGGACTGTAAACTGTTCATCAAGTAAAAACCATTCACCAATAATCTTTTTTTCTTCAGCAAGATAAGGCTTTATTCGCGTATAAATATATTTGGCATTTTCAGCGGTATGAAAACACTTAAGTTCCCCCATATATGAGGCTACAAAAGGGATTTTGATTTCGGGTGGTAACAGTAAAAAAAGCGTTTGAATGCAAGCATCGATAATACCGGGGTGGAGTTTACGGACATAATGTTCATTGCGTTCAAGTAATTTTTTTTCACGCAGTTCGGCAACGCCATCACCGTTTGCAAACCAAAAATTTTTTATCCAGCGAATCGTGTCTCCCGCAGGCATCCCCATATCCTGAATGCGTTGATAACAGACTTGGTCATTACCCAAATAATGTTGGCGCATGATAGAACTAATTTCAGGCAATTGCGGAGCTGTCATGATGTGCGTGGACGCTAATTTACCCTGTGCATGACGAATCCAGGAATCCTGTCCATTGCTGCTATAAAATTCAAATCCTAATAATCCATTGGCTTGCGGTTCTAAAATTAAATGCACGGTAACTGTTTGGTTTTCTAATACCAACAAAGGCGAAGAAAAATAGAATTCTGTAGCGGTAAACGATGTATGTTGATAACGATTATCGAGAGCATAAGCAAGCATTTCCACATAAAAACCCGCATGCAATATGGAGAAGCTGTCTTTAATTTCCGGTAAATTTTCTAACTCAAAAATAAATTCGAACTGCTGACTTGCTAAAGGAGATGGTAGTACCCTTGCTTGAAACGGATGCTCCGCTACGGCTTTCTGTGGTGCAATTTTGTTAAATTTAGGCCAGTAATCCTTATGATCCCAAACATAGCCGGGCAAATCGATCTGGGGGAACGAGCGACTTTTTTCAAATTGATGCCAATCGATATTTTGTTGCGCGACATAAAGTTTTGCCAAACTCATTGCATCCATTAATTCAGGGTTAGACGGCCCTGCCACCGGTTTTACCTTTTTCGGCTCAGGATTGTAGAAAGCCCCCTCAGGGAGCAAGTTTAAATCAATTTTTAAAAGATTTAATTTCTGCGTTAACTCGTCTACAGAACGGACCACAAGCGCTAGACGATAAGAAAAATGTGAACGTCTTAGATGTAGGGTGTGACACAGTTGTGCTAAATCCAGTTGCGGATGTTGCTTTAAATAAATACTCCAAGCCTGAATAAGCCCCTTTAAAGAAGTACTGCTTTTTGCAGAAAGGGTAAACACTTCCTGCTGGGGTTGACTTGCTGAGGGCGCAAACGCGGGTGTTTCTGGAAGCATCTCTTGTAACACCAAATGTGCATTCGCGCCACCAAAACCGAAACCACTAACTCCAGCCACGGCAGTTTCTCCATAGCGGGGTAAGGGTTCAACCGTTTTTGGCAATTTAAAGGCCAATCGCGCAAAAGGAATGTGGGGATTGGGGCTGGTGAAATTTTGATTGGGAGGTATGCTTTTTTTATGCAACACCAGCGCTGTTTTAATGATACTCACTAACCCTGCGGCAGGCTCCAAATGCCCAATGTTGGTCTTAACAGCTCCCAGATAGCAGGGTGTATCCGCTGTGCGCGCGCTACTCAGTGCGGCCCCCAAAGCTTCTACCTCAATGGGATCGCCAAGAAAGGTCCCGGTGCCATGGCATTCAACATACGATACCTGATGAGGCTGCACTTTGGCCGTCGCATAGGCTTTCGTTAATAACTGCTCCTGCTGTAAACCATTAGGCGCAGTTAAACCATTGGTTTTACCATCCTGATTGACCGCACCCCCGAGGATGAGTGCATAAATGCGATCCTGGTCTTTAAGTGCTTTGGATAGAGGCTTCAACACAATCGCCGCCGCCCCCTCCCCTTGCACATAACCATCAGCTTGCGCATCAAATGTTTTACATTGCCCTGCGGGAGAGAGCATACTGGCCTGAGCAAGTATGGCATGAATGGATGGAAGTAAATTAATATTAACCGCATTCACCAAAGCTTGCTCACAGAGATTAGCCTGAAGATGCAGACAGGCCAAATGAATCGCAATTAGTGAGGAAGAACACGCAGTATCTAATACCATGCTGGGACCTCGTAGATCCCAAAGATAGGATAGCCGATTTGCAGCAATTGAGACCGCACTTCCTGTGGGCAAAAATAGAGCATCCATAGCCGAATCCAAAGTTTGCAGATGACCGTATTGGCTTGCATACAAACTTGAGAAAACGGCAGTCTGTGATCCTTGCACCTGCTCCAAAGGCAAGCCAGCATTTTCTAAAGCTTCATAAGATACCTCAAGCAAGAGGCGTTGTTGTGGGTCCATCCATAATGCTTCACGTGGACTAATCCCAAAAAAATAAGCATCGAATGCAGCAATATCTTCGAGATATCCTCCGCGATAAGTTAAATCGGCTTTACGTTCTAAAGGCTCTTTCGTGCCCTGTAATAAATTCCAGCGCTGTTCCGATAAAGGGGTAATGATATTTTTACCGGTCGCAAGAAGATTCCAAAATTCATCCAGGTTATGAGCCTGTGGTAAACGACAGCTCATGCCAACAATGGCAATCGGCTCAAATGAAAACTCTTTTTTTTCTTGCACTAATTTTTTGAGCTGTTGAATAGTCCGTAACGCCTTTTTTAAAATCGGGATGTCATTCATAAGTCAGCTCCTCCAAACCTTCTAGCTCCGCTTCAAGCAATTTCTGAAGCTCTTCTGAGCTCAGTTTATCCAAATCCAATTCTTCCGAGGGCGAGAGGGATTTTTCCGTGATGCCCACCCGTTCGATGATAAATTCCGTGAGTTGCTTCAATGTAGGATAACGATACAAATCCATAGGTGACACGACATCTGGAAAAGACATGCTTAAATCGGCGGTGAAGTGGATACCGATAATTGAATCCATACCATATTGTTGAAAAGGGACATCCATCTCAAGTTCATGGGTCTCCAGCGCCAACGCCTTAGCCAATGCCTCAACCACTAACTGGGATATTTCCTCAGCGGTAAATGATGAAGGGGCAATCGCTGCGGATGAAGCATACTCCTGCTGGAAGTGATGAAAGAAATCTAACTTCTTCGCTGTTGCATGCACTTGAAAAAATTTCTGCCAGTTTATTTTACATATGGTGCTTTCGACCGGATTGAGTTGGAGTAGCTGATTAAATATCTCCATCCCCTCTTTGATGCTCAGTGCTGCCATTCCCACCGCATCCAAAAAAGCATCATGGTTATGCCGATGACTCATTCCTTTTTCAGACCAGGCCACCCAATTTATGCTTAAAGCGGGTAAGCCTTGACTGCGGCGATGATGTGCCAAACCACTCATAAATTCATTGGCTACTGCATACGCACTTAAGCCTGCCATTCCGAAATGGGGTACGGCAGCAATCGATGAGAACAACACAAAAGCGGTATGGGGACGCGATGCAAACAATTCATGCAAGACTAATGAACCATCGACCTTAACACGCAATACCTGCTGCCATAAATTGCGGTCCATCTGCGCTAAAGTGACATGGTCGGTCGTCACTCCGGCTAAGTGAAATACACCCGTAATCGCACACGACCATTTGGCTTCCGCAGTGTGAATCGCGGCCTGCATTGCCTGAGCATCGGCAACATCAACTGCCTGATACTCTATCTGCGCACCCTGCTCCTGCAACTGCCGTAACCATGTCGTTTTTTCAGGGGTTAACGAAGCACGTGCCTGAGTTCCTGTGAGCAATAAATAGCGCGTCCCTTGATTAATTAATGCACGCGCTACTTCATAACCTAAAGCACCTAAACCTCCAGTAACCAGGGCGGCAGGAGGGGCAACCCAAGAATTATTCACGGCAGAAAGATCTTCGGTGACAAAGCGCGGTACGAACCGACTTCCAAGTCTTCGGGCGATATGATTTTGTCCGGCTTGATAATTCACCAACTCGCTAACAATATTTTGTGCGTTATGCACCAAACCCTCTTGCTCATCCACATCCAGTAATAAAACCTGAAATTGTGCTTCCTCTGCCGCAAAAATTCGCGTCATGGACCATAGCGGATGCTGCCCATAATTGACCTTATCCTGGCGCTGGACTTGCTGTGCCTTATGGGTTACCAAGGTGAACAATAATCCTTGAGACCAATTAAATTGTCCTAACGCCTGAAATAGGGACAGCAATGCAAGGCTTGCGGTAAGCGGCTCTTGAGCACTTTCCGGTACCGCATCACTTAAATAAATAATTCCCTGTAAATCCTGATGATGTTGCTGTAACTGGCTAAACAGAGTATGGAAATCCTGGGTGTGCATCGGATTAACCAAATAGGTATTCTCCCCAAGTGCTTGAAACTCTTCACCCACAAAACAATAAATACACTGTG
>JAFKHV010000044.1 GCA_017306715.1 Legionella sp. | reverse complement strand
TACTTAAGCCAGTCAGTTAGTACATCAATTATCTTTTGCGCTTGCTCGCGACTGGAGATGTTAAATTTGGATTGTTGCCAATATTGTCCATTACGTTTTTGGTAACGTCGGATGGAATATTTTTCTGGGCCATACGCATTTTTAGCGCTCTCCCAGTCTTGATATTTAAAAATTATGGTGGTCCATGCACCTTTGCTCAGAATTTTTTTATCAAGTTCTTTTACTGTCTCCAGTGTACCTTCACTGTAGGAAATAGTTAAATCTTCCAAATTTTCAGACATGAGCGCTACCTTAGATGATTAATTGATGGATTGTAGTTTACCATCAACAAATGTCAAGATAACGGGCGGTTGGAATTGGTCGACCTGGTAAACCCAAATCTGTGGTTTTTGTGCAGTTTGTACTACTTGATTAATATACGTGTTATTGGTTACTGCGGGATTGCCGCAAGAATAATAAACCTTTTCGACGGGATCACCGACTTGAATACTATTTCCGCTGCAGATTGAGACTGCATTACTATCTGAGCTATTAAGACGAATACTACGAACTTTCTTGTCCACAATATTAACTTCTAATTGCGCTCCGCCATTTCCGGTCGGTAAGTTCCAAACCCCGTAAAAGGCGGTCGCACTGCCCATATTATTATAAATTAACTGTTGAACTGGTATTTTTTCTGTCAGAGGTTGATTCGAATCTTGTTGGGTCTGTGGTTGACCACAGGCAGCGATAACCTGGTCTTGCGTCATTCCAATATTTATATAGCCATGATTTTGCGGGCAGTATAATGATTGAGCGTTGGCAAATATACTAAGCGGAACTAGAAAAAGCCCGACACCACTAGCGAATGCACGCATGATTTTATCCTTCCAGTAGTACCTATCCCTAAGTATAGTTAATATTACAGCAATCTCCAGGGTAGATTTGCACTCACAAAAAGAGTAATTACTTTAAGAATCATTAGCATAATAAATGGGGAAAAATCGAAACCGGAAATGTTGGGTATTATTTTTCTGCCGACAATAAGTGCAGGCTCCGTGATAATGTAAAGAACATCCGCAATAGGGCCATTCCAGGCTGGATTAACAAAACTCATAATCACACGAATCAAAATGGCGAAGAACATTAAATCACAAGGTTGAATAACTAAATCGGCAACAACATAGAGAATGAAATATCCTATATGCATCAATCCGCCAAAAGCGATTAAGCTTATCAAAGCAATTTTGATAATCTCAACCAGGATTAGCGTTCCAATAACCGCGGGCTCATATTTTTGTCCTGCTTTAGTGGAGTTTTTAAATAGTATCTGTGCGGGCGCGACCATGGGATTAGTCAAAGTGTATACCAGTTGGCTTAAAGGATTCAGTGTACTAATACGGAAGTACTTTAAAGCAATTCTTAACCATAAAGAAAAGATTAATAATGAAAAAACCAGGGAAACAACAAACAATCCAACTGCGGTGAACCCAGACATATCTTCCTCTCATAAATTTAAGCACGCTGTGAGTATAGCAAACAGTGCTTACCCTTGTCGCTCTCCAAATAATGCCCGACCAATGCGAATAATCGTAGCTCCGGCGGCAATAGCACTATCCAAATCATCACTCATTCCCATAGAGAGGGTATCCATCGATAAATGAAATTGTTCATTTAAGTCTTTAAGTAATCGATGCAGCTGAGAAAATATCTCAAATTGTTGATCATAGTCGTCTAATGGGGGTGGGATAACCATGAGGCCCCGCAGGTTTAAATTGCGTAGTTTTGTTATCTGTTCGACCAGTTCAAAAGCCTCTTTTGGTGAAGCTCCCGCTTTTGAGGGCTCGGGAATGAGTTTAATTTGCAAACAAACGTTCAGTGGAGATGAAGCGGATCCGCGATATTCGTTCAACAGGGATGCAATTTTTAAACGGTCGATACTATGAACCCAACTGAAATTTTGTGCGATACCTTTCGTTTTATTGCTTTGTATCGGACCAATAAAATGCCAGATTAAAGGTAAGTCTTGAAGTTCAGCAATTTTTGATATTGCTTCCTGGTAATAATTTTCACCAAAGTGTTTTAGTCCCAAATGGAATGCCTTGCGAATCGCACCAGAAGACTGTTGTTTACTTACAGCCAACAGGAGAATATTCTCAGGCTTGCGCTGCGCTTTGAGGGCTGCAGCATATATTCGTTGGTGTAAAGACTGTAATTGTTCTTGCATCATGGGCAACGATTTTTTCAAACTTTGTCAAATGAATAGGACTATAGGTTATTTATAGTTAAAATTGAAGGGATCGCGAGTTTAATAGAAAAAGAGAAGAAGCCCATGCTCCAATCATCTAAACGTGAAATCGGAGCACGGTAAATTTTTATGCTGTTTTTTGTAGTTCAATTAATTGTGGGATACCGATTTCTGCGAGGGCTAGCATTTGATTTAATTCATCGCGATTAAAGTTTTTGTCCTCTGCAGTTCCTTGCACTTCGATAAAATGCCCGGCTTCATTCATGACGACATTCATATCGGTTTCCGCTAAAACATCTTCAGCGTAATCCAAATCCAATACAGGTTGACCGCGATAGAGACCGACTGAAACCGCTGCGATATAGTTAAATTCAGGCATCCTTCTAATTTTTTCGCGGGCAACCATCCAATTGATTGCGTCTTTCAGAGCAACGCAGGCGCCGGTAATAGCAGCGGTGCGGGTTCCACCATCGGCTTGAATAACATCACAATCCAGAGTAATGGTATTTTCACCCAAATGTTTTAATTCAACACAGGCCCGTAAGGAGCGGCCAATTAATCGTTGAATTTCCATAGTACGACCACCTTGTTTTCCTTTGGCCGCTTCACGTTCAGTGCGACTATGTGTTGCCCGTGGTAACATACCGTATTCAGCGGTGATCCACCCTTGATTTTTCCCTTTGATAAATCGAGGTACACCGTCAATTACGGAAGCATTACATAAAACCTTGGTATCGCCAAATTCGACCAAAACTGAGCCTTCAGCATGCTTGGTAAAATTACGGGTTATTTTAATAGGGCGTAATTGGTTTGATTCGCGGTTACTGGGGCGCATGGAAAATCCTTGTGACAAAAACAAGATTATATCTCTTTCTCAGAATTCTTGCATCTTAATGAGGCCAGATAGGTGAAAAAACTGGGCTAATTACCTAAATATTTAAGAAATTATTTTTTAAAGTGAAGAAATCGCAACGGGTAAAAGATTAATTATTAGTGAGCATAATCTGTTTATGATAAAGTCATTATGAACTTTAAATTGTTATCACAGGGATGAAAGATGAGTTACTTCGAACAAATCTATGCACTTGCTAAAGACTTATGCAATCCAGAAAAACAGGAAATAGCGCGAAAAGAGCTTTCCATTCTCTTATTAAAACCCAATGTTAAAATCGATTGCATGGATATGCCTATGTTAACGCCTGCAGCGGCTTTGGCTCGGGATGGTTACCTGAACGAAGCATTTGTATTGCATGAGAAGTTTCAGGCTAATATTGATAAGATATATTATGGTGCGATTATCGGTGGGTATTTTTCTGATTTTGAATCAATTCAACAGGACTATCAACGCCGAAAACCCACAAATCATCTTAAAGAAAGTCCTACTTTTATGGTGGCATTAGCGCAAAGGGGATATGAGCAAAAGGTTTTAACTTTTTTAGAAGCTCTACCCAAAGAATCCAAACAAGAGTTCATGAATGCTGCTCTTAAGGGCGTAACTCTGGGGAGGAATAAAAAATTACTTCAGGTTCTTGCCAACCAATGTATTGATTCGATTAATTTTTCATTTTCTACCATCCTTCGTGTTGCAGCCTGGCGAGGAGATGAAGATTTTATTCTCGAACTCTTAAAAAAGCATTCCCATGTAAAAGCGAGTAATCGAGAATCAATACTGGATTTACAAAAAGAAATTATGGGTGGATTGGCATCCGGAAATCACAGTAATTCCATTAATAAACTGATTACCATGCATCAGTATCCCCATGAAACAATCGGGTCGGCTGTGGAGTGGGCTGCTACCTATAAGCATTATGATTTGGCGATTAAACTGGCTGTAGAATATTCTTTTCAAAAAAAGCTACTGGACACATGTCACTGGGATTTTAAGTTATTAGAGCTGTTATTAATCAAGGATCCCAATATTTCCGATAAAAACTTAGAAATTGTGGTGCACAATGCAGCGATTGATGGCGAGCATTTTATACGGTGGCTTGCACATGCAAGCGATCAGCTTTTGTTTGAGCGGTTATTAAAAATTGCCCAGAAACTGGATGTTGATAATTACCTGATTAATCGGGCGCGTACGGTGTTAAAACTGAAGCGTGAATATGGTTTGGAAGTAGAGCAAGCGTTCTTCTTTCAACTACAGTATTCACAACTCATGCCCATATTTGAGTCTAAAGTAAGTACTTTGGAAGAGATGCTTGTTGCCGTTGAAATGGTCAATAAGCTCAATGCACAATTAAATCAAGAGCAGGTGGATGACATGGTTGAACGAATTGTTCAAAATAAGTTCCGTCCACTTCTTATTCAAAAAATTGAGGATTATATATCGAAGTGCTCCAGGTTTTTTAGCTCCCATCAGGGACGGGCGACTTCATTTCTAAATAAATTAACTCAAGTGGATAAAGCAGCGGAGTGCCATGATTTAGTGACAAGCCAATATCGTATGTTTCATGTTAAAGCAGATGCTAAGGTCAATAGTACTGAGAAATATTTAAAACCATTAAAAAATCCAGAGCTTAAGGATAATTACTATAAAGCCTTAGAAGAGTATTACCATGCAACGAATAATTTATAAACTTGATAATATTTCTCTGTAGATGAAAGGTCTTTTTCATAGGTACATAGATAATATTTAAAAAGCGCTTGACGCTTGTCAAAGAAGTATGATACGTTGATTTTTAATACTTGTTAGTTAATTTAAAGGCAAAATGTAATGTCTTCAACCGTGCGTCCATACAATGCTTTTTCAGCAGACATCGCTCCTGTGCAATGTCATGGCGCGCGCAAAATTCAGTCTTTTATTCAATTTATTATCTTTCTCTCTAATCCCTAGAGCGGTGCACTTTATTATCCTCGCAGCCCCTCTAGGGCAGCGGTTTTAGCGTGGATATAAACTAAACATTAACGCATTGGAGAGAATTATGTCACAGTCTAAAGTTGAACAACCCCCTCAGACTTCGGATAAGAAGCAGCCCCGATTATGGCATGGAATAATCAGTGGCAGTTTGGCAGGTTTAAGTGAAGTGATCGTAGGGCATCCACTGAATAAACTTAAAATTTTGGTACAGCAAGGTGCTGCAGTTTCCTTCAAGCCCAAAAGTTTATATCAAGGATTTTTACCCAATGCGATGAGCATGGTTCCGATATCTGCTCTGCAAGTAGGGGTTAATCATTTACTGCAAAACCTATTGCAGGATGGGGAATATGAGTTAAGCAGTCAACAAAAAATGCTGGCGGCCTTCGGCTCTGGAGTGAGTGCTTCAGTGGTTAGTTGTCCGACGGAACGAATCATCACCACAAAAATGAATTATGCACAAACAATGAATATGGTAAAAACTGAAGGTGTGTCAGCACTTTATACCGGCATGCTCGCAACAATGCTCCGTGAAGGTATGTTCACACTGTTCTGGTTAGGTGTAGCCCCTTGGGTTAATAAACAATTGCAACCTCATTGTAATCATGAGGCTACGTCCCTCTTACTCTCAGGAATCTTGACGGGGGTTGTGGGTGCAGGGCTTTCGCAACCAATAGATACTGTCAAAACACGCCAACAAGCCCTAACTCGCTCCTCTTCACCTCAAAATAATTTGGTGGGTGTAGCGAAACAGATGTATCAAACCGAGGGCGCAGCTGGGTTTTTCAAAGGTGTAGGCTGGCGTGGACTAAGAGTCGTTACGGGAATGACGATCATGTCGGCAGTAATGGATCAGGTAAAAAAATATCATCAAACCGAATCCACCAAAGCTCAGCCTTAATACAGTTTATATTAATACGCTTAAGACATCACTTGCCTATATTTTTTAGGCAAGTGGTTATTCCGCGCAAAGTTTGCGAAAAGGTCCATTTTTTTACAGGTACGGTTTTATGATAAAAACCTTGCTTGAATAATGAAACCTGTTGATTGATCTTCTTTGGTTGATTTGAAAAAAAATCCAATGTAGGTGTTTTTTTATTTCTCGAATTATGCAAAAGCCCGCATCCGCTTTTTACTTGAAAGCCCTCATACACTGAAAGACTTTGTTTAAACTTTTTAATGACCAGAATATCGTAGATCCCTTGCTGCTGTTTATTAATCGTGTTGGTATTTTTTTCTGAAAATAAAAGTATTTTTAATAAACCGGGGCGATTATAAAGTGCAGCGATATGACTTAATGAATTACCATCGCTATCTATTGGATTGGGTAGATGCGGATCAATATAGTAAAAAAGAGCTTTGAATAACGGTTCATAACCATTTTTCACCGCTTCATGTAATAGAGTCGTCTCCCGCTTTTGTGCACCAACAGTAAATGATTGCTGGATGAGTTGACTGATTTCTTTTGAGCTCAAGCCTAATTCGTTCATCCGGTAGAGTACTTTGTGTGTGCTGAGCAGATTATTGGTTAGTACCGCTTTTTTTAAAAATAAAAAGAGTAATGCTTCTGGAGCTCTTGGGCTTTCCATCAGGTCAATGTGATGCAATTGCTGCGCATCGTTTTTTAATAGTATCGCAGGCGCACCGGCTGCTTTCGCCCATTCATGATAACCACCACGATTTTTGTAATCGGGGTGAATTCTTCTCCAGAAAGTTGAGCGCGGATGATGTTGATTTTTAGGGACTAAACGCATAACGCCCATACGACCACCTGCAGTAGAACTTGAACAATGCTCCCATACAAAATTGGACGGGGATTTATGTTTATTTTGTAGGATAGTTCTAATTAAGTCATCATTTGATTGCTCAGGATAAAAACGAATCCCCGCATGCGTTAAAGTAGCTATGAGCACCAGAAGGCGTTTATTGCATAGATAATTGTGCTCCTCTCGAGACAACCCAAATTCTTGTTCTGCTAATTCGATCTCAAAAAAACAACTGTAAGTTTTGGTATAGCTACTCATAATTTCCCTATTAACGCTCTACTCAGATAGCCTACTCCGTAGGCATTTGGCATCATACGCAATAACCTGAAAGTTTGCGAGAAGGTCATTGAGATAGCCGCGATTAGACGGAACAATTTAGTTTTCCGTGCCAGGATGCACTGTGCAATTCCAGCAATTTGCGGTATATTCCCCACAGATTAATTGACCGAGTGAAGTATATGGTACAAAGCATGACTGCTTTTTCTCGAGCACAAGCGCAAACGAGTAATACGGTTTTGTGTTGGGAAATTCGTTCAGTAAACCATCGTTATCTTGATATTTCTTTTCGCTTACCTGAATCGATGCGGGCATTAGAGATGCCTTTAAGAACACAGCTACGTGATAAAATAGCCCGTGGAAAAATTGAGTGTCAATTACGTATTCAAGAGGCGAGTGGTGAGAAGATCCATGTGAACGTAAATGCAGAACTCGTATCCAATCTTCTTGAGATTGGCCATGAATTAGTTACCACGCACCAACTGGCTAATGATTTAGCTGTAAGCCATATCCTCCAGTGGCCAGGGGTAATTCAAACTAAAGTCATAAATCAAGAGTTGATGGCTGAAGAAGCAGCATCGCTTTTTAACGTAGCCATTAAGCAGTTAGTGGAAATGCGTGGTCAGGAGGGTAGGGCGCTGAGTAATATTCTCAGTTCTAAAATAGAAGAGTTGGCGCACCAGGTCCGGGAAGCTCGTTCTCATATTAAGGAACAGCTAAACGGTACCAAAGATAAATTACTCACTAGACTCCATGCAATAAAACTTGAGGTACCTGAGGTACGTTTAGAACAGGAACTTGCGCTAATTCTTGCGCGTATGGATGTGAGCGAAGAGCTCGACCGCCTATCAACGCATATTGAAGAAGTAAAACGTATCCTAAATGGCCAGGTTGCTGCCGGGAGACGTCTGGATTTTCTTATGCAAGAATTAAATCGTGAAGCGAATACTTTAAGCTCTAAATCAGATTCAGTAGCTTTAACCCAATGCGCCTTGGAAATGAAGGTGATTATTGAACAAATGCGTGAACAAATACAAAATATTGAGTAGCTATGGCAAAGAATTATTGCGGAAATTTATTTATTGTCGCAGCCCCTTCCGGCGGCGGGAAAACAACCTTGGTAAAGCACCTATCGCAAAGCATGGAAAATATTGAAATTTCAATCTCTCACACGACACGGCCGATGCGACCAGGCGAACGCGATGGAGTGGACTATCATTTTATTAATGATGAGCAGTTCCATTCTATGGTTCAGGAAAATGCTTTTTTAGAGCATGCACAAGTTTTTAATTACCTTTATGGCACCGCCATTGCACAAATTAATGCACGTTTGCAGGCGGGTGTTGATATTTTGCTCGATATTGATTGGCAGGGTGCTGCGCAAATAAAGCACATTTTCCCAGATTCTGTAAGCATTTTTATTATCCCGCCCTCAATCGATGCATTGCAACAACGTCTACTTAAACGTCGTCAAGATAAAGACGAGGTAATCAGCGAGCGGATGAAAAAGGCGCAGCATGAAATGAGTCATTTTGATGAGTTCGATTATTTAATCGTCAATGACACCTTTGCTCATGCTGCAGCAGATTTGCAGGCTATTGTTGTAGCTGATCGATTACGCTTAGAAAGACAGAAAAATAAACAGGTGAAATTACTTTCTTTCCTTTTGTCACCGCAGTAAAATGTCTTATTATAATTACATATCAACGAGTGGCTCTATTTCGTAGCGTGTAGCGCAAGAAATAGGACTCTCATTCCGCTGGAGGAAGCTTATGGCACGAGTTACTGTTGAAGATTGTCTAGAACATGTTGAGAATCGTTTTGAATTAGTTATGGTTGCGACCAAGCGGGCACGTCAGATTGCTGTACGAGGTGATCAGCCTATGGTTGAGTGGGAAAATGATAAGCCTACAGTAGTTGCTTTGCGAGAAATTGCTGAAGGATTGGTTAAAGCCGATATTATGGACAAAGAATAATCTTTGTTCACAACTGCCTGTTCTAAAAATTCGATTAAATCCGTATATTTAAGGTATAACCTAAACGTTTTAATGAGTATTTTTGAATAAGGCAGTTCGTTAGCCTAAATTTCAATTAATAATCAATTGATTATGCGTCGCAACGGATCTCAAGTAAAAGAATACTGTTGGAAGCGTATGCATAACTTAAGCCTGTTGAAATCGATTAAGGGATGAGGTGTTTTCAAAATACCATAGTCGTCAATTAATTGATCATTTTTCTGGGGCTTTATCCGTATGATGCTGTTTAGGCTATATTTTATATATAAGCTGATATGTCTCTTAACTGGGCGATGAACGTCATGAGTGAGTAGTCTGTTCAGTTCATTAAGTGATGTTAAGTTGATATGAAACGGGGTATGGCCATGTTAGACATTAGGGAGTGCTGCGTGAGCTACTTTAAAGAGCTTGATGAAGAGCTCAAATGCTATCTGGAGCAGGCTCAAATTGAAAAATGTTATCAAGCTTATTTAGTAGCTGAAAAGGCTCATCAAGGGCAGATGCGCCTTTCTGGAGAACCCTATATAACTCATCCCGTTGCTGCTGCATTAATTCTTGCTCG
This sequence comes from Legionella sp., assembly GCA_017306715.1. Classification (GTDB taxonomy): domain Bacteria; phylum Pseudomonadota; class Gammaproteobacteria; order Legionellales; family Legionellaceae; genus Legionella. Next base: position 19,611 of record JAFKHV010000044.1, on the reverse strand, counting down.
TATGCGTCTGGATTATCAAACCATCATGGCGACTTTGTTACATGATGTAGTTGAAGATACATCCATTAATAAAGATGATTTAACGCGTATGTTTGGTGAAGATGTTACCGCCTTAGTGGATGGGGTAACCAAACTGACCAAGATTAAATTTGAGTCCAAAGCCGAAGCACAAGCAGAAAATTTTCGCAAAATGGTGCTTGCTATGGTTAAAGACATCCGCGTCATCATAGTGAAACTTGCTGATCGATTGCATAATATGCGTACCTTGGGTTCTATGCCTGCAATCAAGAGGCGGCGCATTGCTATTGAGACTCTCGAAATTTATGCCCCTATAGCTAATCGCTTAGGTATGCACTCGGTCTATGTAGGGCTGGAAGATCTAGGGTTTCAGGCTTTATACCCGATGCGTTATCGAGCAATAAAGTCTGCTGTTGAAAAATCACGCGGAAATCGCCGTGAATTAACTCAGACGATTGAGCGTGACCTCCAGCAAGCTTTAGCACAATTAAACATTCCTTATGAACAAGTTTTTGGGCGTCAGAAACATCTCTACAGTATTTACCGTAAAATGCGTTTAAAAAAATCTTCATTCACGGAGATTACAGATGTATTTGCTTTTCGTGTGATCACCGAAGATATTGATTCATGTTACCGTATTTTGGGCGCTTTGCACTGTACCTACAAACCAGTTCCACAACGATTTAAAGATTACATTGGTATACCTAAAGCCAATGGCTATCAATCCCTGCACACTACATTATTTGGGCCGTTTGGAGTCCCCTTGGAAGTGCAAGTGCGTACTCGGGATATGGATAAAGTGGCTGAAAATGGGGTTGCAGCACACTGGATTTATAAGTCATCGGGTCTGGAAGTTAATGAAGCACAGTTACGCGCACGGGAATGGGTGCAAAGTTTATTAGAACTACAACGAAGTACGGGAAATTCACTTGAATTTATAGAAAACGTTAAAATCGATCTTTTCCCGGATGAGGTCTACGTATTTACCCCTAAAGGCCATATCATGGAGCTGCCAAAAGGGGCAACGCCAGTGGATTTTGCTTATTCTGTGCACTCAGGGGTTGGCAATACGTGCGTGGCGGCAAAGGTCAATCGTCGTTTAGTCCCTTTAAGTATACCCCTATCCAATGGACAAACAGTCGAAATTGTTACCACGCCTGGAGCACACCCAAATCCCTCCTGGTTGAATTTTGTTGTCACCGGTAAAGCACGCTCTAATATTCGCCATTTTTTGAAAAGCCAGCAAAATACTGAGTCCATAGTATTAGGTAAACGTTTACTTGAACAAGCTCTTTTAGATTTATCCAGTGATTTTGCCAAAGTCCCCCCTGAGAGCCTTAATGCCTTATTGGGTGACATGCACTATAAAAATATAGATGAATTACTTTATGCCATCGGTGTTGGCAATCAGATGGCCATGGTTATCGCGAAACGATTAATCGTGACCCAGGAAGGTAATGAACTTGATAAGGCTGGAAAAAGTAAACCTTTAGCTATCAAAGGTACTGAAGGTATGGTGGTTAATTTTGGAGAATGTTGTCAACCCATCCCAGGCGACAATATCGTCGGGGTTTTCCAACAAGGACGTGGCATAATTGTTCACAATAGTGATTGTGTTAATTTAAAAAATACGCGTATAAATCCGGAACAATTTGTTGCATTACGCTGGGATGAACAGGTACAAGGCGAATATTGGGTTGATATTACAGTAGATGTTGCCAACGAGCGCGGTGTTTTGGCATCTTTGGCTACAACTATATCTGAAGCAGGTTCAAACATTGGGAATATAAATGTCGATCCACGCGATGGTCGGCATAATGCAGTTACTTTTTCAATAAGTGTTATTGACCGAACTCATTTGGCTCGGGTCATGCGTCGTTTACGCGCCAATAAAGTAGTGATGCGTTTATACCGTAAAAAACAGGGGGATAATTAATGCAACCAATCAATACTCAGGCCGCACCCGCAGCCATAGGTACCTATTCTCAAGCAATAAAATGTGCCAACACCGTCTATTTATCAGGACAAATTCCCCTGGATCCGGAAACTATGGAACTGTGCAGCACTGATATTAAATCACAAATAGTACAAGTGATGGAGAATCTGGCTGCCGTGTGTAAAGCTGCAGGGGGTAATTTAGCCAATATCGCTAAATTAAACGTTTATTTACTCGATTTAACGCATTTCCCTTTAATTAATCAGGTGATGCAAGATTATTTCGAGGAGCCTTTCCCTGCGCGGGCAGTTATTGGCGTTGCCGCACTACCACGTAATGCTTTGGTTGAAATCGATGGAATTATGGTACTCCCTGAAATTTGAGATCAAAATCGATAAATATTGAGTTAAGAGCAGCGTGAACGCGTCTGAAATAGTTTAAAGAGTTTGAATTAATGAGTATTGTTTCTTTTCATAATGTACAATTGAATATCGCAGGTAATCAATTATTGGATCATGCAGACTGGCAGATTAAAGCCCATGATCGTATTGCTTTGGTCGGAAGAAACGGTGCCGGAAAATCAACTCTTTTAAAGTTACTCCAGGGATATCATCAACCCGATTCAGGACAGATTAATATCCTTTCTGGATTGCGTATCGCAAGCCTAACTCAAGAAGTGCCAATTACCGAAGATGAAAATGTTTATCATTTCCTGGTTAAGGATTTGGGCGAGGTCGGTGAGGTTATTGCTCGCTATCGTCATTTAACCGAAAAAGGGGATATGCATGAGCTTGCTGTATGTCAACAGAGGATGGATCAGCTTCATGCCTGGGACAAGCTCCCTTTAATCGATACAATGGCTACCCGATTGGGGATTAATACACAACTGCAGATGCAGCAATTATCTGGAGGGATGAAACGGCGCGTGCTCCTCGCTGCCGCATTGATTGTTGAACCCGATTTACTGCTTTTGGATGAGCCGACAAACCATTTGGATATTGACAGTATTGAATGGCTAGAGTCCTATCTAAAGAACTTTAAAGGCGCAGTCTTGGTAGTGACCCACGATCGCGCTTTTTTGGGGCAGGTGGCGGATAAGATTGTTGAAATTGATCGTGGCAAATTATTTACGTACTATTGCGACTACCCCACTTATTTGCAACGTCGTGAAGGCGTCCGGGAAAGTGAGCAACGTCAAAATGATTTATTCGATAAAAAATTAGCGGAAGAAGAAGTCTGGATTCGCACCGGTATTAAAGCGCGCAGAACACGTAATGAAGGTCGAGTCCGTGCATTAAAAGCAATGCGCGAAGAGTACAAGGCGCGTCGGTCACAATTAAGTACGGTTAAAAATATTAATTTAGATGTGAAACGCTCTGGCGCTTTGGTTATCGATGCAGAGCAGGTTAATTATGGTATCGAAGGGAAAAAACTACTGCAGGATTTCTCATTATTGCTCATGCGTGGTGATAAGTTGGGAATTATCGGACCTAATGGATGTGGAAAGACCACGTTAGCACGACTTTTATTAGGGGAGCTGCAACCGGATTCAGGTACGATAAAGTTAGGTACTTCTTTAAGTGTCGCATATTTTGATCAGTTGCGCCGACAATTGCATGAAGATAAAACGGTCATGTACAACGTCGCAGAGGGTGCCGATTATGTCACCATCAATGGTAAATCAAAACATGTAGCAAGTTATTTGGCCGACTTCCTTTTCAGTTCCGAGCGTTTTAACCAACCGGTTTCTGTGCTATCGGGTGGTGAACGCAATCGCCTTTTATTAGCCAAGTTACTGGCAAAGCCTGTTAATTTTTTGGTTATGGATGAACCTACGAATGATCTGGATATGGAAACCCTCGAATTATTGGAGGAAATGCTGGCCAATTATCCTGGAACGCTCATTCTTATCAGTCACGACCGTGAATTCATCAATCAGGTGGTGACCAGCACCTTAGTCTATGAGGGTGATGGATGCTTTAATGAATATGTGGGTGGTTATGATGAATATATCGCTTACAAGAAATCGCGCCAGCAGCATCAACGTATAAGTGAAGATAAGAAAACGGTCATTGCTAAACGCACAACGAGTCAAAAGTTAAGTTTTAATGAGCAACGTGAATTAACTGCTTTGCCGCAGCAGATTGAGCAATTAGAGGAAAAGATTGCACTCCAACAGCAACAATTAGCTAACCCAGAGTTTTATCAGCGTGAAGCGCATGAGATTGCAACATTTAATAAACAATTAATGGATGATGAGGCGCAGCTGAATCAATTTTATGCCCGTTGGGAGGCTTTAGAGGATCGGCGTTGATATGAATAGATTAGCACAAATGAGGAATGCATTATGCTCTTAACTTTGGCTTTAGTTGTTATTTGTGCCTCCATTATGGTCTTTTTTTCCCAAGAGTTTATGCGAACCTTTAAACGAATTTTTGCATTACCTGGTGCTAGACTCTTGTTACCCATATTGTTTGCCTCATGGTTGGTCTACACCTTTGATTATTGGGTGCTGTGGGCAGTCTTTTACTATCGGGAGACTTTGTTTACGGGTCTTCATTTCCTTGAAGGAATATTGCCTGCCTATGCGTGGACTCTGCCGGCAATTGTCGTCTGTTTAATTTGGTGTGTAACTATACTCCCTGTTTTGGCTCTTGATTATTATTATCGACGCAAAAGCCATCATGGTTATCCATATCCCATGATAACCAGTGCCATAATTTTTATTGTTACGGCAATCTTGCTTTTGGCACTTTAATGTTTGTTTTCATAAGCTTACAGTTTTTTTATTTTAAACATAGATACAGAATCAAATCGGTATATAATAGCAACCAATAAATTTTCAGGTTGCACTATGAATAAACAAGATTTTTATTTTAATTTGCCCGAAGAGCTGATTGCTCAGTATCCTTTACCAAACCGTAGTGATTCACGTTTGCTAGTCTATGATCGAAAAACTCACGAACACAAGCATCATTCCTTTAAATCCATTACTGATTTTCTAGAACCAGGCGATTTGTTGGTCTTGAATAACTCCAAAGTCATTCCGGCCCGCCTTTTTGGTCAGAAAATGACCGGTGGCAAAGTTGAGTTATTAGTCGAGCGGATTATTGACGAACGTAAGTTTTTAGCTCATATCAAGGCAAGTAAAGCGTTACAAGCGGGCAGCATCGTACTACTGGAAAAAGGACAACAACTTGAAATTCTAGGCCGAGATGATGATTTATTCATATGTCAAACACAAATTCCTGCTCTAGAGCTCCTGCATCAAGCCGGTCATATTCCGTTACCGCCATATATTACTCGTCAAGACGAACTTATGGATGTGTCGCGCTATCAGACTGTTTATGCTCAAGATGCGGGTTCGGTGGCAGCACCAACAGCTGGGCTTCATTTTGATGAAGAAGTGTTAGCTAAAGTACAAGCCAAGGGTGTAAAAATAGGTTATGTGACGTTGCATGTGGGTGCAGGGACGTTTCGTCCCGTGCGCAGTGAGCAAATTACTGATCATAAAATGCACAAAGAGTTTTTTACTGTGGATGAAGCGCTTTGTCAGGCTGTCAGTGAAACAAAAGCAGCGGGTAAACGAGTTATTGCAATCGGCACGACCGCGTTACGCAGCCTGGAAAGCGCAGCTTCTGGAGGAACTATCATTCCAAGTAGTCGTGATACCGATATTTTTATATATCCTGGTTATCAGTTTCAAATCTGCGATGGCCTAATGACGAACTTTCATTTACCTGAATCCACATTGTTAATGCTCGTTTCTGCATTTATTGGGCATCAACAAGCCATGAAACTGTATCAAATCGCTATAGAACACCAATATCGTTTTTTCAGTTATGGTGATACAAGCTTATTGCTGTAAGGAGACATTATGATGAATCAAAACCCTATTTTGGCCCCCCTTTTAAATACAGAGGCAGGCTTATGTTTAACTGCACAAAATTGGCGGGATGCAGGTATCAACTGGCTCGTTTGTGATTTGCAAGCCTTACTCCATAAGCCTGGTTTGGCACTTTTAAAACAATTAAAATCCTTGGCCAGTTATCTGGGGTGGGGCGGCAAGGTTATTTTAACTGCGGCGCATCTTAAAGCGAACCGAGAAGGTATTTATAAAATTAAATCACCTTACGATGGCAGCATTCTAACTTTTGATGATGGGGAACTTAAGCATTTGCTCGAAAAATTACAGCCAGATGTTGTGGTGTTGCCAGCAAATATCACCAAAAATGATTCTACAATCTGGAACTCCTGGAATGATGCTATTTTTCCATTCGTTCATTTTCAGGATAGTGATGAAATACAACCAAGTTGCGATTTTGGGGTTTACTGTTCCGCAGTAGATTATTATGCTCATAGCTTAAAAACGGGACCAATTTATATTACAGAGGTGCATTGTCGTGAGCAAATGCTTAATTTATTTTATGATAAAGGAGTGCAATTCATTGAAAGTAATCAGCCTGGTCAGGATGCTCTATGTGGCATTTTATACAATGAAGAGGGCGTGATTAATATCACTAATTCAGAGCACGAATTTAATTACCAACCCATTGCCAAAAATTGTCAATGCGAAACATGCAGTGCTCGTTTCACCCCCGCGTATTTACATCATTTGTACGTCCATACCCCCTTACTTTGTCAACGCTTACTGATTCAACACAACCTTTCCTGGGTGGCGAATTATTTAAAAGGAGATAAGCTTAAAGCATAACCCCTTTATCAAGGCTTATCATGATTAAAATAAATATTCCTGGATTTGCTGATTTAGAAATAAACGAGGCAATTTTTGATTATAACGGTACTTTAGCTGTTGATGGAGTTTTAATCACCGGGGTTGCGAGCATGCTCAATGAGCTGTCACAAAATTTACGAATTCATGTTGTAACGGGTGATAGTTTGGGTACCGCGAAAACAGAACTACAAGGCGTATCTTGCGAAATAACGGTGGTATCGCCTCTCGATCAAGGCCTTGCGAAACAAAATTATTTACAAAAAATAAATCCTACTATGACCGTTGCGATTGGTAATGGGTGCAATGATCAGTATATCATGCGCGATGCGGCTCTGGGAATTTTAGTTTTGGGAACAGAAGGGCTTGCGGTAACCGCTTTACACGCTGCAGATGTTGTTGTCAGCAATATTTTTGATGCAATTAAGCTTTTACAGTATCCATCCCGCCTGTTATCAACATTACGAACTTAATAAGGTAGGACAAGGAGTTAATTGAGATGAGTGGGGTGTACATAGCGGCCATGACCTTAACAGAGGACGTAATTCTGGATCGCTTAGGGGTTAAAAAGTCTATTCAAGGAATGAATGGTGCGAAAATATTCGTAGCAAAAGAAAGTACAACCGCAAATAGTAATCAATTTGAAAAAATTATTTATGCAGGGGGGGCCGGATCCTTAGGCGAAAGGTCTCTTGAACATACACATGTTGTTCTTCATATCAATGAACTTGAGCAATTTGCTGATAGTACACTGAATTCAGCAGCAAAGGTTGAGAAGATTGCTGCGCGATTACTGGAACGGGGAGCTCAAAATGTTCTCGTAATCGACTACTGTCCAAACAAATCCTGGTCTTATGACTTATGGATGGGGCAGCAAGGGTGTTTCTGGCTCTCACAACCTTATCGCTTGTGCGATGCTTTAGAAATAAAGACATTTTATACCACCTCTTTAAGTGCTTTTTTAGCTTTAAATTTTTCCCTCCTTGATTCCGTAGTATTAGCGAGTATGTATATAAATCAGGCAATACGCTGCGGTGATGAAAAGTTATTTGTTGGGACATTTCCCGAAAACCAGACTGACCTTCCTTATGTGTCCCGTAATCCTTTGCATAGTACCCCAGAATCATTCCCACCATCACCTAAACTAGGTTTGTATCCTATTGTTGAGGATTTAGACTGGATGGCTTTTTTGTTACAAGCCGGAGTTAAAACGATTCAATTGCGGATTAAGGGGCGTTCTAAGAATTTATCCCAAATTATCGCACAAGCCATTAAACTGGCGAATAATTATCAGGCACTGTTGTTTATTAATGATCACTGGGACCTCGCTTTGCAATACGGGGCGAGGGCGGTGCATCTTGGGCAGGAAGACCTGGCGCATGCCGATTTAAGTAGATTAAGAGAGCAGGGGATAATCCTGGGGGTGAGCACCTACTCATATGTTGAAGTAGCTCGAGCCCATGCGATTAATCCCTCCTATATTGCCATTGGCCCAATTTATGAAACATCCAGCAAAGATTTGTCGGTTCCCGCTCAAGGGATTGAGGGCTTAAAGCGTTGGTGCCGCACCCTCAAGTATCCCTTAGTGGCAATTGGAGGCATATCCACTGAGCGCGCAACTGCAGTTGCTGCAACCGGGGTTGCGGGTATTGCTTTAATCTCCGCTATCACTGAAGCAGATGATCCGGCTTTAGCAACGCGTCAATTACTGGAAATAACTTCTTGAAGATTAATAGGTAACTGAATCATTTTTAAATTCTATGAATTATACAGGATTCATTTACCTTCCTCATAATTACCTATATGATGTCACGCGATGAATTAATAGCTGTTAGGAGAAATTATGAGTTTATTAATAAGCGATGCATTTGCTGCTGCAGGCACTACTGCATCTCCCCAGGCAGATGGAACATTCTCCCTTATTATGATCGCTGCCATCTTTGTGATGTTTTATTTCATGCTGATTCGACCCCAGAACAAAAAAGCGAAAGAACATCGCGAGCTTGTTAGCCGCCTAAAAAAAGGGGATGAGATTGTGACTTCTGGAGGAATTCTAGCAAGAGTTGTTAATTTGGATGATCAGTACCTGAAAGTCAGTTTGACTGAAGGAGTGGAAATTAACATCCAACGAGGTGCAGTGATCGCTGTTTTACCAAAAGGCACGATGAAAACGCTTTAAGCCACAGGACACGGAAATATGCAAAATAAATATCCTTTATGGAAAAATCTCCTGCTTATTATTATTGCAGTCATTGGATTTATTTATGCCATACCTAATTTGTACACCGAGCATCCTGTTGTACAGATCACGGCAGAAAATCCAGTGGATTATGAGGAAGTAAAAAATCAGATCCAGAATGCTTTAGAACGAGACAAGATAAATTATCAAGCAGTCAATGTTCGAGAGGATGGTATCGAGATGATATTTAACTCGACCGATACGCAACTACTGGCTCGTGATGTTATCAAAAATACTTTAGGTAATCAGTATACCGTAGCGCTTAATCTTGCTCCTTCAACTCCTAGCTGGTTAAGACGAATTCATGCCGAACCCATGAAGCAAGGTCTCGATTTACGAGGAGGCGTGCACTTTCTATTAGAAGTGGATGTTGACAGCGTCATTAGTCGCCGTTATGAGGGATTAATGAGAAACATTAGCCAAACTCTTCGGGAAATGGGCATTCGCTATACAGGCATGCGTTATGTAGCGAATAAAGGTGTTTATTTGCGTTTTCGTGATGAGGCTGTTTTAGAGCAGGCACTATCCGGTCTTAAAGATAAAATGGGTGATTTGCTCGTAGCCAAAAGTAAAAATTTGAATGAGCTTACCGTCTCCATCACACCTACCGAAATTAATGCCATTCGCCAAAATACCATCGAACAAACGATGAGTATTTTACGTAATCGTGTGAATGAACTTGGGGTTGGAGAAGCGGTTGTGCAACAACAAGGGGCAACTCGGGTTGCTGTTGATTTGCCAGGAATACAGGATGCTGCGCGGGCAAAACAAATCCTTGGTGGAACTGCGACCTTACAATTTTATTTGGTGGATCAGGAAAACGATCCGGCCATTGCAAAACAGACGGGTGCAGTACCTGTCAATGATAAATTGTATATGATGGATAATTATCCGATTCTATTAAAGCGTCAGGTGGTTTTAAGTGGAGACTCCATCACATCAGCCGTCTCCAGTTTTGACCAACAAACGGCAACACCTGCTGTCCAAATCCAATTAGGTGGTGGGGGAGAAAGCTTATTTACGAAAGTAACCCGGGAAAATATTGGTAAACGCATGGCTATTGTCTATGTTGAAACCAAAAATTCTATCCAAACCATTAACGGAGTCGATACCCGTGTAACGCACAAAGAAGAGCGAGTAATTAGTGCCCCAGTGATTCAGAATGCATTAGGAAATAATTTTCAGATTACAGGTCTTACCGATAGTAAGGAAGCGAGTAATTTAGCATTATTACTGCGTGCAGGTGCTTTACCCGCAGCCATTTATCCCATTGAAGAGCGCACCGTTGGTCCGACATTAGGTAAAGAAAATATTCGTCGCGGTATTGTCTCTCTTGAGGTAGGAATGGGACTTATTCTGATTCTCATGCTTGTTTATTACCGCTTATTTGGTGTTTTTGCAAATATTGCATTGCTGATTAACCTGATTTTACTTTGTGCATTATTGTCTATGATTGATGCGACCTTAACGCTTCCAGGTATTGCAGGTATTGTGTTAACAGTGGGCATGGCCGTGGATGCTAACGTTTTAATTAACGAACGTATCCGTGAGGAGTTACGGAATGGTTTATCACCACAAGCAGCCATTTCTGCCGGTTATGATCGTGCTTTTTCAACAATTTTAGACGCGAATATTACGACATTAATTGTGGCAATAATTCTTTTTGCTGTGGGAACAGGCCCTGTACGTGGTTTTGCGGTAACGCTTTCATTGGGTTTGCTTACCTCCATGCTCACTGGTATTACCTTTACACGGGCCATGGTAAATTGGTACTACGGTGGTCGCACTGTGAAAAAATTGTCGATTGGTATTTAAGGCGGGGGCACAGATGGAATTTTTTAATCCAAATTCAAAAGTGGACTTTATGGGAGCCCGTCGGTGGACGGCTCTTTTTTCTTCATTAATTTTTATCGTATCCATAGGTGCTTTACTTATTCATGGACTGAAATGGGGACTAGATTTCACAGGAGGCACGCAGATTGAGCTGTCTTACTCTCAAGCAGCTGATTTAACCAAAATTCGCGAACAACTGAGTAAAGCAGGCTTTCCAGAGGCGCAAGTGGTAAGTTATGGTACTTCAAAAGATGTCTTGATTAGTATCGCGCCTCACGAGAATCAGGATCAAACACAATTGGTAAATAAAGTGATGCGTGCATTACCTGATGCGGTAAAGCAACGAGTAGACTTTGTCGGACCTCAGGTAGGCCAGGAATTGGCAACTAAAGGGGCTCTGGCAGTATTGGTCTCACTTCTGGCAACCATGATCTATATTGCGATGCGTTTTGAGTACCGTTTAGCAGTAAGTTCAGCCGTAGCATTGATACATGATCCCGTTCTTATTTTGGGGATCTTTGCTCTTTGGGGAATTGAATTTGATTTAAAAGCCTTGGCAGGTTTACTTGCGGTAATTGGTTATTCACTCAACGATACTATTGTTGTTTTTGATCGCGTGCGGGAAAATTTTGTAAAAATTAGACGCGGAACGCCCGTTGAGATTATGAATATTTCGATTAACCAAACGTTGTCACGAACCATCATGACATCGCTTTTAACCTTGTTTGTCGTGGTCGCACTCTTTGTCTACGGGGGTGAAACAATACGCGGATTTTCCCTGGCGCTTATTATAGGTATCGTTATCGGAACTTACTCTTCAATCTATGTTGCGGGCGCATTAGCGGTAGCGATGGGACTTGATAAAAAAGATTTCATGCCGGCACAACGTAAACAACTGGATGACCGACCTTAATCTATTCACCACTTAGTATAACTAAGTGGTGATGCCTTCCAGGTTGCTCAAATCGCTACACTCGCACGATTATCTTTATGCACCTCAACGGGTTCAGGTTTTGTTTGTAACGTTTTAGTTAATTGCTGCATCACCTCTTGTAGTTCTGGAATAATTTCGTTACTTACTTTTTTCTTGTCCACTGATATTCCGTGTTCATCAATTTCCAGGACTTGAAGCTTAGGATTTTGTTCCTGTTCATTATAAAATTTAAGAGCCAGAGGTTGACCTAAAATCATGCAAGCTCCATCCGCCAGTCTTAAACCGTTAATTTTGGGTTCTGCAGGCTCAGGATGTAAATTTTTATATATTGCCGCACAAAGATATTTTAACAATTTAAATGTCAAATCAATGGGGACGCCCACAGCAACACCCGCCCCTTTACCAATGCAGCCCATTGCCTTACCTGTTGTTCCCGCAATGAAAACAGAGCTAAAGGAAGACCATAGCATGGCTGCAACTGTAGGTGCGAGGATCGTAACCCCTGTGGTGCTTCCGGTGAACATTAATGCAAAACTACCAATGGCACTGGTTAATTTTATTTTAGGTGATATTGCAAGTGAGGAACGATTTAATATTTCAGCAGAAACGAGTCCTAAGCTAAAACCAACATAGGTAAAAGTAGTTTTAAATAAAGGCTGTATAATATCAGTAACAGGATAATGAGTTATTTCATCCGGTTGTTGTTTTTTTACTTTGCTTAAAACAAATTGCCTAAAATTCTCCCACTCTTGGTTCAAGAATCGTAACTTCGAGTCATGAATATTTTCATTGATTTTACTTGGATCGGGATGGGTATTAACAAATCGGGCTGCGGTTTCAAAATAGATATTCTCATCCTCATCATCGAAATAATTCGTATCCGATATATTCAAAATTTTATTGATAATACGATTAATCGTTGAGGTTTTAGTGTTTTTACTTTGAACATAGAGACAAGCAGCGATAATAATGCGCGTGCTCATAATAAAAGCCAGCAATTGCTCGTTGGGTTCAAGCTTATTTGTTGTTTCTCCAACCGTTAGAAATTGTTGAAAGAGATGATGAATTTTTTGCAAGAACTGAATTTGTTTACTACGTTTAGGGATATCGGTGCCTCCGAGAAAAGTAGGCAAGCCAAATGAGGATGGTTTTTCATCTAAATTAATTTTTTTTTCTGTTTGATAAAACTCTTTAAGCTCTGCAAATTGATTGATGCGATTTGGCTCGATGATGAAGCGCATAATTTTTCTCCCATCCTGAGTTTGCGGTGCCCCGCAAATTTAATTATTTTTGCCATTATTTGTATCATACTGCTTCACAGTTTTATTACAATGTGTGAGGTATCTTATTCACCCATGTTTATGATTTGGTAGCAATAGCCAGTAGTCGACAAATATTGGCTTATGTTTTGCATGACAATTACTTAAAATTATGTTAAACCAACACCCAGCATTAGCAGGATCGTATAAACTATAGGTGACTGAATTGATTAATACAATAACACATTCGCGTTATTTTACTCATATTAAAAATTTATTCTGGCTCTTGCGTATTCCTCATTGGGTTAAATCATTATTTGTTCTTATAGGATTCATTTACACGCCGACACCAGGATATCTTCTTCCGGCATTACTTGCCGCTTTTGCTTTTTGTCTTATATCAAGCGCAGTCTATATTTATAACGATATCGAAGATCAGCAAGAGGATAAATTACATCCACTTAAGCAACACCGTCCTATTGTGAGCGGTCAGGTGTCTGTAGGTGAAGCGGTTTTGGTACTTTTTTTCTTACTCATTGGTGGACTTATCCTGGGGTGGATGGTGTCTAAAAAATTGGCATTTATATTAGGATTATATCTTGCCATCAATGTTGCGTATAATCATTTTTTTAAAGTTATTCCGGTGCTTGATGTATTATCGATAGCACTAGGTTTTATGTTACGGGCTTTAGCGGGAACGGTGGGAATAGGGTTGCCAACTTCTGCCTGGTTAATTTTAGCAATCACGTTGTTAAGTTTCTTTATTGCATTGAATAAGCGTCAATTAGAGATTCGTTTTAATCTAAAAACACATACGCGCCAAGTCTTGAAAAAATATCATCCGCATCTGCTGAGCAATTTAATCTTGGGCATCGGGATAAGTACTTTTTTAACTTATTTGATGTACGTTATTTTTGCACAAGGTCAGTCTTTTTATTTTATGCTCACGCTGCCTTTTACTGCCATTGCCTTATGGCGGTTCGCCTGGCTTGCGAAGCAGGAAATTGATAATGATGACCCCATACTTTTATTTCTAAGAGATCGCTTATCACGTTTCAATTTGTGGTGCTTTATAATTCTTACATTACTCGCAGTGCGTTAGATGTTGCGTAAAAAATGGCCTGATTTCCTCCTGCTAATCTTAATAGGCTATTTATTCATCGCCCAAATACATGCCATTTGGCCATTCACAATAGACGACATGTACATTACGTTGCGCTATTCCCGCCATTGGTATTCAGGGGAAGGTTTACTGTGGAATATCCATGAACTTCCGGTAGAGGGTTATTCAAATTTTTCTTTCATGATTTTGGCTACAGTCGCTTTAAAGCTAAAACTTGATCCCGTAATTGTATTAAAATCTTGTGGTGTTATTGGTTTATTTTTTACTTGTTGTTTTGTATATGCGATCACGCGAACCTGGTTTCGTTCCCGTCAAGCATTATTGCCTGTGGTGGCATTACTTGCTTACAAAGGGCAAATAATTTGGACGGCGAGTGGTCTGGAAACCGCAGTTTATGAGGCTCTGATTTGTGGCGGCTTATATTTTCTATGGCGAGGTATTGGCTACAATTTATTTCCCCAAAAGCGCGGCGAGTCGTGTTGCAAAGCCCTATGTATAGCGGCCCTATTTTTTATTGCAGCAGGCCTTACCCGTCCAGAAGCACCTATTTTGGTGATCATTTTTTACGTATGCGCATATATTGATTTACCTTCACAAAAAGCACCACAACAATACCGTTTTTTATTGGTTTCAGGCTTGCTCTTTACACTTGGGTATTCGGCATATTTTTTCTGGCGTTGGTTTTATTTCGGGTATTTTTTTCCCAATCCAGTTTACTGTAAAGGGATTGTTGCAGGGCATCGTGGGGAATTGGTCATTCAATATGGGCAATTGATTTTACCTTTAGTCCCGTTACTTATTCCTGCTTGTATTTATGCAACCGATAAACGGCATTATTTTCTTTGGACACCCAGTCTTGCGTATTGTCTACTGCTTTGGCGTGCTGATCCAATTGTAGCTTTTGATAATCGTCTCTTCCTCCCGGCATTTGTATTACTGTTGCCCTTAATGCTTAAGGGCGTTCTTTGGTACGTTACCTGTATGTGTGATGTTTTGCACAAGAGATTTTGGTTGGCGGTAGATGGTCTGTTTTTATCAGTTGTTTTGTTATTTATTCCGAAGATGACGCTTGCGGATTATCAATATTTTAGTGAAAATCCGAAACGCGGAGAGGCATTGCGGCTACAAGTTATAGCATGGTTAGAAAAAAATGCCCGCCTTGAAGACCAGATTGTACTCGCTGATAGTGGGATGATCCCCTATTACAGCCCAAACCATTTTATTGATTCCTACTGCTTAAATAATCGCTCATTGGCACATGATTATTCACCACCATCGTACGTAAATTTTTGTAAAAAAATACTAAAAGATAAGCCTGCGATAATTATTTTAACCGCACTTGCCTTGCAGGATGAACTCATTTACACACCAGCGGATGAGTGTCTTAAATCCTTACTGGTACGAAACAAAGATTATACATTTATAAAATCTTTACATACGCCAATAAATTCACACCAATCCTATATGTATCAAATCTATCGTTTATCTAGATAATTGATAAATAATACAATTTAACCTTTAACTTAAAGAACGATTTGTATCCAAACGCACGCTCATTGCCTAAACATTTAGCAGATGCAGCAAAATTGCCAACTCTGTCCTGGAATTTCTTTCATTGTTTACTAATATAAACCCTATGTACCCTGAGTACTTACGGATGTTGCGTAAGAGTAATTGCTCCAATAATTCCTGGATTATAAAAGCAATTAGTTTTAAGCAGTGAATGGAGTAGTGTATGGAAAGCAGATCTAAAGATGTACCGCAAACGTTAATCGATATTCTTTATCAAAACGCCCTGAATCACCCTCATAAACCTGCCTTAACTTTTCTTGATGAACAGAGCGAGACGGTTTTTACCAATGAACATTTAATTCTTGCCAGTAAAAAATTTGCCAGTAGGCTCTTGCAACTGTCAGAGCCAGGAGCACGAGCTATTATATTACTCCAACCAAGCGTTGATTATTTAATTGCCTTTCTTGGATGTGTCATGGCAGGAGTAGTTGCTGTGCCTGCTTATCCTCCCAGAAACTCGCGCCACAAAATTCGTTTATCTGCGGTGATTGATGATGCGCAAGCCCAGCTGGTCATCACCACCAGTATGGTGGCAAGAAATTATGAATTTTCCCAGCACCTGGTTTTAGTTGATGAAGAGGCAATAGATGATTACATCGTTGATTGGGAGCAGCAGCGATTAAAAATTCAAGCAACAGATCTGGCATTTCTTCAATATACTTCTGGCTCCACAGGTTCGCCAAAAGGCGTTATGGTGAGCCATCAAAATGTTCTGGCAAATAGTCACATCATCCACGAATTAGCCGTGAAGGGAAATGATAATTTATGTTCCTGGTTGCCTCCATTTCATGATATGGGACTTATCGGAACGATACTCCATCCTTTAATTCAGGGCATGCATGCGGTACTGATGGCTCCGAGTACTTTTTTAAAAAAACCCTACCTCTGGCTTAAAGCAATTAGTGATTATCAGGTTGGATTCTCTCCTGCGCCCAATTTTGCTTATGATTTGTGTGTCGAAACGATAACAGCTGCAGAGAAAAAAACACTGGATCTAAGTAGCTGGCAGGTCGCCTTAAATGGTTCTGAGCCAGTGAATGCCAAAACCCTCTATCGCTTTGCAGAATGCTTTGCTGAGTGTGGATTTAAATTAGAAAGTTGTTATCCTGCATACGGTATGGCAGAGGCTACCTTAATGATTTCAGGGAAAAAGCCATTATCAGAAACGACCATATTGCATGTCAGTAAGCAGGCATTGCACAACAATTTTATTCAACCTGAGCTCAATAGCAGCCTTGGAATTGATTTGGTTAGCTGTGGTCGCACCACTGCGGAACATGATATAAAAATTATTAACCCAAATAGCAAGACTATTTTACCCATTAATGAGATTGGTGAAATCGTTTTTAGTGGACCAACGGTGACACAGGGATATTGGCAAAAACCAGAAATTAATCAGGAAATTTTTGGCTTAACCTTCTCTGATAGCCCACATAGATACTTACGTACGGGTGATTTAGGATTTATTGATGAACACGGTGAACTGTATGTCACCGGTAGACTGAAAGATTTAATGATCATCCGCGGGCAAAATATTTATCCTCAAGATGTCGAGGAGGTGATTGGTGAAAGCAACAGTTCCTTAATTAAGCATGGGGGTGCCGCATTTACGATTGAGGTCGATGGCGAGACGGAATTAGCCATTGTTTATGAAATACATCGCAGCACTAAAGATGTTGACCCAATCATTGCATCAATCTTACAGCGGTGTATGGATGATTTACCAATACTGCCGGCACGAATCATTTTAATAAAACAGGCAAGTCTTCCTAAAACATCCAGTGGTAAGGTACAGCGCAGTACGACCCGTCAGGCGCTACTTGATGGTGAATTGAAAATTGTCGCGCAATGGCATAGAGGACAACCGCATCATCAGCCCCAAACCCAGAAAAAAATAGCCAACAATCAACTAATACAATTGCTTCAACAGTGGTTAGCTCAGCGATTAAATACCGAAGCTGATTGCATTGATCCAGAAGTCAATTTTGCATTTTATGGTGTTGACTCAAGTCTAGCTGTACAGATGGTCTCCTATTTAGAGGGAATCTTGGGTAAAGAAATTAATGTCAGTATATTATGGAATTATTCGACCATTGCCCAATTAAGTGCTTACCTTCTTCCTGCTGGCGAAAAAGAGATGCAAACCGACCATGAGAAGTCTCAGTTATTTGCTGAACCGATTGCAATTATCGGGATGAGTTGCCGGTTTCCAGGGGACGTGAAGAGTATTGAGGAATTTTGGGAATTATTGGTTAATGGAGATGATGGCATAACTGAGGTGCCAAGCAGTCGCTGGGATCCGCATTTATATGCTCACGAACCGATTAACCAGGGAGGATTTGTTAAGGATATCGATCAATTTGACGCACAATTATTTCAAATTAATCCTCTTGAAGCAGAATCTATGGATCCGCAACATCGGTTGTTACTCGAATTAACCTGGGAGGGTTTGCAAAATGCCGGTATTGACCCATTATCTTTGAAGAATACTAATACCGCCATTTTTATCGGTATTTCATCCAATGATTACAGCCATTTAGCAAACAATATATCTTCAACTCATATCGATCCTTATTATGGTTTGGGTAATGCGCACAGTGCGGCGGCAGGGCGCTTGGCCTATTTTCTTGGGACTCATGGACAAACGATGGCAATTGATACTGCGTGTTCATCATCCCTAGTTGCACTATTTAATGGGTGTCAGGATTTACAAGATGACGTTACGGATTTAGCAATTGTCGGCGGTGTGAATATTATCCTGGATCCGCGACTAAGCAATAGCTTTGCCCATGCAGGTATGTTATCCCCTAAAGGTCGCTGCCAGGTTTTTGATGCGGATGCCGATGGGTATGTGCGCAGTGAAGGCGCAGGGGTCATTATTTTAAAAAGGCTGCAAGATGCGCAAAGAGATAACGATCCCATTCTGGCGGTGATTGAGAGTGCTGTAGTGAACAGTGATGGTCATAGTAATGGCATTACTGCGCCCAGCCCAAAGGCGCAAACAGCGCTAGTGCGCAAAGCCTTGTCAATGGCAAACCTTGCGCCCGATGCTCTTGATTATTTAGAAACACACGGTACGGGCACCCGCTTAGGCGATCCCATCGAATTTACTGCCTTGCATGAAGTATTTGCAACGAATACACGCACGACACCGCTGACAATCGGCTCGGTGAAAAGTAATATTGGTCATCTGGAAGCTGCAGCGGGTTTAGCGGGAGTTATAAAAACAGTACTGATGCTGCAACATCAAAAAATTGCGCCTAATTTGCATCTACGTAACATTAATCCGCTCATTAATTTAGACAGTATTCCGGCACAAGTAGCAACAACAACTCAAAATTGGCCTGCTCAACTAAAAAAATTCGTTATGCAGGGGTAAGTTCATTTGGTTTCACCGGGACAAATGCGCATATTATCCTGAGTGAGTCACCACCGCGCTCAAAGGATTCTCATTTACCACGACCTTTCCATATTTTTGCTTTATCAGCACATAGCCTTGCAGCGCTACAACAAGAGCGCGAGCATTTTATTGATCTCATCGATGACCACCCTGACATTGAATTGGCTTCATTGTGTAAAACTGTAAATTGCAGCCGCAGTAGCTTATCGATGCGTTTATCCCTTGCGGTCCGCTCAGTAGTGGAACTTAGGCAAGGCCTGGAGGCTTACGATTTACAGAATGTCTTGCCCATTTCTTCTGCATCCAAGCTGGTTTTTTTATTTGCTGGAGAAGGGATGCAATATACAAAAATGGGTTGGATGCTTTATCAAAGCCATCCTTTATTTCAGCTCGAAGTGGATAAATGTTGTGAGCTATTAAAAGAATATTATACCGAATCGTTTACCGATATTCTCTTTCATGAGGATAAGGCATCGCTTCTTCATGAAAGCCAATATGGTCAGCCTGCGTTATTTATCATTGAGTATGCTTTAGCCCGTTTATGGCTGAGTTTCGGAATAACCCC
>JAFKHV010000043.1 GCA_017306715.1 Legionella sp. | reverse complement strand
TTTGGAATTGAAGGAACCTGGTTTCTGAACAATTTATCAATCCGCATGTTACCAAAAAATTTCCTAGTTGAGCGATTAAAGCGCCTGTTCAGTAAAATTTTTACGTTCCCTTATCACGACACACATATAATTGATGTAGTTCTTGCGAAGAAATGATAATCTGAATAATAAGCCTATAATTATTAAACAATTTAGTAGTTAATAATAAGATCATCCAGGATAAGCACAAGGTGGCGATATGATTTCCGATGAAGTAAAAAACTACTTACCCGAATTGGATTTAAAACAAAAGCAGGCCAATAATATTGTCCTCATTAATTTTTGGAGCCAATTTTCCGTTTATTCGCTAAATACAATTCTGGTTCTCTTTTTAACACGCCCCTTAATATCCCAAGGCTTAGGATACAGTGAAGCCCAGGCCTATGCTTTTATTGGTGTGGCTCATGCCACAGGCTACCTCATCCCTATCTTAGGTGGGTACATGGCCGATACCGTTATCGGCATTAGACGCTCAATCCTCTTAGGCAGCATTCTATTAGCTATAGCGTATTTGTTTATTATGCTCAGTGGTTTTACTGTCGGTTTTCATGGAGACTTACTTTTTCTCGCCGCTTACTCGTTTATCCCCGCAAGTAACTCTTTACTCATGGGCACCTCATCGAGCATGGTTTCTCATATTTATGCCAAGGATGCAATCAAGGCTAAGTCCGCGATGACTTACTATTACATGGCAATCAATGTCGGCGCATTACTCGCTAGTTTAATTTCACCTGTTCTTTTAGATAGCCGCTATGGCCCATTATCTATTTTAACAATAGCTTTTATTGGTAAATCGATTGCCGCTTTAAATTTTGCTAAAAATTTTAGTCTTTATAATAATGTCATTTGGGGCAAGGATTTGCAGCAATTTTCTGCCTCCGAAATCAGTCGCCTGATTATTTATATTTCGTTAATCTATATGGCAACTTATTATGCATTTACTCATGTCTTCATAGCCAGCACCTTCATTGCCCTAGGATGCGGCGGTGGAATATTTTGGTTTTTTAGAAAAACACTTGCCCTAGAAGGTGTCACCCGTATCCGGCAAATGGTTGCTCTTTTACTTATTCTCGAAGCCATTGTATTTTTTGTAATTTTTAATCAGATGAATAGCACCCTCGTACTCTTTGCTCAGAATAATTCTAATCATGATTTATTTGGTTTAACAGTATCTCCTGCACACTATCAAATGCTCAACCCGCTTTTAATCCTTGCGATTGGTAGTCAACTCCCCCGCTTTTATAAATGGGTTCCTCGATTCACGATTCCTTATCAATTTGCTGCGGGCGTCTTTCTATCTGGTGTTGCTTTACTGGTGCTTTTACTCGCAGCGAACCAGGCACAGGATGGTTTGGTAAATGGTAATTATATTGCTGTAACCTATATTCTCATTTCGATTTCTGAGCTTTGGGTCAGCGCTATTGGCTTAAGTATGATCGGTTTATATTGTGACCAAAAATCCATCGCTTTTGCGATGGGGGTATGGTATTTGGCAAGCTCTCTTGCTCATGCAATTTCCGGAAAACTTGCATCTTTAGTGGCAATCCCCGACCATATTGTTGACCCCGCCATCAGTCTTATCTATTACCGTAATTATTATTTTATGTTAGGTAGTTGTGCGCTTGTATCAGGCTTCATCATGTATTTCGTAGCCCGACGGCTGCAACGATTCATGCACACTCGCGGTATTGATCTGCATTAATTTAATATTCAATAATAAAAGATATTGCATGTTTTCTGATAACTTCGTACTCTTTATTACCTTAATTGAAATGGATTTACGCGTTAATGAAAATATATTTCGAGGATTTAACGGTTAATGGTAGCCCATTAGTCTGGGAAGTAGAAAAAAATAAAAAAAGAGCGAAATGTTTAAATTATTGTGTACGTACACAAAGGGTAAAGCAAGAATTTGAAGTAATAAAAAATCAAATATTAAGATACGAAGAAACAAATAAAGAAAATCTTAAAAACGGGAATGTTACATTCCGTGTAAATATAAATAAGGGCAAATTTTACATTATTAACCCCTTGGGTCTTGAATATACAGAAATTGATTCGAAAAGAAAATCTATCAAAGAGTTTGTCCCACCATTGCAAATAAAGATTGAGGAGCGTAAGGTATCTTTTAACAAATTACTTATCGAACCATCTTCTGAAAGTAAAAGGAAAAGGGCGAACTCAACTAGTAGCAGTAGTAGTCCTCGACCGATAACAGGTAGCCCTATACCCAGTGTTAGTTCTTACTTACGCAAAGCTTCAAATAACTCGTTTAGCTCGGATCAAACAAGTCCTCGTTCAGATAACTCCTCGCTCCTTCGTTCTCCAAATTCAATGATTTATACGCCCACTCATAGCTCCAGATCACTGGTCGAGGAATCACCGCGGACAATCTCAAGTTACATTATTACGCCCCGTTCCATTTCATCGGATACCTCACCTTTAGAACAAATTACTTTAGATGCGCTGATCATAGAAAAAAATTCTGAAGCTTGGAGAAATACCTGTGCATTTAAAATTTTGCACGAAAAAAGTGTGGAAAGGATGAATAGCCTTAAATTACCAATTATTCACAATATAAGTTCGCTAAGGCACATCAGTCTGTGCCAGATAACCCTTAATGGTCATGAAAGTAAAATAAAAGTCTTTCAGGAGTTAGTAGAACTTCTTGAGTTTATTAATAGTGCTTACACGGTGTGGTTTGATAAAAATAAAGACCATGCAGGGCAAGGCTTATTACGAAATTATCTAATAAATGCAATTCTGGATGCGATGACGATCCGCTCAAGAAATCTAGGGCTCTTCAGCGAAAATCAGATAATGGATCAGGCAGCCTGTCACGTACGCGCTCGAGAGATGCTACAAAAACTCAGAGCACTCCTTCTCGAAGAAGCAGTTCAGGAAGAAGATGAGGAACTGAATTCACTCATTATTGAATTGCACAGCCATTTTTTAGCGCAATCAGAAGACTTCATTGATCAAGCCAAAGCTAAGCTTGCGAAAGTTGAAGAGGCCGTTGTTAATTCACTAATCGTATATTTTGATAATAAACAATTTAACGTGGATACCTCTATCGATACTCGTGGATATATATCTTTTCACCAAATACTTAAAGAGCAGGGGATTAAATCATCTAAAATTAACGATCTTATTGCTAAAACTATAAATTCGTTAATTGATGGCCCAACCACTCAGAATGAAGAAGTTATAAAATACAAATATATTCCTAACCTCGATGTAAAAGATAAAGATTTTTATATAGGAGAGGAATATCGAATTCCCTTAGAAAATATAATTAAACAACACCTTAATAAATCTAAGAATGAACCAAGTTTCAAAGGCTCTAAAGAAAGAAAAGGCTCGGATTTAGTGAGAAATGTTATTTCGTTTCTCACCGATGAAGAAATAAAAAAAATTAAATCAATTCCAGAAAAAGAACCAGAGGCAATGGTTTTACATCCTTCGTGTCATGCCTGAGTTTATTTGACATGCCGCAACCAAGCGGCATTTTAATCTTGATTCAAACCCAAATTATCACGTTTAAAGATGCGGTCTGCGCGATAACTTGAGCGTACTAATGGCCCTGAGGCTACCTCAAAAAATCCCTTCTTCAAGCCTATTTCACGCAGATGAGTAAACGTCTCTGGAGTAACATAACGAGCAATAGGTAAATGGTTTTTCGTGGGTTGCAAATATTGCCCGAGTGTTAGGATATCCACTTTCATTGCTCGCAAATCATCCATGGTGCGGATGATTTCTTCATCCGTCTCCCCTAACCCCAGCATTAAACTTGTTTTCGTGAGTACATCGGGACGATAGCGTTTAGCAAAGGCTAAAACATTTAAAGTTTGCCAATATCCTGCGCGATTATCCCGCACTGGGTGAGTTAAGCGCTCTACTGTTTCAACATTTTGCGCAAAGACATCTACCCCGCTATCCAATAATGTTGCCACATCCTGCTCAATTCCTTGAAAATCCGGGGTGAGGGCTTCAACTTTAGTTTTTGGTGACTTTTGCTTAATCGCACGAATAGTCGCAGCATAATGCTTTGCGCCGCCATCGGCTAAATCATCGCGGTTAACGGAGGTAAGTACAACATAGTCTAAATTCATCAATTGTACGGTGCGCGCCGTATTTTCTGGCTCTTCAAGGTCAAGCCAGCCATGAGGATTTCCGGTATCCACAGAGCAAAACCGGCATGCCCGGGTGCAGACTGCCCCCATGAGCATAATGGTCGCCGTACCGTGAGACCAACATTCACCGATATTGGGGCATTTAGCCTCTTCACACACCGTTGCCAAACGATGCTTACGCACCTGCTCTTTAACTTCGGTAAAGGCAGATGTTGTTTGATTCACGATCCTTAACCATTTCGGTTTTGGCAGACGTTCTACATCCTGCTCTGTGGACTTAACCCCATCTTTAATCGCCGTGACACCATGTGGTGTAGTATATTTTTTACCACTTTCCACAACCACAGGGATATCGAGGATTTTACTCATGCTGGCACCTTATACTGAAGATAATCGATGATCCCAAATCATGCCTTCAAGATCAAGTCCTGTTTAAAAAGCGTCCTCCAAAAAGAAATAAGGTCAACAAAAGAGTGGACACTATTTTACTTGTGAAAAATGCTGGGTAAACAATTAGAATAAGGCCACAGATAATCAATAGAGTCCATGCGGCATTCTGCCAGGCGGAAAACCACAAAGCACGCTTCTCACTCCGAAAAAAGATGGAGAAAATGATGAGAAGAAATACTAAAGGTACAAGGTAGATAACATGATAAAGCAATTGATACATTAAATTCTTGAGAGCACTATAATTTTGATTAAGTAACCATTGCTGATAAATATTAGACCAATTCATCGCGCATGTTTGTTGATAAGACATAATCATTAAGCCACAAGCAAAGGCTAAAGCTGTATATGCAGATTTAGGGATCGGGCGATGTTGATAATACAGGGAACCAAAATAAAAAATGGCAAAACCGGTTAATCCCGCGGGAATCCAGAACCAGGGTAAAGCCTGATAGAAAAGAGCATCATGAACTTGTTGGATATAATGCATCAGAGTCACAGCAAATAAAAATATTCCACCTGTTTGCAGGATTTTGCCAGGAGGACTAATAATCAGTAGACACAGAAACACCGATAAAACAAAGAAAGCACAAGGAGATACCGCATCTGTAATCGCCAAGGTTACCAAATAATTTATTGGTGAGGGCTTTTCATGCATGCCAGAATTAAACTTATTGGCGTTTCCCCATTGTTGCAACACTTTAACTGTGGCTCCCGAGAGGATTTGTTCTTTTTGCACCTGCTCCAGACAGTAATTTAATCCCCGCAGCAATTCCTTACCCGTAGTTTGGGGTGAGTCAAAACCCACCCAACGCGAATTACAGAAATAAATTGAAGGTACCGCAAAATCATAAGTACCCTGTGCCGACAGTAATCGGTTAAACTGTTCTAAAGCTTCTTTATCTTTGTTGATAAAATGATATTTGATTTTAAATTGCGGATTAGTCGAAGCAATATTGTCAAAGAAAATTTGCGCTTTTTGACAATGAGGGCAGGTAGTCGATAAAAACACTTCGACATTTAATTGCGTTTTGCCATTTTCGCTAGAATACCACTTTGGTTGACTGTTCGGTGCAGCATACATTATGGTACTTAGGAAGAATAAAAATGAGTAAAAAATATAATTTTTCATAAGGATAATCGGTAGATATGCTATAAAAATTATTTAACATATTTATACGATCGAAGCCATCAAATAATATTCCATCATCGTTCCTAATAGTAATACTACTCTTCCGGCTAATTATAGAAATTAGGTATGAATATAATTTTCAAGATGCTCGATTATTTTTTCTTTATTATCCAGTAAATAAAAAAGCAAGTCTCCAATTGATATAATGGCGATAAAGTCATTCTGGTGCTCATCACGCACCAAAACATGGCGACGCTTAGTTTTCGTCATAGCCTGCATAGCACGCTCAACAGCATCGTGAGGACTTAAAATTGTTACTTCCTTAAAGACGACATCCGCTACTCGTCCTTTTTCTATGGAAACGCTTGGATGCAGGCATGACCTAACTATGTCACGCTCACTAACAATTCCAACCAGTTTTTTATTGTTATCCACGACAACAAGCGCGCCAATATCCAGTTCGGACATGAGATCGATGCACTTTCTTATTGAATCTTCAGGATGTATGTAAACAATGGGGCGAGGAGGTTGTGGGAGGACGCTGTGGATGAGTTCAGTCATCTTATACTCCATTCATGGAATCATAATATATAATTATAGTACACAAATGGAGCTGGGCCGTTCTATTTATTGAAAATTATTTATTTACGGACGAACGATAATACGATTTTCCACGCCTTGTACCCCAGGTACTTGCCGTGCTATTTGTTCAGCCATATCGCTTTGACGAATTTTCTTAACATATCCACTTAAAATAACCCGGTTTTGCCAAGTTTCTACGCGAATCGGTGCTACAGCCAAATCATCATTACTCATGAGTGCTTCTTGTACGGATTCGGTTAACGAGGTAGACCCTTGAAACGACGGATTAGTAAAAGGTGCTGGAGCGTAGGGACGATGAGTCATCGTGTTTGTTTGGCAACCTGTCAATTGGCCAAGCACCAATAAGGATAAAGCGCCTAATATTTGCTTTTGCATAACGATCTCCGACTATATTATATCTTAACCCAGAC
The DNA here is from genome assembly GCA_017306715.1 of Legionella sp. GTDB lineage: Bacteria > Pseudomonadota > Gammaproteobacteria > Legionellales > Legionellaceae > Legionella. The sequence continues at coordinate 22,773 of JAFKHV010000043.1, read as the reverse complement.
AAGGCGTGTTGGTAATATACTGATTATTCAATTAATCCTGCTATACTTATTCAATTATATAATTACAGGCAGATTCTTATGAAGCCTCGGCCTAAAGTTGTCTCTGCACGAAAAAAAAATCAGCTCCCAGAAGAGAAGGAAAGTACCGCATCTACGGATGCAAGTAAAGATTTTGATGCTCATGAACCTAATGATATCTTCGATTTTATCAATAAGACATTCCAGGCAAATTTAGGAAAATATACGGCAGGTTTAAGCCCTGCTGCTTTATGCAGCGCCAGTTTTTCTTGGGGAGCTCAGTTAGCCCAGGCACCAGGCACCCTCCTGAAATTAGGAGTTTACCCTTTCTTAAATGTTGAAAAACAATTACATAACCTTTTTAATTATGATTTACCCGCAGAGGGACGTGATGTTCGGTTTCACAACGAAAACTGGCGCTATTACCCCTGGCGTTTTTGGGCAGAACAATTCTTGCAATTTGAGAAATGGTGTCTGAAAGCAACTTCAGAAGTTCCAGGGCTTGCACCACCCGTGCAGCGGGTTGTTGCTTTTGGCATGCGCCAAATGCTTGATGCTTTGTCACCGTCAAATTTCATCCTCTCCAACCCAGATCTTCTACAAGAAACCATTCGTTCTCAAGGTCAGAATATTGTTCGTGGAACCCAACTTGCTTTACAAGATATACTAGAAAAAATCACTGGAGCTCCTCCTGCGGGAGTTGAAAATTTTATTCCTGGTGAACACGTTGCCATAACTCCCGGAAAAGTTATCTTTAAAAATCATCTGATCGAACTAATTCAATATGCACCGCAGACGACGCATGTATATCAGGAACCGATATTAATTCTTCCAGCCTGGATAATGAAATACTATATTTTAGATTTATTGCCACAAAACTCATTAGTCAATTGGTTAACCCAACAAGGACATACCGTCTTCATCGTCTCATGGCGCAATCCTGATGCGAAAGACCGTAATCTGGGTATGGATGATTATTATCGTCTAGGGGCCATGGCGGCGATTGATGCAGTGAGCCAAGCGGTTCCGAAAAGTAGAATTCATTTAATGGGTTATTGCCTTGGTGGAACTCTCGCTATGATTACCGCAGCGGCGATGGCGCGCAATCATGATCATCGTATTAAAACCCTCTCCTTATTGGCAGCTCAAGGCGATTTTACTGAAGCAGGTGAACTGCTTTTATTTATCACACCAAGTGAAGTTTCATTCTTAAAAAGTATGATGTGGGAGCAAGGCTATTTGGATACCAAACAAATGGCAGGGACCTTCCAGATGTTACGATCCTATGACTTAATTTGGTCTAAAATGCTCCAAGATTATATGCATGGTACTCAGCGGGGTATGATCGCCCTACTCGCCTGGAATGCGGATGCGACGCGAATGCCGTATAAAATGCATAGTGAATATTTGGAGAAATTATTTTTACATAATGATTTCGCTGAAGGACGTTTTTCTATAGAAGGTAAGCACATTGTGGCGGAGAATATTCAATTACCTTCCTTTGTCGTCAGCACCGAAAAAGATCACGTCGCCCCTTGGAAATCTGTTTATAAAACCCATTTATTGATTAATAGTGATATTACCTTTGTTTTAACTAACGGCGGCCATAATGCGGGAATTGTGAGTGAACCCGATCATCCCGGTCGAAGCTTTTTAATCCGCGAGCGAAAAAAAGATTCGCCTTATCTGGATGCTGAAACCTGGCTAGACGAGGCACAGCACCAGGAGGGTTCCTGGTGGATATCCTGGCATCACTGGCTGGTGAAGCATTCACATCATCAAGAAGTAGCCGCGCGAAAATTGAAGAAAAATCTTCCCGATGCACCGGGAACTTATGTGTTACAAAAATAAGAACTGAGGCAAATTATGGACATTAAAAAAAATTACTATGAAATAATGGGCGTCAGCGAAGATGCTTCGGAAAAAGATATTAAAACGGCTTACCGACGCTTAGCACGAAAATTTCATCCGGACATTAGTAAAGAACCGAATGCTGAAGAACGATTTAAAGAAGTGGGCGAGGCTTATGATACCCTTAAAGATCCTGCAAAACGCAAGGAATACGACGAGTATCGTAAATACGGTGCTCAAGCAGGTTCTCAACATCACTGGCAAAATACTCAGGAAAGTCCCTATCAATATCAAGGTCAATTTGATGAAGATCTTTTTGAATCGCTTTTTGGTCATGCGCGTGGGCAACAACGTCCCCGCTCAGGTCAAGATTTTTATGGAAAAATTGATATATCTCTTGAAGAAGCATTTACCGGCACAGTCAAAACTATTCAAATTCCGGTTCAGACTGAGCACGAGGTTTCTTTGCAAACATTAAAGGTTAAAATTCCAGCGGGTGTTAAATCCGGACAACAAGTGCGATTAGCAGGTCAAGGCGGTATGGGACATCATGGTGGCCCTAGGGGAGATGTCTATATAACCGTTCAAGTTGAGAAACACCCGTTGTTTGAAGTCATGGATAATGATGTCTATTTGACACTGCCCATTACACCTTGGGAGGCTGCTTTAGGTACTAAAATTACGGTACCGACTCTCGGAGGAAAAATTGATATGAAAATTCCTCCTAATTCGCAAGGGGGTCAAAAGTTACGATTAAAAGATCGAGGTCTTCCTGGAAAAAAACCAGGGGATCAGTTTATATTGCTTAAAATCATTACCCCCCCGGCGACATCAGCAGAAGCTACAGAACTTTATAAAAAAATGGCGGAGGTCATGCCTTTTAATCCACGCAATAACCTGGGAGTATAAAAATGAATGACGATAAAGTTTTTATAGGCACTTTGCTGGAAGAAACCTACACCCTAACCTACGTTGAAGTATGCCAAAAGTATAATATTCCTGAAGCACTTCTCGATGAGATGATGCAACATGGTTTATTCGAAGAACAGGTAAGTGCACAGAAAAAAGATCATTTTTCCGCCAATGAATTAAAACGCATTGAATCTGCTTTTCGCCTGCATCGTGATCTCGATATAAATTTGCCTGGAGTGGTGCTCGCGATTGAATTATTAGAGAGAATTGCACGTATGGAAGAGGAATTAAAGATTATGCGTAAACATTTACATCATGATTAAAACGAAGAATGACCTCTATTTGAGGTAGTTCTTACTCCATTGATATCCCCATTTTTTTATGCCAGTATTTGCTAACATTTACTGAGCAAGGAAGAGCGATGTCTTATGAAAAAAAAATTATTAATGTAGCATCTCGTATTCGTGGTTTGTTTAAGCCCAATGAGGCCGAGCAATTATTTCATGCTGTAGAAATGGCAGATCATAATACCGCCTTGCAATTAACCAAACAAAATCCGCAATTAATGTTTACCGCTATATCCTCAGATAAACTCAACAGAGAGACTCAGTCTTTACATGGTATAGAACTTAGCCCCTTGCAATTGGCGTGTTATAACTATGACATGGCACTCTTGAATTCATTTTACGAAGTGATTGCTGATGACACTCAAGCGCAGAATAAATTTTCATTACAACTTTACTTGTTCAAATTACGTTATTCTATTGAAGGATTAAAAACCTTATATGACAACCAATCGTGGAGCGAACTAACCAAACATCAGCAAGAGGAATTACCCGTAGTTTTTTTAAAAGAATTTTGTACACGTTCTAATTGGTATGAAGAGTATGATTTTTCTGAAATAAAGTCTTTTAAGGAACCGGTTTTTTTTACATATTTGGATTTTGATCCATTGAGACAAATGCTTATTAAAAATAATCAGCTCAATTTTAACTATGTCCTTTGTCGTCATGAGCAATATAAAATTTGCAGCTGTATTGTTGAAGCACCAATAAAGTCAATGGAGGAGGACCTGGCAGGATTTATTTCATTGCATCAATGCAGAAAACAACAGTTAGAAATGTTTTTGATTGATGTAAAGGCCGTTAAAGCGATTCAAGGTTCTGTTGAATCCATACCCACTGACCCCGCTCCCAACAGTCATTGCACGATTTTATAGACAATTAGCGAAGGATATCGCATCCATTAAATTTTTTGACTCCTGAATCTTCACAATCATCTCCTCAGGCAACTTGAGGAGATGATTTATAGTAAACGCTTTAGAATTATGAACAATATTAAAGCTTATCAGCTGCACAAAAGTAGAAGCAGGCAAACCTCTTGATGAATAAATTTGGCGATTTTTAGAATACAGTGGATTCAACAGCTTATGATGCTGATACAAAATAATCTGCATAGGCTCAGGAAAATGCTGCAACCATAATTTCCTTTTCATTTCTTTGGGGTTTAACGGATCACTCATAGATTGTGGAAATTCAGTTGCATGAAAGGTGATAGTGCGAATCGTCTTTGGTAAAGAATAAATCAGCAGTTTTAACTCGAATACTGGATAATTGGGACTTGAAAAAAAACCATTATTACTTAAATCAACATGAATCACATTTGATTGTGCGAGTTCCTCAAAAGCTTTCGATAAGGTATCTAATTTAATTTCAGCTAATTTATTCTTTTGTAAACCAATAAATTTAATCCGCGATTTTTTAATATTTGCAAAAAATGCTCTCAAGTCCAAAGATTGTGTATTTATAGCATTTTCTTCCAGGTCTAGATACTCTAAACTTTTAAGGTTATAAATATTTTCTAAAGATTTTAGTTCAAGTTTATTTCCCTTTAAATAAAGAAATTTGAGGGGCATATCCCCAATTGAGTGAAACATCCGCGATAAATTAATTTCTTGAGTTAAGTTATAACTAAAATCTAATTTAGTTATATTGGCTAAATTCAACCCTTTAAATAAAGATGATAGATAAACAATTGCTCCCTGCTGTAAACATAGATTAGATATTTTTAACTGGCGAAAAGTGCGGGGCATTTTTTCAAAGGGATATAAAAAATTTTGCTCAGTGGATGAGTTAAGAAAAAGACTCTTTTTACCTTCCCAAATAAAACATCGTATTCTTGATTGCTGCAAAGAGTTCAGCATTATATAGAGTTTTAAGGTGACATCGGGCGTATCGCCATAGATATTAAATACTGCTAATTTTTTTATATGAAACTTTTCGAATAGAGCGAAAATTTTTTTGATTTCACCAGGTATTCTGCTTTTAAAAATGGACCAATCAAATGATAAGGAGGTAATTTTTGAGGAAGACAGTTCGTTCAGGAGATTCAATAAGGCTTCAATGTTGCAGGTGGCCCATTGCTCTCCGCTAATTGTTAAATGATGCACACCGCTCAATTTTAATTGGGGAATTAAATCCAATCCAGCTGTTAAGGGGTAGCGGCATAGATCGAAACGTCGCTGTGATAAATCGAAAAACCTTAGCCTGTTTTGTTGCGTACAACCATTGATTAATTCTTTTTTTTCGTCCATGAGCTCGCGTGATAATTTTTATTTTATTATACCCAGAGAGCAATTGAGTACCAGACTTTAACCTGAGTTTTAGATACAGCTGCACATGTATTCTAAAATTGTTGCTGCATTTATCACCTGAGGTGCAATATCATCATAGATGTACTTTATTATCTTTGGTATAAAAAACTTATGATTAATAAGAGATTTTTAAATTACATTAATCGATGAATTGATAAAATTCTTCGCTTTTTTTAATCATACCAAGCTCATAGCGCGCTTCTTCTTCAAGAGCCTGATCACCACTTTTTAATTCGCGGATATTCGCTTCCAAAGCCTTATTACGCGCGACCAGGTAATCATTGTGTTGCTCATGGGCAACTAATTTTTTTTGAAGAGCAATCCACTGCATAATATTACCATCACCCAACCACAACTTATGCTGGAGGAGAAGCAATAAAGCAAATAAGATTATAAATACAGGTCGCATAATATTTGTCTTAAGTGGTTGTCCATTAAATTATTGTATAACCTGATAACACAATGGAGCAATAACTGGTTATGAATATTTTCAGATTATAGTCTATTAAATCGATTTATACCGCCAAAAGATTTAAATTAACAGGTGGTGGTGAATCCCAAAGGCTTAGCACATAGCCACCACCACCAGACCCTGTGGGTTTCACCGCTAAAGCACCTTTATTTTTTAACCATTGCATGTGCTGCTGTAAGTCATTGCTAATGAGCCCCCACTGCGCAAAACATTCGGCTGCCTTCTCTATTGCCTGTATTAGCGTGTCTTTAAATTCAACTTGTTGCGCTAATGCCTGCTTCGCCAACTCAACTGCATTGGCCATTTGCAAATCGATGGCTTGTGCTCTATCTGGATCGTGATCCCATAAAATTTGTACCTGACGAATGCAATGAGCAGTGATACCGATTTGTTTGCATGTTGATAAATAAAAGTGGGGTTGTGCATATATTTCAAGAGGCATAATTTCTCCTGCTTTAAAATAAATCCCCTGCTGCGTGGCTACCCCTGCGACATCAAGACCACTGCTTTTTCCATGAAAAAGATGTTCTAATTCTTTGGCAAAAGAAATACATCGTTCCGGTGCAATTAAATTTTGCGCAACAAACCACCGACTCATGGCGACACATAACGCAGCAGAGGCTCCCATTCCTGCTCCGATAGGGATTTGATTATCAAGCAGAAAATGACCTTGAAGTTCATTCAAAGAGTGCCCTAAGAGCTTAACTCCATACTCAAGTACGCTCCAAAAAAGTAGATGCATATCGGCACCACTACTGCCAGTATAATCAGCACCTAACGTTTGACTCGTAGACTCATAGGTCAATTTCAACTTTTTTTCTTTAACAGGAAATACTAAAGCAGCATGTCCACGTACCACGGCATGCTCCCCGGCGAGAATCCATTTACCGTACGTCGTTGTTGAATAATTACAGAATTTCATATTTTCCTGCCACATACTTGCGCTTGAATTCATAAGTTAATTCGACTTGATCCGGACGATAAAGGAGATGTATATTTGGTCCTGCATCCATGGTAATGATTGGTCCATCACCTTTTTTTTCCCAAAATAATTGTAAGGAACTCAACACTGCACGGCTATCATCAGTCATATATGAAAAAGGTTGCTCTGCTGAGGCAAATAGCTCATGCATGTCCATGAATTCTCGCCAACTTATTTCGTAGGCTTGACGCCAGTCTTCTTTCTTAAGCGCCTCTAGCAATTGTTGCAGGTTTTCTGTCACCCGTTCGCTGCGGTTATGGTATTTAGGACTTGTTTTAACACGCTGGTGCGCTTCGCTTGAAGATACTTCTTTTGCCGCATCATTTATCAAAATAACCTGATGAATAAGCTTATCGTAAGGTAACTCAACGGGATGAATATCATCACCCTGCCACATGACCCAAGGTTCAAAAAATGAACGACACGAAGAACCTGAGCCCTCACGGCTCCAAAGTGCTTGTTGTAAATCAGTAGGTAAGGCCTGATGCGTCAGGTCAGCCAATGCCAATGCAGCGCAGCGAGTAAGCGCTGCAAAACTTGAAGCGGAGCTTGCCATACCGCTACTATGAGGAAAATTATTGGCAGATTGGACGAGAAAAGAACCTTTGTAATTAAAATAATTTTTTAATCTCGCTAAATGATTCAGAAATTTCTTTTCACCGATTGGTGTTAAAGAAAATTCAGCAGATCCAGGTATCTTGAGCAATTCCCAACGATCAGCACTTCCTGGAATTTCTTGTAATTTTACAGTACTCAATAAATTATTCAGCGTATAGGAAAAAGAGGGATTGTCGGCTGTGTTTATGCCTTCATCTTTTTTACCCATATATTTAATGAGCGCAATATTGGCAGGAGCGTGAGCAACCCAATACATATTTTCTCCTCACACCTTAGGATATGATTTCTTCACAATATAGTTTAGCAGTTACCGGCGCATTCTATTAAAAATAGCTTTAGAGCACAAACCAAATTAAGCGTTAAATTTAAAAGTGTCAATTACCCGCGCAATCTAACGCCAGATTGAGCGAATATCAATTAAGAATCTATCGTTTTAATGATCAGAAAATGCTTGAGAAACCCTTGTGCTCGGATGAGGTGGCTAAGTATGCTGATGATCCCATATCAGTTTGGTTTTATTTAATTGCTCTGTGCTCTATGCAGGAGATCCTTCGCTTCGCTCTGGATGACGGGCTGTCTAGAACGTCATCTTGAGCCTTGTCGAGAGATTCTATTGAAATAAATTACTATAGGCTTTGGTTCAGGTTGGCATCTGATCAGCATACAAGAATAATTGATCAAGGATACAGGAATCTAAAGTGCTTGATCATATTAAATATCACTGAAGCCCTAAAGAAGTTTCAATATCTCAGGGCTTAATAGGAACAATTTTAAATCTTTTGTAGTTTAGTATTCGCTAATTCTGCCGTTGGCGTATTTGGAAAGGCGCGTACTACTTGTAGCAAGTATTTTTTAGCCTCGGGCTTATTCCCTAGAGCGGCATACGCATATCCCATTTTTAGCATACTGGCTGCTGATTTACTGGACGTAGGGAAACTTTGTAAAACCACATTAAAATGATCCACTGCCTGAGCATAATCTTTTTTAACTAGATAAAGCTCACCTAACCAATACTGAGCGTTCGCTGTATAGCCACCACGAGGGTATTTTTGCACAAATTGGTTCATCGCAGTTAGAGCACTATCATAATTTCGATTTTGAACAAGCTCATAAGCGGCGAGATAGCTGATTTGTTCATCCGCAGGATTTGTGCGGGCACTGTTGGTCGGTAACACTGCAGCAACGTCTTTTGATGGTTGCTGATTGTTTTGGTTTATTGTGGCGCTTTTGTCCCGAGGGCTCACAGTGGGATTACTCGGCAAACTCTTGGTGCTTTGTGTTGCATTACCGCTAATGCGTGCGTCAAGATCTTTATAGAAAGCAACTTGCTGTTGTTGTAAGAGCTTAAGATCGTGTGCTTGGACTTCAAGCTGACCTCGTAATTCTTGTAATTCTTGCTGTAAACCCTGAATTTTATCAATAAGTGATGCGCTACTCTTTAGCGCTGCATTCTGTTGATCATCTTGAGCTAATGCTGGCCCATCATCATCCTGAAAACCATCAGCTGTATAGTCATTACGGGCTATTTGCCGATTATCGTATTTGGAGCGGGAAGCAGGGTCATCATACCCCTGCTCACCTTGTGTCAATGCAAAACGGTCACTGTCATCCACTACAGGTGCTTCAGCCTTTAAAGATAAAGGAAGAATTAATAATAAACCTAGAGCGATTAAGTGCTTTTTGCCGTTGATCATCTTGTTGCCTCATAAGTAAATTCAACACGACGATTTTGCGCATGCGATGCATCATCATGTCCTAAGTTAATTGGACGCTCTTTACCGTAGCTGACGACACGAATTTGATGTCTACCAACTCCTGCCATACGTAAAATATCGGCTACAGTATTCGCACGACGCTCACCCAAGGCGACGTTATATTCACGGCTACCACGTTCATCGGTATGTCCTGCAACCAGTACGCGCGCGCCTGAATGTGATTTTAAATAATCCGCCTGAGCGTTGAGCGAAGGCAGGTATTTAGGATTTAAATTACTGTCATCATAGGAGAATAAATACAATTGGTTATGTGGTGCTTGAGTAGTATAAGACTCACCTGGCTCTTGTCCCGCGAAACGGGTGAATTGTCCTAAACCTTGAGCAGAAGCACCCAGGTCACTAACGCCAGCCCCATCAGCACTGCCTGGTGCTTTTGAACAGGCACTAACCAATACGATACTTGCAGCAAGCAGACCTAATTTACTTAATGATCCAGCTTTCATCGTCTTCTCCTTTATTCTTCTTATTAATGTTCCCATAGAGGGTTCTTGGGGGCACATTGTACAATTGTTTTTATTTTTTTGCTACACATGCAGCCTGATGTCATCGAAGATGCTCTATTACGAATGAATCAACGTGCGCCGTCAATTGCCTTGTTGCTTGATTAGCGGCCATAACCCCACCATAAGGCGTATTGGCAGGACAACGCACCTCTTCTTGAATAATTTTTGAAGCAAGTACCTGATTATTTTCAACACGTGTCAGCACAACTTTTATAGAAAGTTCCAGTACACTTGGACGCTTGAGGAAATTCTGCTGTAATTTTAAGAGCTGAGTGTCTAGACGATAATCGGCTCCTTGGCTGTAAACACTTGACATGACCGCATGAAAGAAATTGGTTTCTTGCAAACTTTGAATCATCAAGGGGTAAATCATATCTGCAGGAGGATTGGCCCAAGCGTTTTTTACAAATGCTGAAAGTTGATAAGGCTTGTCCATGTAAATCATCTGCTCGGTCTGGTAACCAGCAACCGCTTCCGGTACCGTCACCCATAAAGATATCGGACGTTTCATTTTACTAAATTTTTTACCACTGTATGCACTAAGCTGATATTGGTTTGTTACCGGTATTTTTACTGGAGAACAAGCTGCCAAGGCTATAAACGGCAACGCGATAAATATTCGTTTCATTATTCTATTCATCAACTATTCTCCTGGTCCAGGTTTAGGCGCTGCGGCTCCGCGAATTACAACAGAAGGATTTTGACGCATTTCATTACTAATTTTCTCAAGATTAGCAGAAATAGCATTCAAGCGTCGCAACAAAATAGCCGCGGGGGCTAAAGTCTCCTGAGATAATTTATCTAAGGTATTGCGTCCCGAACCCATAGTACTGGTTACACTTCCACCTGCTTTAGTTAAGCTATCTACCATCGCTTTAAACTGTCCGACACCTGTCTCGATTTGTTTGAGTAAGTGCGGCATCTGATTACTGCTTTTAGCGAGATTCTTCAAAAACACATCCGCATTTTTAATGGTTGAATCGATATTTTTATCGTTACGAGAGATTGCTGTGGTTATTTTTTCTAAATTATTCAGAATATGCCGCACATTATTTGCATTCTCCTCATTAAATACATGCTCTGCTTGCACACTCACTTTTTCTATACTTTCGGACACCTCTTTCAAGAGACTATCCAGTTGATTAAATAAAGAAGGACGCGCAGGGATTACCGGATAAGGTTCCCCAGGCATTTTCTGTAGTGGAGCCAAATCCGACGAACCCGCAGTTAAGCCAATGTAGGTAACTCCGGTAATCCCCTGAGAAATTAACGTGGCCGAAGTACTCGTGGTAATCGGAGTGCCCGCTTCAATGTCCAAAATAATTTCTACTTGACGTGGATCTTCCTTATTCAAGCGAATTTCATGGACGAAACCTACTTGCACGCCGTTAAATTTAACCGGAGCATCTTTACTTAAGCCTGAAGCGGCCTCACTAAGGTAGACTGTATAAGGATGGTATGTCTTTTTGTTAAAACCAACAGAGAGCCATAAAAAAGCAAAAAGCAGCCCTACTAATAACAATAAGACCACAGCACCGACTAGAGTATAATTGGTTTTCGTTTCCAAAAACGATTCTCCTACTTTTTAGTATCCGTGATACCTTGAAAATATTCAGCAATGAGCGGATTTTTATTTTTTATTAATTGCTCAATGGGCTCTACACTTAAAATTTTGCCTTCCCCAACAAAAGCTACACGGTCCGTTGTGCGTCTTAACGATTCAATATCGTGACTAATCATAACAATTGTTAGGTTAAGCGCATCTCTTAAAAATACTACCAATTCATCAAAAAGGCGCGCACTACGCGGGTCTAAGCCGGTAGTTGGTTCATCAAGAAATAATAACTCAGGATCCATGGCAATTGCACGCGCTGCCGCGGCACGACGTTGCATTCCTCCGCTAAGTTCCGAGGGTATTTTACCTGCTGATTCTTTAGGCAACCCCACCAAGGCTATTTTGAGCATTGCCAATTCGCGCATGAAATCCTGCTCAAGCTGAGTAAATTCCTGCATCGGGAACATCACATTTTCCAGAACAGTCATCGATGAAAATAAAGCACTATGTTGGAATAACATCCCCCAACGACGACGCAGTAAAAAAGACTGATGATTATCAAGTTGGCTAATGTCTTGTCCAAAAATTTTAAGCGTCCCTGCTGTGGGCTTCAACAGCATCAGTAAGCAGCGTAATATAGTGGTTTTACCACTTCCAGAACCACCAATAATCGCTAATATTTCACCTTTGTTAACGGTCAGATTCACATCTGAGTGAACCCACTGGCCACCGAGGCAGTTTTTTAAGCCCTTAATTTCAATTACTGGCTCATCCATTATAATTTCATCCAACTATAAATGATTGAATACACAGCATCAGCAATAATGATCAGAAATAGTGACTGCACCACGCTTTTAGTGGTTTGACTCCCAATATTTTTATCTGTGCCTGCAGAAACCTGAAATCCTTGATAACATCCAACTAAAGCAATTAATAATGCAAAAGCTGGGGCTTTATAAAGGCCGAGATTAAATTGCGAAATACCTACTGAATCACGCAAGCGCTGGAGAAAATCTATGAAACTAATACCCAACATATTATGAGCCATCATCATAGCTCCCAATACGCTAAATATATCCGACCAGAAAATAAGCAAAGGAAAGGCTAAGAGCAACCCTAAGACTTTAGGTAATACCAAAAGTTCGGTAGGTGATAACCCCATGGTCAATAACGCATCTATTTCCTCATTCAATTTCATGCTGCCGATTTGTGCAGTAAAAGCCGAGCTGGTTCTGCCAGCCACAATAATTGCAGTGATTAGTGGCGCAAACTCGCGGAATATCGCCATTCCTGACAGATAAGCAATAAAATTATTGGCGCCGTAAGTTGAAAGTTGTAAGCCCATTTGATAAGCAAGGACCACGCCAATCAGGAAAGATAATAAAGCCAAAATAGGTAAAGCTTTAATACCAGTAGAATCAATATTGGCCATAATACTAGGCCACTGAAATTTACGCCAATTACCGAAAGCCTCAAAAATTTTAGTAGATAGATCGCCAATTAAAACGACTAGCCCATCAACTTGTTGAAGCTTAATTTCAGCTTCTTTCCCTACTTTATAAAAAAAGTTGTATTGTCTTTTTTCAGGAATTTCATAAGTTATGTAATCATTCTTTTGTTCAATGAGTTCGATTAATTCGGTTTGTTCGTCGTTAAAGTTTTCGAGTTTGATTTGATTTTTTTGTTGCTCTAGATGCTGCCTACACTGCAAAATGGCCAATGCACCCGCACTATCGAATCGCTCAATTTGCTCACCACAAATTTTAATTTCAGCATCTTCAGGTAACTGACTGGCTGCAAAATGCTCTACCAAATTATCCAAATACATGACAGACCAATTTCCCGTACACTTATAAGTACTAAGCTGCTTGTCAAATGTAATTTGCGGATTCTTTTCTGCCATATAGTCAGCGAGCGTTATTCAAATCATACCAAGGATAATACGAATACACCCGAAGAGCAAAGCAAATCACATGAAAACTCCGCACATGGGGTGGGCTAAATGGAACCCATGCCCTACAGTTAGCTTCGATCAGTGGCTTTATTAAATTTTATTCATCAGGCTATAAGCTGCCATGTTAGTATATAGTCTGTATATAGTTTTTATGATACGATGTGAGGATTTTCCCGTCATCGTAATTGTTTGCCCTGAGCAACTTTAAGTATCCGTACGCTTAGGACGAATTAGGAGACAATATGTCTTTGGCCCCAGACACTAATGAATTATTCCGCGGATTTTCTAAATTAAATCGAGAAGAGCGCTTTCAGCGCTTATTTCAACTAGGAGCCCTCACTCATGAGGATATTCATTACTTAAAACAAGGTGGCCTTGCCGACACCGCCTTGGCGGATAAACTCATTGAAAATGTTATTGGTTATTTTCAACTGCCTCTGGGCGTTGCGACTAATTTTAATATTAACGGTAAAGACTATGTCATCCCGATGGCGGTAGAGGAAACATCAATAATTGCCGCACTGTCCAAATCAGCGCGCTGGATCAGGCAAAATGGTGAAATCAACACTCGGGTGCACGGTGACTGCATTATTGGTCAAATTCAGTTAGCAATGGTGCATGATTTTGCCGCTTTAGAGCAATGCTTTTTACAAAACAAAAAACACTTAATCGAACGTGCTAATAGAGAAGTCGCCATCAACATGGTAAAACGTGGAGGTGGTGTATTTGATTTGGAATTACGCAAAATAGTTCGGCCCGATGGTGATACCATGGCGGTTATCCATCTGTTAATGAACAGTTGTGATGCTATGGGGGCAAACATAATCAATCAGGTTTTAGAGTTTTTAAAAACACCGATTGAGGAACTTACTCACGAAAAAGTAAGTATGTGTATATTGTCAAATTTAAATGATCAAAAGCTAACTACTGCCCAAGTCATAATCAATAATGTTGACCCTGAATTAGGTCACAAATTGCAAGAGGCTTCCCTTTTTGCAGAAATCGACCCCTATCGCGCCGCCACTCATAATAAAGGAGTGATGAACGGCATTGATCCTGTTCTGATTGCAACAGGTAATGATTGGCGCGCTGTAGAAGCAGGTATTCATGCATACGCCTCCCGTTCCGGCCGCTATCAAGCCATAACCCAATGGCGTTATGAACAAAATACCCTAGTCGGTGAGCTCACCGCACCCATCATCGTAGGCACAATCGGTGGCGTCACAGCATTGCACCCCACTGCAAAAATGTGTTTACGCATGATGGACGTCACCTCAGCAAATGAACTAGCAGAAGTTATCGCCGCTGTCGGTTTAGTACAAAACTTAGGTGCCATTAAGGCGCTCTGTACAGACGGTATTATTCAGGGACACATGAAATTACATATCGACAATCTATTATTGGCAGCTGGCGCCAATGAAAAGGAGATGCCCGTGCTCAAGAAGCAACTACAAGACTGGTTATCTTTACATAAACGAATCAGCTTAAACAATGCGCATGATTTACTGGCTCAAATACGTCGTGAGCCATTAACCGCATGATGTGGCAAATTCCTGCGAAAACATTTTTATTGGGTGAATACGCCGCGATAGCCGAGGAATCAGCGCTAATCGTTACCACCACGCCCTGCTTTACGCTCGAGTTTATCGCTTCCGCACATCTTAATGAGCAAATTCATCCAAACTCTCCAGCCGGACTTTTATGGCGTAAATTGAATCATAAACATTTCAGTTTGAATTGGAATGACCCCTATCAAGGAATTGGTGGTTTAGGTGCTTCTAGCGCCCAATTCCTTGGTGTTTATCTCGCTCAATGCTCTCAAAAAAATCAAACACCCCGTCTTTTTTCCATGCTAAGCGATTACTATACTGTCGCCTGGAGTGGTAAAGGGTTAAGACCAAGTGGTTATGATGTTATTGCACAAGCACAAAACAGATGCGTTTATATCAATAAAAAAACCGGAACCATTCAGTCTTATGATTGGACATTTAAAAATTTATCGTTTTTTTTAGTGCACACTGGCAATAAGTTACCAACTCACGAGCATCTGCAAAAGATTGCCCTCCCAGAAATCACACCCATGCTCTCAGCGTGTGTCGACAAGGCAGTTCATGCAATGCAAAGTACTGATGAACAATTATTCATTT
Organism: Legionella sp.; assembly: GCA_017306715.1. Classification (GTDB taxonomy): domain Bacteria; phylum Pseudomonadota; class Gammaproteobacteria; order Legionellales; family Legionellaceae; genus Legionella. Next base: position 7,333 of record JAFKHV010000043.1, on the reverse strand, counting down.
CCTGTGTTAATCACTATCATGAGTTGTTAACTAAATTTGATTTGGTTACACCGGCAAGCCAGAAATTAATTGATGCTTTACGCAGCTATCCTGAAGTTATCGGCGCTAAAGGATGTGGCGCGTTGGGTGCAGATATACTACTATTACTTACAGCTAAAAGCGATGCTGAGGCTTTTAATAAAAAACTTAGGGCAGAAGGCTATCAAGTAATTGCTCGGGAAGATGCGATTCATACTCAATCCCCCCTCATCCCTGGTCATACGCTCAGTTAAAATAAAACTAATTACACAAAATGTTTTAAATAAAAACAATAAGATATTATTTGCATAAATTTATGAGCAGCTGTCTGAGATTATTACAAAAAAACAGAGAAAAAGACTTGTAATTCTGTGCTAATAAGTTATCATTGCAACCTCTTTGGGGCCGTTAGCTCAGTTGGTAGAGCAGGAGGCTTTTAACCTCTGTGTCATAGGTTCGAATCCTATACGGCCCACCAAGTTTTTAGTTGTACCATTTGCCTTTCAAGGGCCGTTAGCTCAGTTGGTAGAGCAGGAGGCTTTTAACCTCTGTGTCATAGGTTCGAATCCTATACGGCCCACCATTTTGGTATCACCACCCTACCGAAATGATTCAATACCTTATTTTGCGCTCGTAGCTCAGCTGGATAGAGTACTTGGCTTCGAACCAAGGTGTCGGGGGTTCGAGTCCCTCCGAGCGCACCATTTAAAATCAAGCAGTTAGCTCTAGTTTGTGTCCAAAAAACCAAGTTACTGTGACCAAAACGTGTCTAAACACGTTCAGCCGCAGCTCTGAGATGTGCACTTGAAAGATGCGCGTAACGCAACACCATTTCATAATTAGACCACCCACCGAGTTGTTGTAGCTCGTGTAAAGGTGTACCATTTTGCACATGCCAACTTGCCCAAGTATGACGTAAGTCATGCCAACGAAAGTCATTAATACCTGCACGTACTAATGCTTTTTGCCAAGCATGGTTGTTACAACGAGTTACAGGATTTCCATTGTATGTAAATACATACGTTGGATTCCTTCCCTGTTGTGCTTTTAAAATTGAGATTGCTTGTTTGTTTAACGGTACTGGTATGGGGCGTTTGGATTTAGATTCATCAGCATGTATGAGCGCATGCTTTTTATCTAAATTTATTTCGCTCCATTTCAATTGCGTTACATTAGATTCTCTAAGACCCGTTGCTAATGTGAAAGAAGCCATTGCCTCTAAATGAGGAGGTAATTCTTGCAAAAGCAAATTAGCTTCTTCCTTCGTTAACCAACGGATACGTTTATTCTCAATTTTTCGCATCCTAATAATAGGAGTCTTATCTAGCCATCCCCACTCTTTATGAGCGCGATTTAAAATTGCACGAACCAATTCCAAAACCCTATTAACAGTGGTTAAGGAAACATGCTCTGCTTCCTTCTTCTTAGCAATAAACTCAATTAAATCTCTGTCTATATCAGAAAGTTTTTTTGCTCTTAAAAAGGAATCTAACCATGCCAGATGGTATTTATCTGTTTCAAGACTGCGTTTATGAGATGATTCATCTACCCACCTCAACACCGCATCCATCCAGGTTCTATTCGGCAATGACTTAATTTTATCGGTTTGCCACAATTCATGCTTCAGTTGATCATGTAACCGCAGCGCATCTTCTCTTATTTCAGTCCCAGTACTTTTGCGTACTCTTTTTCCTTGGTGCCTGATATCAAGCCACCAAACTCCATCTCTTTTGTAGAGTGCCATGTTATTCTCCTATGGTCACCCTGTGAAGCGTCGCGGCTAGAGTACTTGTTTCTAATGTGCATCACAAGGTCTTGTTCAATAAAAACCCAACTACGACCAATCTTAACTCCAGGGATTTGTTTGCTTGCTGCTAATCGTCTAACCGTTTCTTTGTGTGCACCAAGAAACTCAGCAGCTTGATGAATATTTAGAGTTTTCATTTCGCCTCCTTACAAATTAATTAGTGCCGATTTGACAATAATCTTTAGGTAACGGAAGGTATTTACGATAAACATCTCTATTAGAGTTAATTTCAAGAATCATTTGATAAAGCTTCACTAATTCAATTTCAGATGAAAAACTGTTTGGGATGAAGCCCTCAGAATAGATTAAGTGAATGCTCTTAATTGATGAATTACATAGATCAGCAATATTTTTTAGCGTGTAGTTGGTGGATTCCAAAATATATTGAATAATTCCTTTATAAATTTGCAACTTGGAACACTTCTCCATGAATAATACTCCTTTAATAATCTCATCTTTTCTCTAACTTATTCATTAAAAACCGAAATTACACTCAATTTTATTTGCCGGAATAATCAGCAGCATGATATATTGATGATAATTATTCTATTTAAGAATATGTTAGCGCATCAATTGAATAATTTTATTCAATTGATATTAATTTACATGGCGAATGCTATTTTTGTCAATTATATTTTGAATAATTTTATTCATTTTGTCGGGCTATTTTAATGACCACAATGAACTTAAGCAGTAATTTACAACAACTCATGCGAATACATGGCAATACATCTGTAAGCGAGCTGGCTCGATTAACAGGAATACCTCAGCCAACTATTCATCATATCCTTACTGGATCAACAAAAAATCCTCGGAAGAAGGCCTTAGAGGAGTTATCACGCGTTTTCTCCATATCAGTAGACCAATTAATTGGTAATGAACCTTTACCCATGGTGATTCCCGATGGAGTTAAAAAAGATTTACAGATTAGTACAATTCCAATTGTTGAATGGGATTTATTAAAAACCTGGCCTGCCAGTAAAGCGGAGATTCAAGAGAACCAAGAAATATTACTCAACAAAACCGTAGCAAAGGATTCTTTTGCTTTGATTATCCCTAATGACACCATGTTGCCTCGTTTTCAGCAAAATACGTTGTTGATTTTTGATTCTGGGAAGACACCTAAAGATAGAGACTTTGTTATAGTTCATTTATCGAAAGGCAATACAATTGCATTCAACAGATTGTTTTATGAAAATAACTCTTTCTACTTACGCCATGATTTAGGTGATGGGAATTTGCAGTTAACCAAATTAGATCCATCCCATGATCGCATCCTTGGAATACTCATTGAAGAACGGATCCAACACTAACTTGTTGTTCTTTTTCAATGGGCTCTTCATTTAAACTAAATATGAAGGGGTTAAAGTTTGTATGAATATCATAATGATCTACTTGCTCTACCTTTTTAAGGTACTTAACCAATAACCACGCGGGAAAAACCATAAGTACCGCGCAACCCATTTTCCATAAGTAACCACAAACCATCATCCACCCTAGATGATGCTCGGTCAACTTACCAAAATAATTGAGCAAGTCCACGATAACCGTTAACAATGCTTGGCCTAATGCTGTTGAAAGTAAACTTCTTAAAATGAAGAATTTACCTTTTAGAAAAATCTTCCACTTTGAGAGCAAATAAATATTCGTCAATTCACCAATGAGTAAGCCTATTAGCCCTGAGCAAACATATCTCAATGTGGGATCAAAAACGATTTGATAAGCTGTAGCTTGCGTAAAAAACTCCGGTGCAGGAAGATGGGATACTGTAATGACAACCATTGAAAATAGAAATTCTGCCAAAACTCCAATCCAGATAAACAACCTGGGATAAGCATAACCATATACTTCCCCAACAATGTCACAAATACTAAAGGTTAGAGGAAATACAAAAATACCCCCAGGCTCTAACATTGAACCAACTTGAGTAATTCGACTTGCCAAGCAAACTGTAGACAATAAAAACGTTAGATAAAGACCTAGTAATAGATAAGGATACTTATATTGCTTCTTACGCTCCAAAGCTGCGAAAACTTCCTTTCTCAAGATAACTACTCCTTGTACTAAAACTATAAATCGCTTTTGATTTGGTATTCTTTTACTGTTTCTCTAACACCTGCCATATAACCAATTTTATTAGCGTCTTCAGGTTTAAACTTTGCTATTAAATCTTTATCTTTTGAAAGTTCAGAAGGTGATTTTTTTATCGTAGTTGCTTTAGATTTGGATTTTATTTCAAGCAGATATTCGTCGACTTCAGACGTCATATGCTGTACCACAATAGAGTAATCAGGTTTTAATCGCTCTACAGTGGCAATATAAGTCAGAGTCCGAACGGTTTTAGAATCCAGATTCTCTATTAGCTCATTGTCCATTATAAGATCACTGATATTTTTTTCTTTTATATGTCTTTCGGACAATTTAATTACTGCTTTTGTAAAGCCAGTTTTTTTACACTCAAAAATATCAACGATCTCATACTGTGGCTTTTTTGCTGCTTCAGCTACAAACTCCTTCAGCATGCAACCAAACCACTCATACCAACCTATCTTTTGTTTCATAATCCTTTACTCACATCATCCCAATTGCACCAACACTCTCTTTACCATACTCTGGCAATAATAAATCCTCAGGAAATTGTCCGCTTCTATTGATGTACTCGGAATGTTCCACAGAGAAACCAGCTTTTACTAAACTGCGCTCTAATACTTCCTTAGTGATCCAATGAACAAATTTAGGCAAAGAGCTTGCTCTACCACTGCTTTCATATTTAGCTGGTTCGGTAATTTCACCAGGCCATTCTTCATGTTCTTCAACACGTTTGTTGAATTCAGGAATAAAACGTTGCCAATTTCTTAAAAAAGGTGTTTCACAAACAATGTATATCTTACCTTTTGGAGCTAGCAGTTTTGCCAACAAAGCTAACGACTCTTCTATCTTACTGCCAGTAAAAAAATGTAAGACACGACAAATCAAAATAGCATCAAAATGTTTCTCAGGAAGACCAAATAACTCATTGGGTAGCTCACCAGGTACAAGAACCAGTTTACTGCTATCTCCTGTTAAGGATTCACTTGAATCCTCTGTGGTTTCCAAAAAACGTTGACGAACAACAGCTAAATTTTCAGGATCAATATCATTACAAAAAACTGTTGCTCCTTTTGCAATTGCCTCCAATGTTGCCGCACCAAAAGCAGCACCTATTTCTAATACCCTGCCCCCATGTTTAGCTGATAAAGCTGCATGCTCTATGAACTGCTGTGAAACTGGATCACATGGGGTTGTAGTAAATCCCCCGAAAGGATTATGAGTTTTTGTAAATATGCCTGTAGTCTCTCTTGAAGATGGGGCTTCTACAGATGCAACACTTTTTGGATTAGTTACAATATTGTTGTCAAGATCTACGCTTAATCCGTCAATTTTCGAAATACTCCACGGAAGCTCGGTAGATGCCTCTACTTCGAGGGTATGTTCATCGAATAATTTTGCTGTTTGATCAATCTGTGTCTTGAATGATAGTAGAAATGTAATTGTGGGTGTACCAAAATGGTGCTCCCATCGTTTGGCTCTAAGGACCTGAAAGTCCTTTTTAAGTGACTCGCTACTTAGTTGACGATAGAAACCCTCAAATAAAATGGTTGCTTGAGTCATGCAGAGAGATTTATTAACTTCTTTGCTTTTGATTATATTATCTAATTCGGAAAGTAAAATTAGACTCTTTTCTGAATTACCATCGGTACTGCTGTTTTTTTCAACGATCTCTTGAATAGCTTTACAAAAATCTAAAAACTCCATTTAAACTACTCCTACATCCTAAAACAATTGCAATATATAATTAAGACTAATTAATTTCAATAATTTTATTCAAATACATTAAACTCTAACTTAATAAATAATAAATCCAGTACGTCTAAGCGATGGCTGCTCATGAGTGAATCCATAATCTCATAACTTAAGGTCTGACACTAAATGACTTGAAATACCCCTTCCTTTCAACTATCTTCAATCATATTCAACATGTATGGATTATTTCCTATGACTGACAGCGACATAATGCTTATTAAAGAATTAGCTAATTATCTAAAAATAGCTGAAAAGACTGCTTATCGGTTTGCATCAGAAGGTAAAGTACCAGGCTTTAAAGTGGGTTCTGCCTGGCGTTTTCGTAAAAGCGAGATTGATCAATGGATTAAAAACCAAGAACTTAAAGCTACAGAACAACAAAATTAACGATGCTATAAGCAGTCTTATTGAGAGAATCAGATGATTACAGGCAATATTAAAAATAAGGTGGATCAGATTTGGAACACTTTCTGGTCAGGCGGTATTTCTAACCCCTTATCCGTTATAGAACAAATTACCTATTTGCTTTTTGCAAAACGTCTGGATGATATCCACACATCAAGAGAAGCTCAGGCAAATTTATTAGGTGAGGCAATTACAGACCCCATTTTTGAAAAAAACCAAGAGCATTTACGCTGGTCAAGGTTTAAAGATTTTGAACCCAAAAGAAAGTTTGATGTATTTAAAGATGAAGTATTTCCTTTTATAAAATCCCTGAACGGTCGTGCTGGCAGTTCGTATACAAAATTTATGACAGATGCTGTCTTTATTGTTCCAAATCCAACCTTGCTTGATAAAGTTGTAAATATGATAGAGCACATCCCAATGAATGATAGGGATACGAAAGGTGACTTATATGAATACATGCTCTCAAAAATAGCATCTGCTGGTAAAAACGGTCAGTTTCGAACACCAAGACATATTATTAAGTTGATGGTTGAATTAACACAACCTACTCCAACGGATATTATTTGCGACCCAGCATGCGGTACTTGTGGCTTTTTGGTCATCGCAGCTGAATATTTAGAAGAGCATCACAAAGAAATCCATCGCGATAAAAAGCTTAAGGAACATTTCAATAATCAAATGTTTCATGGTTCAGACTTTGACTCATCAATGTTACGGATTGGTGCAATGAACATGACGTTACACGGTATTGAGAATCCAAGAATTGAAGATAGAGACTCATTAAGTGAAGACCATGCAGATAAACGCGATGCTTATACCCTTATTTTAGCCAATCCCCCTTTTAAAGGATCGCTCGATCATGAAAGTATTGCTAAAGACTTACTTCAAGTGAGCAAGACGAAAAAAACGGAATTGTTATTTATCAGTTTATTTATAAAACAATTAAAACTCGGTGGCCGTTGTGCTTGTATTGTGCCTGACGGTGTTTTGTTTGGATCTTCTACGGCGCATCAGCAAATACGACAAGCTTTGGTAGAAGAACAAAAATTAGAAGCAATCATTTCAATGCCATCTGGTGTATTTAAACCCTATGCAGGGGTATCTACAGCCATATTAATTTTTACTCGTACCGATTCAGGGGGTACCAATAGCGTTTGGTTTTATGACATGGAAGCAGATGGTTTTAGTTTGGATGATAAGCGAGAGCCTATTCAAGCTAATGATATTCCTGACATCATTCAAAAGTATCGGAACTAC
>JAFKHV010000042.1 GCA_017306715.1 Legionella sp. | reverse complement strand
TGGTGGAGGCGGCGGGAATCGAACCCGCGTCCGCAGATCCTCTGCCTTCAGGTCTACATGCGTAGCCGTGTCATTTGCTTTAACTGTATGAGCTCCGACGGGCAAGATATCATACAGCGGTTCCCATAGTTTAATGGACTGATGCGGGACTCATCAGCACACGAGCTTATCTTCTATGACCGTTGATTCGATACCGATAAGCGAGCTCGGTCAACGGGGCACTGGGTTTTTGGCCAGTACACGTTGATTAGTTTAAGTCTTAGGCAGCAATAGCGCCCTCGAAAGAAACGTCATCAAAATTTGCATTGTTTGCATTTGTGTTTAGTGAGTCTGATTTACGAGAGGTCTCAATCTCGGCATGCACATCCGGTTTTGCAACCCGCGTCGAAACCAGGTCGCCCCCTTTGTCATTTAAATTATAACACAAAAGCAAGGAAGTTTTATATGTTGCCTAAACTATTTCCAAGCAGATGCCAATCTGCCTGGATTGAATAGACTCGAGATTATTGCGCGATACCATTGTGCCTTAATAAAGCGTCTACGGTAGCGGGGCGACCTCGGAATTTTACATACGCATCCGCCGCTTTTAAGGAGCCGCCGACCTCTAAGATTTGATGTAAAAAATCATGGCCAGTCATTGGATTTAAGACCCCTTCTTCTTCAAAGCGCGAAAAAGCGTCGCTGGAGAGTACCTCTGCCCAACTGTAACTGTAATAACCCGCAGCATAGCCTCCGCCAAATATATGGCTGAAACTATGCTGAAAACGATTATAAGGAGCAATTGGGCTCACGCTGGTTTGTTGACGCACCGCGGCAAGAACATCAGCAACTATGGATTCATTTCCTGGTTTAAATTCCTGGTGGATACGGAAGTCAAAGAGTGCAAACTCCATCTGCCGTAGCATAGCCATTGCGGATTGGAAATTTTTAGCTGCTAATAAACGCTCAAATAATACTGAAGGTAATGGCTCTTGAGAGTCGACATGTGCCGTGAGTAAAGCAAGCGCGCTTTTCTCCCAGCACCAGTTTTCAAAAAACTGACTGGGCAACTCCACCGCATCCCATTCCACCCCATGAATTCCCGAGACACTTAAGTAATCAACTTGCGTTAGAATATGATGTAAGCAGTGACCCAATTCATGGAACAGCGTGGTCAATTCATCGTGAGACAACATTGCAGGTTTATTCGCGGAGGCCTTCGCAAAGTTACAGGTCAGTGTTGCAATAGGTAGCTGAATGTGTCCCGTATCAAGCTTACGACGGCTTTGTAGAGAATCCATCCAGGCACCGCTGTGTTTGTTCGGGCGTGCAAATAAATCGGTATAGATATAACCGCGCAATTGATTATGCTCATCCACAACTCCATAACAGCGTACATCCGGATGCCAAACATCCACACCCTTTATTTCCTCCATTTCCATGCCATAGAGATTTTTTATAATTTTAAAAATCCCGGTCATCACTTTCGGTAAAGGAAAATAAGGGCGCAGCTCTTCTTGAGATAATTCATAAAGCGCTTGCCTTCTCTTCTCAGTGACATAAGCCATATCCCAGGGTTGTAACTCAAGCTGCCATTCTTTTTGAGCAAAGTCTTTTAACTCATTAAATTCTTGCTTAGCCTGTGCTTGCGCTTTACCTACCAGATCGTTCATAAAGCTCATGACTTGAGTGGTTGAATCTGCCATTTTGGTCGCTAAAGACAATGCAGCATAGTGAGGAAAACCTAGTAATTGCGCCTGTTCCTGCCGAAGCGTTAGTATTTCATTCATTAAGGGCGTATTATCATAGGTACCTGCATTGGGCCCTTGATCAGACGCCCGCGTAACAAATGCTTGATATATTTCTTCCCGTAATAATCGATCATCGGCATAGGTCATTACCGCCTGATAGCTCGGATATTCTAAAGTAAATACGTACCCCTCAAGATTTTTGGCAGCGGCGACCTCACGTGCCGTATTTAAAGCATGCTCAGGAATTCCTGCAACACGCCTGCTATCGGTAATATGTATCGTGTAAGCTTGGGTGGCATCTAAAATATGATGTTCAAATTGATTACCCAATTCATCCAGGCGAATCTGAATTTCCTCATATCGTTTTTTTTCGCGCTCTGGAAGTGCCACCCCCGATAACTCGAAGTTCTGCAATTTATCGGTGAGAATCTTTTTTTGTATCTCGTTTAACTGCTCGGTTTCTATGGCTTTAATCGCTGCATAAAGTTGCTGATTTTGACCAATTGCGGCCTCATAAGCCGAGAGTTGTGGCAAACATTCATTGTACACTTCACGTAATTTGGGTGAATCCATTACGGCATGCAGGTGAGCAAAGGGAGACCAAAAGCGTTCCAGCTCATCACTCATATCTTCTAATGGATAGATGAGATTATCCCAGGTATATACTGGATTTTCCTGAAGTAAATTATCAATTTGGCGCAAATGTTTTTGCAACATCCCCTGAAGATGTGATGGCACTGCTTCAACATCAATATGATTAAATTGCGGTAACCCTACAGGTGCTGACATACTATCCCTTGAGATCAATTAAATTAGCAAAAGCATAGCATTCAAAAAGAAAACACTCTACTTTCCATTAATTCTATTTCTTCACCTCCCTCGTTTTTTAACTGCAAACGCTGCGAGGTGCGTGCAGAAAAAAAGCCTAATTGGCGCCAACCTTCAGCAGGTTTTTCAATCATATCTTGGGGCCGTCGATGCTCCAATATGGGGAGCATCGCAAAATTAATCAGGCAGACAATAACCAATGCCAGGGCTCCTGCTAAAGGAATCATAGGAAAACCTGCCAAAAAGGGTGCACCACAAAACATTGCAACAGCGATGACCGTGGTCGTAAACAAATGCATCCCTAAACGTAGGGTATCGAATTTAATTTGTTCATTAAGGGCTTTTAGTAATTCTCGCTGGTCCTCACCATTGTTGCTATTATCATCGAGGGGCAGATCCAGATAAAAATTTTTTAATCGATATAATCGTTCCATTTCAAGCGAATAACGGAGTAAAGAGACCAAGGCATCATAGATGAAAAATACAATGGATAAATAAATTCCGTAAACAGCTAAAGGGCCTGTTAGGACGAAACAATTAAGTACCCCTATCGTAACCCAAGGTAAATCATTTGCTAATTCAAACCAGCGACGCTGCAGTTGCGCTTGGAATCTATCTTTACTGGGTAATTCCCGTTCATAAGTTTTCATCCACGTTCCTGGAATCATATGTTTAAGCAACACAGATAAATTAGTTATTAACCTAGGGACGTAAAAAAACCAGGTAATATGAGGGATATACGGTGCAGTATATTTATCTACCTGGCGCATCATATCGCGATACCAAGGGGCACTGTGTTTTAATGTAGCAATAACATCCAGTGCGCGTTTTGAGCGAGTCAATAATAATCGATACATATTAATTTCGATTGTGTGTAGTCGCACTTTCTGGCTTAAATTAGTTTCATCCTGTTCGATTTTGTCAAGATGCAACTCAACGTTTAACTCATGCAAAATTTCAGCATAAAGTAAACGTTGACGCTGCAATCGGATTACCTCACGCGGTACGTTTAAATACTCAGAATAGATTAATTCAAGAATCTGTCCTAAATAGATAGCCGCTTTAATATGATTTAAAACGCGTTGCGGGTTCGTAGTGTGCTGCGCTGAAAGTTGTGCCCTGATTTGTTGTCCAAGTAAGCTATATTCAGTATTTAAAAGCATATGATCGGCAACCAACCGACGGTACAAAGCAATATTCCCAACCGGAGGAATGCTTTTTGTCACTTGGTGCAGATATTGACTATATAAACGTTTTAAAACAGGGCTCATGTTATCCTATACACTTTTAGCGTTTACATTTAAGGGTATGCAGGAAGTCATCAAATATCTTCAAATAAATACAATTAGTATATATTTAGTAGTAACATACACATACCTTAAATTGAAGCAATCACCCTTATAACGCAAATTTTATACGTTTATCAACTCCTGATAGCAATTTTATTAATAAACAAACAAATCGTTATAAGATATAACGTATATCTCAATAACCCAGTTTAAATTGTGTTTCTTCACCCGTTTCACTATCTTGAAACTCCATTTTATTCTGTTGTTTTAATGCAGGAAAAGGCTCTCTGATTTTTTCACCTTCACGAAAAGTAACCCGGGCTTCACTGGCGCGCAGGGTCTGCTTGCCGACATCAACAAAGGAATGATTTTCACGATTTTTACGATGCTCTGAGTGCGCTCCGATATAACCATGCACATTAACAGGATGCTCGCCCAGCTCAGCACTTACTTTCTCGGCCATGGACTTATCAAATTTAGCAGCCTGTAGTCGTTCTTTAATATTCTGGTTATGAACCTGAGTAAGATCGATTTTTTCTCCTGAGTGGCAGGACGCTAATTTCACATCACCAATTTCCTCATTTCTTTCTAAAAAAGGGAGAATCTCTCTTCCTAAAGCCTCACCGGTAAATTCACCCATGCAATTTATGTTCCCGTGTGCGGTTAGATACAAAGTGACATTATCGGGAAAATTCAACTCTTCTTCTTTGATTTCCTCAAATGTTTCCCACTTAATCGCAGCCACGGTACGGCGTGTATCTTGACTAAGCCGCCGATAAAGACTTTTCGCTAACTCCTCCGTGTCGTCTACCAGCACTACTAAATAAAAAGGTTTATTTGCGCGGGTGCTGTTGAGTTTATCTACGAATTGATTCTGATTAAGAAAAATAGGTGCTTCCTCAGCAGTATTGTTTCCTTCATTACGTTTAGTTTTAGGCATTATCGTTCCTTGACTCGTTCCGTTATGTATAATTTTAGCACAAACAAGAAGCGTCTTGCGCAGGGGGTATTTCCAACGAGATGACATTGATTTCTTGCCGATTCCAGGCTTCTGAGCGACAATAGCTATCCTGTATTTAGCCTAGATAGACGCATGAATCGATTAAACGAATTAGCAACTGCTCTTCGCATCTTAAGCATCGATGCAGTGGAACAAGCACAGTCTGGCCATCCTGGTATGCCTTTAGGAATGGCTGATATTGCAACGGTACTTTGGCATAAATTTTTAAAATTTAATCCGCAAAACCCCTATTGGTTCGACCGCGACCGATTTGTTCTTTCGAATGGACATGGCTCTATGCTTTTATATGCATTGCTGCACCTTAGCGGTTATGCTTTGTCGTTAGATGAACTAAAAAATTTCCGTCAGCTCCACTCAAAAACTCCGGGTCATCCCGAGTATGGTCATACGCCAGGAGTTGAGACAACCACAGGGCCGCTGGGCCAGGGATTAGCGAATGCCGTTGGCATGGCTTTGGCTGAACGCATTCTTGCGAATCAATTTAACAAAGAACAGCTCGACTTAGTGAATCATCATACTTATGCCTTTGTGGGCGATGGTTGTTTAATGGAGGGTATTTCACATGAAGTATGCTCACTTGCAGGCACACTTAAATTAGGTAAGCTCATTGTTTTTTATGATGATAATGGGATTTCTATTGATGGCCACGTTGAGAATTGGTTTACCGATAATACTGCTGAACGCTTTAAAGCCTACCATTGGCAAGTAATTGAAAATGTTGACGGTCATAACCATGATGCAATCGAACATGCTTTGCATGAGGCGCAAGCGAATACCCAGCAGCCCACGCTGATCTTATGCAAAACGACCATCGGTTTAGGCTCAGCCCTAGCCGGAAGCGAAAAATCCCATGGGGCTCCTCTGGGTGCGGCAAACATTGCCCAGGTCCGTGAATATTTCAATTGGCCACACCAGCCCTTCTCAATACCGGATACGATTTATCAAGGCTGGGATCATAAAGCCCGTGGACAAGAAGAAGAGCAGTGTTGGCTCGAAAAGCTTAATCATTATCAACAACAGTTTCCTGAGGAGCATGCCCAATTTTTAAGACGTATTAACGGTGGTTTGCCGGATGATTGGTCTGAAATCTGTCAAGATTTTTTGGAGCAATGCCGCATAAGCGATAAGGCGGTCGCTACTCGTAAAGCATCCCAGCAATGTATTGAATATTTTGCACCCTTTTTGCCTGAGATGCTTGGCGGCTCAGCTGATCTAACCGGTTCGAATAATACTGACTGGAGTGGTAGCCGCGCAATTACTGCAGAGAATTTTTCTGGTAATTATATTAACTACGGTGTACGCGAATTTGGTATGGCCGCCATTATGAACGGCCTGGCGGTACATGGGGGTTTTATTCCTTACGGCGGAACATTTTTGGTTTTTGCCGATTATGCACGCAATGCTATCCGCCTGAGCGCGTTAATGCAGCAACGAGTTATTTATGTATTAACCCATGATTCAATTGGTTTAGGTGAGGATGGACCGACTCATCAACCGGTAGAACATGCAGCGATGCTGCGGATGACACCTGGAATGCAGGTTTGGCGCCCCGCCGATTTATTTGAAACAGCAGTCGCCTGGAAGCAAGCATTAGAACGACATTATGGGCCGAGCGCGTTACTTTTATCACGACAAAATCTACCCGCCTTGCCTCATGAAGTTGCAGACAGTGCTCTTGTTGCTAAAGGAGGCTATATTTTATCTGGGAGGGAACAAAATCCCGATGCCATTCTTATTGCAACCGGCTCGGAGGTACAGCTTGCAGAAAAAGCTGCGGAGATTTTGCAACAACAAGGCTTAAAAATCAGAGTGGTTTCCATGCCTTGTGCCGAGCTATTTCTCATGCAAGAGCGTAGCTATCGTGATAACGTCCTGCCTCCCGGTGTGTCGGTTCGCGTGGCCATTGAAGCAGCAAGTACGGCTTATTGGTACCAATTTGTCGGCCTTGAAGGTGCGGTTATTGGGCTGGACCAATTTGGAGTATCTGCCCCGGCAGCTCAGGCTTATGAGTATTTCGGTATTACCGTTTCTGAGATCGTGAATATCACCAATAAAATAATTAAAAATAACTCTTAATGATGCCTTTAGGCATGAACTGATTTGGAGAAGTAGAATGACAATACGTGTTGCAATTAACGGCTATGGACGCATTGGTCGTTGTATTTTACGAGCAATTATCGAAAACAAAAAACAAAATGACTTTAACATAGTGGCTATTAATGATTTATCCGGAATCAATGTGTGTGCACATTTAACCCGTTACGATTCCACTCATGGCCGTTTTCCTGCAGAAGTTCATGTAGAAAACGATACACTGGTCATTGATGGAAATCCCATCAAAATATTCGCTGAACGCAATCCGGAAAATTTACCCTGGGCAGATTTAGACATCGATATGGTGTTTGAATGCACGGGTTTATTTACCGATGGTAAGCAAGCACAGCAGCATCTCCATGCCGGGGCAAAGAAAGTTTTAATTTCTGCACCAGGAACCAACGTTGATGCAACTGTGGTCTACGGCGTCAACCATAACGTATTAAAAGCCTCCGATAAGATTGTATCAAACGCCTCCTGCACAACGAACTGCTTAGCTCCTGTAGTCAAAGCGCTTCATGAAGCCATTGGCGTTGAAACCGGTTTACTGAATACCGTTCATGCCTACACCAGTGATCAAATGTTACTCGATGGTGCGCACAAAGATTTACATCGCGCGCGGGCGGCTGCACAAAATATCATTCCGACAAAAACCGGAGCAGCGGCAGCTGTAGGTTTAGTGCTGCCTGAACTTGCGGGAAAACTAGATGGTTTCGCGATGCGCGTCCCAGTCGTGAATGTCTCGGTCATTGACTTTACATTTACGGCTTCACGTGAAACCACCGTGGACGAAGTAAATAACATTATGCGTCAAGCACGCAGTGATATTTTGCACATAAACGAGGAGCCACTCGTTTCTTCGGACTTCAATCATAATCCCGCCTCTTCAACTTTTGATACGACCCAAACCAAGGTGTTTGGTAAATTAGTTAAAGTGGTTGCATGGTATGACAATGAATGGGGCTTCTCCAATCGCATGCTGGATACGGCACAACAGATGATGCGGTGTAAGTGAAGCGGAGAATAAAAAAATGAAATTAAAACAAATGAATGAGATACAACTTGCCGGAAAACGCGTACTCATTCGTGAAGATTTAAATGTACCGATCAAAGATGGAATCATTACCAGCGATCAGCGGTTACAAGCAGCGCTACCCACAATAAAAGCAGCACTCGATGCGGGTGCTGCGGTTATGGTGCTATCGCATTTGGGGCGGCCGGAAGAAGGACGCTTTGAGCCACGCTTTTCACTTCAACCTATTGCTGATTATCTGGCCAAACACATATCGTACCCCGTTCGTTTTGTTGAAGATTATCTTGACGGAATAGCGATAAGACCTGGTGAGCTGGTCGTTTGTGAAAATGTGCGCTTTAATCTCGGTGAAAAAAAGAATGATGAAGTCTTAGCCAGAAAACTAGCTAACTTATGTGATATCTTCGTAATGGATGCATTTGGTACCGCACATCGTGCGCAGGCATCGACTTATGGTGTGGCACAGTTTGCGCCACAAGTCGTAGCGGGTCCTCTCTTAGTACGTGAACTCAATGCTCTGGATAAAGCTCTAGCTGCACCGCAAAAACCTATAGTCGCGCTTGTGGGTGGGGCCAAAGTATCCAGTAAATTAAGCCTCTTACGGCAAATGGTGCAAATAGTTGATTTCTTGATTCCAGGTGGCGGCATTGCAAATACCTTTTTGAGGGCTCAGGGTTATGAAATCGGCTATTCACTATATGAGGAGCATCTGCTTGAGGAGGCACGCTCCATTTTAGAATTGGCAGCTGACAAAGGGTGCCATATTATATTGCCTACGGATGTGGTCGTTGGGAAAAGTTTTAGCGAACAATGCCCTGCCTACAACAAATCACTACAGAATGTGGCCCGTGATGATATGATTATGGATATCGGCCCGCTGACGGTGAATGCCTATACTGATATCATTGAGCAGGCAAAAACAATTATTTGGAATGGGCCGGTAGGCGTATTTGAATTTCCGCAGTTTGCATACGGAACACGGGCACTAGCTTTTGCGATTGCGCAAAGTGAGGCATTTTCGATTGCTGGCGGAGGTGATACTTTGGCTGCGATTGACCTCTATGATTTGAACCAACAAATTTCTTATATTTCCACAGGAGGTGGGGCTTTCCTTGAGTGTCTTGAAGGTAAGACATTACCCGCTGTGGCTATTTTGCAGGAGCGAGCTCAAGATGTTAAGACAAACTAAAATAGTAGCAACTCTAGGACCTGCGAGTAATTCTGCAGCAACATTGCGCGCAATGCTTACTGCCGGAGTGGATGTTGTTCGCATTAATTTTTCTCATGCTGATGAATCCGCAATAACACTCATTCAACAAGTCAGAGATATTGCTGCAGAGCTCAATTTACCTCTTGCGGTGATGGCCGATTTACAAGGGCCTAAAATCCGTATTGGCCGTTTCCGTGAAGGCAGTATTACCTTAAAAGAAGGACAACAGTTTACCCTTGATTGCCAAAATCCAGAGTTTCTGGGTGATATCCATGAAGTTGCTGTCGCCTACCCCAATTTGGCGTCCGAAATCCACGTAGGGGATCATTTATTAATTAACGATGGTCTCATTGAACTTGAAGTACACACGATTTCGGGTAGTAAAATACATTGCATTGTTATCGAAGGTGGCTCGTTAAGCAATTTAAAAGGGCTTAACCGTAAAGGGGGTGGACTTGCAGCACGTGCGCTGACTGAAAAAGATCAGCATGATTTGCGCACGGCATTAGCCGCAGGTGTTGACTACATCAGCTTATCTTTTGTGAAAGATGCTGCTGATATTCAATTTACACGTGCTTTGATTAGAGAATATGGCGGCTCTAAAACGCCAATTATCGCTAAAATTGAGCGCTCTGAGGCGATTGAAAATTTAAATGAAATCATTCGTGAAGCCGATGCAATCATGGTTGCGCGTGGTGATTTAGGCGTGGAAGTGGGTGCGGCAGAGGTTCCAGCACTGCAAAAACTGATTATCCAGCAAGCACGGCAAATGGATAAAGTAGTGATTACCGCAACACAGATGATGGAATCGATGATCAACCACCCGCAGCCTACACGAGCAGAAGTTTCTGATGTTGCCAACGCTATCCTCGATGGCACAGATGCAGTTATGCTTTCTGCAGAAACCGCAAGCGGTCAATACCCCGTGAAAGTATTGCAGATGGTGAATAAAATTTGCCTCAGCGCGGAAAAAAACGCAGCGTTTGAATACACTATTAGTCCCGATTCCGACGCCAGTCATTTTCAACGTGCGGATCAAGCGGTTGCTATGGCGACTATTCATACCGCAAATCATTTTCCAATTGAGGCAATCGTGACCCTCACTGAATCAGGAGATACTGCCGTGTGGATCTCGCGACAACACAGCCGAGTACCGATTATTGCGGTGACTGCCAATAGACGCACGCTGGGGCGATTAAGTTTGGTACACAATGTGTATCCAGTCTATTTTGATTATCATAAGCTTCCCGAGGAGCAGGTTAACGAACGCGTATTGCATACTCTGATGGACATGCAGCGGATTAAGGGAAATAGTTATGTGTTATTGACCCGTGGGCGTGCCATAGGTGCGGTAGGAGGTACCAACAGCATGGAAATTATCAAGCTCAACGTATAAGCTTATTAGGGAGTGAGTTTTGCCACTCCCTATCTTTATGATAATGTAAATGAATTCGGATTTTCCTCATCATTATTTCCTTGTTCACTATTGGTCTTATCGTTATTCACATATTCCACTTCTTGGTTAGAATCATCACTATCACTAGAAAGTCCTAGCGAATGATCAGTGAAATATTCTTGAGAACTGCTATAAGTGCCCGTTTCATCAGGCTCTTGCAATTCAGGAAAGGATGCTTCTAATTTTGAGTGGTCTTTATCAGTCTGGATCGGGTTATCTCTAGGCTCTTCATTATTTGCCAAGTTTTGTATAAGCTCTTCAGGTAATTCAAAAACGGGCTCCTCAAAATTGATAGGTTCACTATCGGGCACCTCAAAATTATTCACTTGTCCGTCCGCATCTAGTTGTTCAGGTTGTTCTTGTTCTGCGGCTATCTCTTGTTCTGCAGGTTGCTGGTTTTCATTCGCAATAGCCTCTACCGGTTGTGCAACTACTTTTTTTAATTCCTGACGGAGGTCTTTTTGTTTAAATTTATTAAACTCGTCCAGCGACATTCCTTGTGTCGGTAATAAAGTATTGGCATCCGCCTCTTTAAATCCCTTATCGCCATCAAAGACATGAATTTTACCTTTATTAATGTATGCGATCACTTCATCCTTTTCATTGCGGACGACAAAATTACTATCTTTGTATTTCTCAGCATAATCACGTAAAAATTGGGTGGAGGATTCCACGTCAGGAAAAGTTAATTTCGCCCCTTTACCGACTACTTGCGGTTCGGCATAGCCTGCTTTATAAGAGGAATCTTCCTCGCGGTAAGATTGGTTATAAAACGTAACCAAGGGATCCACAGCGCCATCAAAAATAACCTTATGTGAATTGCGCGCGCGCGCGGTAGTTTGTGTCAAGTTAGTGACCGCCTGAGGTAACTCTGATTTAATCCCTTCATCCAGTTGATCAACCTGATTTTGTGACATGAGTTCTAATTGCTGTTGTACATACTGATGTCGCGATTTGTTGTGTAAAAAAGCCTGATCTTTTATAAATTCAACGGAGTTACCACCCCCGATAGAAAATTCATTTTTCTGAAGATTTTCAGGTCGGGGATTAGCATCATTATAAGGACGCCCCTGCGCATCATATGAAGGCAAACGTCCAAATCCCATAACTTCAAAACCATTATTTTGGTGTGCTAACACATTTGCGAGATCGACATCAAGACTTTTTTTGCTGACACGATTCTCTGCAGGAGTATCCGCGCCACCGGATACCGAAGTTGCTATGGGTAAAACATGAACACGATTTTGCATTCCTTCATCATTAATAATTTTGTTCAATGCAGCAAAAACCTCGGCCTGGCCTGAACCTGCAATAGTACCCATCTTATTCTGGGCATAATTATCATATATTGAGTCAGCCTGAGTTTGGTTGGCGGCGTAGAGTAGTCCAAGCTTTGCGGCCGGGTCGGCGGTGAGTTTTGGGCTGATTTCGTTATCCCATATCGCACGTGCCTGTTGCTCTGGCGTATTCGTCTGTCCAGCATCATTAACAGCATAATCGTTAATAAACTTTATTTCATGTTTTGCTTGCGCCATGGGAGTCTCTCAAAGTTTGTTTTGAACATTATACATCAATAATAACAAAATTTGAGCATATTTGCTGAATTTTGGAAAAAATACCAGGATGTTGTGAATTAGTGAGCCTTCGGAAAAGGCTCTTATTTACTCTATGGTTTCTTTTTTTTCAATCTGAGACTTTGATAAACCCAGTTTTTCTTTTAAGCGAGCAACCGCATCCGGATCGTATTGACGAGCAGTTTTATGCTTGATTACTACCGCAGGTGCACGAGTTGTCGGTGCATTAACTGGAGCTCTTGGTGGATAAACTGGAAATTGATCTTCTGCATTCGTCTGATTGATATAAGTTTTAGGATTACTTGTAAATGAAGGATTAGAGGGACTTTTCTCGGACAGTAATTTACGCGCATTACGCGCACTTTTTTCAACGCGTTTTTTTATCTTTGCCGCTGCATGTTCGGCTTCTTCAGCAGTTACTAAAGAAACTTCATGTCCCTGTAAATCGATGCGCGTCTCACGCAGCTTCAGGCAAGCTAGATAATCCAGTCTGCGTGTAAATAAAACCACCGCTTCGCGCAACTTACTTTTAGATATGCCTACCGCGGCTGCTTGCTCGGAATATTGGAGGATGTCACTCATAATACCGGTTTTGAGTGGGCGAATGCGCTGAGTATTATCAAAAGCAGCTGGAAACATGCTGGCTAACCAGGTTAAGGCATCGGTCCTTGCACGCTTGGATTGATTTTTTTGATTTTTATTAATTACTTCAGTGCGTGGATGCAGCTCCTGTTTTCTCATCGGTGTACTCTTGATTAAGACGGTTGAATGCTAACTAAAATGTATTAATTCCTTAGGAATGAGCGCACAATGTACAATGTTTAGTGACCGATTGCAAGTATCAGCCTGTATTTATAGCATAACCGGGCATAAATTTATCTAACTTAAGCGTGAATTTTGTACCCTTTAAGATTGGAAAAGATAGAAAAGAGCGTGCACTTAAGCCTATAATTAAGGTACGTTAAAACCTTGATTAAAAACAAATGACCCGACTCTTGATTGCTTTTTTAGCAGTATCTCTACCTTGGGTAGTCATGCTTATTAACGATAATCCAGGTGGCGCTATAGTGGCACTAATACTTCAGGCGACCTTAGTAGGTTGGCCCTTTGCAACCATCTGGGCCTGGCGTACACATTACCCGCCCAAACGAAATCGGTAGTTATCGACTCTCACAAATTAAGGATAAAGTTATGGTACCCGTCATTGTTAATGGCGCCTATGGTAAAATGGGTTCTCTTGCCTGCGAGACTTTGAATCAGGATGCGCGATTTGAGTTAATCGGCAGATTAGGTAGAGAGGATAATCTCGCACAAGCGATTCAAGAGATGCAACCCGCTGTTGTCGTCGATCTGACCAATGCAGACTCAGTTTATGAAAATACCCGTTTAATTATTGAAATGGGCGTGCATCCTGTAATTGGCACCTCCGGTCTTCTAACGGAGCAAATTTCCGAGTTACAGAATTTATGCCTGCAACAAAATTTGGGGGGGATTATCGTTCCTAATTTTTCGATAAGTGCCGTACTCATGATGTCTTTTGCAGCGAAGGCTGCTGCTTATTTCACCGAGGTTGAAATTATCGAAGCCCATCACCAACAAAAGCTGGACGCCCCGTCCGGAACCGCGATTAAAACCGCAGAGTTAATCGCTGCAAACCAGAATAAACCACGTAATTGTCTTCAGACACGCGAATTAATAGCGGGAGCTCGCGGCGCCAATCATCAAAAAATTAACATCCACTCGATTCGCCTACCCGGAATTTTGGCGCGCCAGGAGGTCCTTTTCGGTAACAAGGGCGAAACCTTATCTATTATTGACAACAGCATCAGTAGAGAATGTTATATGCCCGGCCTTCTGCTTTCTTGCGAAAAAGTCTGTTCTCTAGACCATCTGGTTTATGGTCTAGAGCACATTTTATAGACTGTAAGCCGGTTATTACAGTGCTAATAATTTAGATTTAGAGGAGGTAGTGGGGTCTGTTTTGGACAAGCGTTTCAAATCGTTTAATATCGAATTTAAATGGGTTACTATTTCATCTAATTGTTTATCAATAAGTTCACGCAAACAATAAATCTTTTGCGTGGCCTTAGTTCGAGTTACATCATCTTTGGGACGACTTTCTATTTCGTTGAGTAATTGAATCACGCGATCTACACTACTTAATTCCAAATTTTCAACAATTTTCTTAATATTTTTAATCCCTGTGGGCGAGGTAGGATTGAACAGTGTATTTGCTCGTGGAGTAAAGAGTTTTTCCTGATTCAAAATAGCACTGAGATCAGCAAGAAGCCTGCTACAGGTTTCTTGGCCAAGGTAATAAGCAACCTCCAGCGGGGTAAATAAAGTTGAATTATCCGTTCCTCCCCATATTTTACTTAAAATATTCCGATTCGGGACAATCTTTTTAACCTCATTGTTGGAGGCCAAACGATCCTCATCTTTGACACTATATCTTGACTCGCTGGAATGAGAGGAATTATTCTTTTTACTCGTTAATTTACTGATGATATCCCGAGCTAAATAATTATCTGGCGTCTTGATTCCTTCAGAGCCTGGTGCATTTTGTCCAGCATGATGCTGATGATGCCCTGTGAGATAGAGGCTAACAAAAATTTCGATAAAATTATTTCTGTCTGCACTTTTATCGTGTAACTTAGGCCATCTGTTATAGACAAGATAAAATAGAAATATCGCATCCGTAATTAACAGTTGAATTGCTTTTCTATCTTTGCCACTGACACATGAGCCAATGGAATTAGCTCCGTGCAACAGTATAATTGTATGTTTCATTGCAGCAAGATACAGCTCACGGGCCTTCCCTTGTTTTAGCTCATCAAAAACAATTGAGACTGCACCAGAATTTAATACTTCCTTATAGTCCTTGATTAATTCTTTAAGCCCAGGAATTTTCTTGGCGTCTTTTTCAACCGCCTCCAAAAAATTTTTCTCATCATCGTTCCAGATGGTATATAAAATATATTGGCCTAAATTCACGGAATGATTACTTTGAAGGATTTCAGGGGTCTCTTTAATCGCTTCCTGTGCTTGATAATGAAGTTCATAATCGGGTAACCGTATGGGTATGATAGGCCTTTTACCAATAGGCGTGATTAAGGTCTGTAGATAGATGAGCTTGCTCGGTTTTGTATAGCGTATAACATGCTGCAGGTTCGATTGCGCATGATACTCTTGCACCTCTTTAGGCCATTGATTAATTCCGTCACGACTTGAAATATGGCTAAAACGTAGGGCTTGATCATACAGCGCTTGCCACTCCCCTTCTGCAGTGAGAAGGTAACATTTATGGGAGGCAAAATTAGCAGGCATGGGCACCATGCGATTTCTACTGGATAAACTTGAAAATGCTTGACGTATATCAGGCACCTCTTGTAACAAATGCTGGATGAAATACTGCTGGTGCTGCGGTAAAACCCAATACCATAAAGGAACATCTCCTATTATTTTTGCCGTAACCTGTATCGTCGTCGCGGCTCGCAATTCTTTAATGATTTTTTCGATGAATAATTGCGGGCTGATTTCTAGTTGCTTATCTGCAACTAAACCCTGGATAAATGCCTGTTGATATTTGGGCAATTGATTAAACCATGAAGGCTTAGTATTTTTGTCCGCACTAATGGCTTCCACATCTTTTTTAAAGCTGAACGCATCTTTTTTTGCTTTATTCCAGAATTCTTCAATATGTTTAATATCCGCTAAAACTTGCGTTGCCGAGCATGTTTTCAAACTTAAAAAATACTCATACGCGTATTTTTGAGAACCGATAAATGCCTCACGAAGCCAAGGCCAAGAGGGTGTTTTAGGAAAATTATTTTTTCTGATTAGTTCGATTTCTTCCAGAATCTGATCATAATAAGGCGGAAGCATACGGTCATATTGCACCACATACCGCTTGGTTGCGAACATACCTTTTCTGGGAGCTCCCCCAGACTGTGAAGCGGAATTTAAGTCACTCACCGTGACTATATCATCACGTCCATCAATCTGAATTACATATTGCTCAGCTTCGTTTAGTAATTCTACTGCATCATCCTTAGAGACATTCCAAGTAACCGCAATGGCATCGGTGAGTTGAATTACAAATCGTTCAAGATTATGTTGTAAAGAGGACACATTAATAATTTTTGTCTCTTGCAATAGCCGCATCAATTTATGTTCGACACGTTGCACATGTTCTTCCAAGCCGGGTAATAAAGCCAAGAAGGAAGTTCTAAAATCTTCCATTGTTTCCCAGGTTTTACCAGGACCTGAAATTTCAACAAAGCTTTTATTAAATGAGGCTAACTGTTGTGGTGACGGCACGGAGCCTAAAAGATATCTCAAGAAGTTCACCCCATTTTGTGGTGAACCGTTTATGTCGTGCAAATATTTCTTTAACGGAAGAAGGAATGAAACCTGGTCATACCATTTGCGCCAACTTGCGGCTTCATGAAGTAGGTGCTGAGGAATTTTATTTTGTGGCGTAGGATAAGCCTCCGCTAAGAATTGGAAACCACGTTCCAGGATACGAACTCTGGATTGATAGCTTGCTGCATAATTGGGAGTAGTTAGATAATACTCTTTTTTGGCACCTGGAAATTTTTCTTCCAATGCTTCCATTACCTGCGTTGGCAGCATGACCCCTTCGGGTATCCTTAAAATAGTCCCTTTGCCCATATTTCTTCCTTAACCGCTTTGATTTACATTAAAATTTACTAATTTTTAGTAAGTACAGCGAACCACACATATTATTGTATAAATAGTTTAAGGAAACAATTACAATGATAATTTTCTGAATAAAATTCATAAAAGGGAGTTTCGTGATGAGTTATTTAGTACCCCATTATGTTGCAGGACAAGCAATTGAAGAACACATAAATCAAAGTCAGCCAATTTTTAATCCTGCAGTCGGAGAAGTCATTGGGCAGGTCCATTTTGCCTCAGAGCATTTATGCGATCAAACCATCCATTCGGCGAAAGAAGCAGGCTATGAATGGGCACAAACACCGGCAATAAAACGAGCGCGCATTCTGTTTAAATTTCGTGACTTAATGGAGCGCTACCAGATGGATTTGGCGCGATTAGTTACCCAAGAGCATGGCAAAACGCTTGAAGATGCTAAAGGTTCGGTCGCACGCGGGCTTGAAGTCGTTGAATTACACTGCGGTTTAGTGAATCAACTTAAAGGTGATTACTCCCCTGAGGTCGCTAAGGGTATTGATTGCTATACAATGCGCCAACCTTTAGGCGTCACCGTTGGTGTCTCCCCATTTAATTTCCCAGTGATGGTTCCTATCTGGATGATGATTCCGGCGATAGCTTGTGGTAACACCTTTATTTTAAAACCATCAGAACAAAACCCCTCCGCCCCTATCCGCTTACTTGAGTTGTTAACAGAAGCTGGATTACCCGCAGGAGTTGCCAATTGCTTACAAGGCAACAAGGACACAGTTGAGTATTTAATAACTCATCCTGATGTGGCTGCAGTCACTGCAGTGGCATCAACCCCGGTAGCACGGTCTATTTATACCATCGCCACAGCACATGGAAAACGAGCCCATACCTTCGGTGGTGCTAAAAATCATTGCGTCGTTATGCCTGATGCCGATTTAGACCAAGCGGCTTCCGCCATTGTGGGTGCGGCGTACGGTTCCGCGGGTGAGCGTTGTATGGCGATTTCTGTAGTGGTCGCAGTTGGGGATGCTGTGGCCGATAATTTATTGAAAAAAATAGTTCCACAAATAAAAGCAATTAAAATAAACGCGGGTGACGTTGCGCATACGGATATGGGGCCACTGATAAGCGATGCCCATCGACAAAAAATAAAAGCCGCCATTAATGCAGGCGTGGCCGAGGGTGCCGAATTATTAATTGACGGACGTAATTTTGAACATTCTCAACACCCACAGGGTTTCTATTTAGGCCCCTGCTTATTTGATAAAGTACGTGAGAATATGTCGATTTACCAAAATGAGATCTTCGGACCGGTCCTGGTTATCGTGCGCGTCAATGATTTTGAGGATGCCCTTTCATTGGTGAATAGACATCAGTACGGTAATGGCACCGCAATTTTCACCCGTGATGGATTTAGCGCACGAGAATATTGTCAACGCGTGCAAGCAGGTATGGTCGGTGTAAACATTCCTATTCCGGTACCGATCGCAAATCATCCCTTTGGGGGTTGGAAGCATTCTTTTTTTGGTGATATTAATTTACACGGCCAAGAAAGCATCTACTTTTACACCAAACAAAAAACGGTTACCTGTAAATGGCCTACTCATGCGCTTAAAGGTAATGCGTTTATCATGCCCACGCATGACTAAGGATTTATCCGTCAGAAATGATTTCTGATGAATTCGATTCAATGCAATAAGGAATGAAGGAATGATGCAAATTGGATTTATTGGCCTTGGGCATATGGGTTTGCCAATGGCGGAAAACTTGGTTAAAGCAGGACATAAAGTTTATGGATACGACCTGAACGAACTTGTGCTCAAACAATTTGAGAGTACAGGTGGAATCGTCGGCGTTGATTTACCAACCATCGCACAGCATTGTGAGGTGCTCATTACCATGCTGCAGAATGGCTCACAAGTCCTCACCGTAAGCAACGCGCTTTTTCAAAAATTTAATCCGCGTAAACTCTACATTGATTGCTCAACCATTGACGTTGTCAGTGCACGCGAAGTGCATAAAGCGGCGCAAGAACATCAGGTACTGATGGTCGATGCACCGGTTTCGGGAGGCACTAAAGGTGCCGCAGCAGGCACATTGACGTTTATGGTTGGCGGACTTGAAGAAGCGTTCGCTCAGGCCCAACCCATCTTGGCGCTGATGGGTAAAAATATTATTCACACTGGAGGTCCAGGAAGTGGGCAGGCCGCAAAAATTTGTAACAATATGGTTCTTGGAATGAATATGATAGCGGTAAGTGAAGCTTTTGCTCTGGCAAAACAATTGGATTTAGAACCGTTAAAACTGTT
The DNA here is from genome assembly GCA_017306715.1 of Legionella sp. Lineage (GTDB taxonomy): Bacteria > Pseudomonadota > Gammaproteobacteria > Legionellales > Legionellaceae > Legionella. The sequence goes on along the minus strand of JAFKHV010000042.1, from coordinate 10,341 downwards.
TGATGTCGTTAATAATTCTTCGGGACAGTGTTGGGCCTTAACCCATTATGTTCCGGAACCCGGGATTTTAACCCATGTACCCTCAAGTAATAATTATCAACCTGGATTTACCGCGACCATGATGCTTAAAGATCTTAAATTAAGCCAAGATTGCGCTCATGCGGTACATCTCGATACTCCATTAGCCGCTCAAGCAACGGCATTGTACCAACAATTTGTCGATGAAGGATGCGGAAACCTCGATTTTTCTGCCATTATTAAAATGCTCTCAAGTAAAAGCGAGGTATAACATGCACGCTCCTATGCTCAACCCTACAGACAATTCACTACAAGAATTTTGGGCAAAAATTGCAAAGGAAAAACTCGACTGGATTGAGCCATGGCATACGGTCCTTGAAGGAGATTTACACCAAGGGAATGTTTCTTGGTTTCAAGGTGGAAAACTCAACGTAAGTGCCAATTGTCTGGATCGCCATCTACCCCAGAAAGCAGAGCAGCTCGCAATTATTTGGGAAGGAGATCATCCCGAAGTTGAGAAAAAGTTAACGTTTTCCGAACTTCATCGCGAAGTCTGCCGCATGAGTAATGTACTCAAAAAGCTCCATATAAAAAAGGGAGATAAAGTTGCCCTGTACTTACCAATGATACCTGAAGCGGCTATTGCCATGCTCGCCTGTGCCCGTATTGGAGCAATTCATACGGTGGTTTTTGCAGGTTTCTCCGCACCAGCTTTAAAGCAACGCCTAGAGGCCTCAGAGTGTAAGTGTCTGATCACTGCGGATAGTTATTACCGCGGGGGAAAGTTAGTCGACCTTAAAGTACAAGCTGATGAAGCAAGTGCCGCTATGGATTTTCCGCGACTCATCATACGCCATTCAGGAAAAGAGGTCTCTTTTGATGCTGCTCGCGATCATTGGTGGGATATTATTAAAAATGAAGTTAAAGAAGAATGCGCTCCTGAACCGATGGATGCCGAGGATCCTCTTTTTATTTTATACACATCAGGAAGCACCGGACAACCTAAAGGCGTGGTGCATACAACCGGCGGTTATCTCGTTCAAACAGCATACACGCATCATCTGGTTTTTAATTGTCAGGCACAAGAGGTATTCTGGTGTACCGCAGATATTGGGTGGATCACCGGCCATAGTTATGTAGTGTACGGCTCCTTATGCAACGGAATCACCACTCTGATGTATGAAGGGATCCCAACTTGGCCCGATGCTGCCCGTAATTGGAGCATTATTGATAAACATCAAGTGAATGTGCTCTATACAGCACCAACGGCTATTCGTGCATTAATGCGCGCAGGCGATCATTGGCTGCAATCGAGCTCGCGTAAATCCTTACGGTTATTGGGTTCTGTTGGCGAACCCATAAATCCTGAAGCTTGGGTTTGGTATTATGAACAGGTGGGGCAACAGCGCTGTCCAATTGTTGATACCTGGTGGCAAACAGAAACAGGGGCCATAATGATTAGTCCCCAAGCTGATGACGTTGCGATAAAACCAGGTTCTGCTCGTCACCCAATCCCTGGGGTGGTGCCGGTTCTTTTGGATGAAAAAGGTGAAGAATTAGCCGGTACCGCAGAGGGACTCCTCGCTCTTAAATATCCTTGGCCCTCAATGGCACGCACCTTAGCCGGTGATCATGCGCGCTATTGCATGACCTATTTACATCGTGGTTATTATATCACTGGCGATGGTGCACGTCGGGATGCGGATGGTGATTATTGGATTACGGGCAGGGTCGATGATGTGATTAATGTTTCAGGCCATCGTTTAGGTACTGCAGAAATTGAAAGTGCGCTGGTAGGTCATCAGGCCGTTGCTGAGGCCGCGGTGGTTGGAGTACCTCATGACCTTAAAGGTCAGGGAGTATATGCCTATGTCATTCTCAAAGAAAGTTATACAGTATATGATACGTTACATGCGGAACTCATCACCCGCGTTAAAGAAGAAATCAGCGCCATTGCCAAACCCGATAAAATTCATTTTACCGCAGAACTTCCCAAAACACGCTCGGGTAAAATTATGCGCCGAATTTTACGTAAAGTAGCAGGTAAAGAAGTAAAGTTATTAGAAGAGTTAGGTGATTTATCGACCTTAGCGAATCCCCATACCGTCGCCCGTTTATTAAGGGAGATTTCTGGTGAGGACTAGTTAAAAGAAATGCAACTTTCTAAAAGACAACAGTCAATTAACTTTGACATTTACCACGCACCATTTGCAAATGGTTGCATAACGCCATCAAGCAGACCCCGCCTGCTTGATGCGTTCACTTTACAACAGACGTTTAATTTAGAGCGTGGGCCTGAGTATTTTGATTAATTAACATTTGCCGTTCCTCATTTATTAAGTCAATCCATTATCTAGGAGTATGTTTTATTTTTATTAACGCATTGATGGTCTCACTGGGATTTAAACTTTGTTCAACAGCTGCATAAAAGCAATTTGTTATTTTACTTCGACCGAGTACCCCGCCCCTTTCTTTGACAAGTTGCTGCACCATAGAAAAATCAATTGCGTCCTTCTTATTAAATGACTGCTGTAATCTCTGAATCGTATCGGGAATACCTTTATCAAAAAGACCGACATTTCCTTGTTTATTCCATTGCTCACTGAATATTATTTTCTTTAAAATATTCATATCGCAGATTTGTTGTTCTGTAGAGATCATTTGCTCGATTCTTTGTGTCGAGGATTGATTTACCTTAGAATGTGTTAATCGATAATAATATTCCCGGCCAGCAACTAACACACCACCCAAAATAAAGGCAAAGCTTGTTGGCGCAGCATTCCAAAGAGCAGCGAACACTTTGGATCTAATCTCACCTGGTTCAGGGTAAGGATAATTATGATTGGTATTGGCTTTAATGAAATGCCGCTGGACATACCTTGAAGATTCGTATCCTATTTGAGACTTAGCTTGAAATTTGTCTTGGCCCATGAGAATCGTTTCTTGCTCTGCTGGCACTTGCCCCTCAATTATTTCTGCATGAAACTTATGATTTAAATCATGTTCGTAAGCCACAAAATGCCAGTCAGTCATTTTGGATAAAGTCTGGGCTATTTGACGTCGCATTAAGGTCCCGATCTTAATATCCGGATCATAAAAATCAGGATGTTTGGCTAAATTCTGTAAATGAAAGACATTGACTTTCTCTTTTTTATTAACAGGAACATCGCGTAACATGATGCCTAAGCAATAACCAATAATTTCGTCATCCTTATCCTTGGCAACAAAACAGATTCTCTTTGTAGAGTAATATGGAAGATAGGACGAGATCACCCATCATCGGTAACCCACCTAGATGGGAGCCGAAAGCAATCGAATCTATTCTTTTTATTGCTACGACGGTTTTATCTAATTCGGCACGATTCTTAGGATCTAAAATTTGCATTTCTTTAAAGCCATAAGACTTACCTTCCATCATTTTTAACGTAAAATCAAAAGTACACTCACCATCAAAACCTTGATGATGTTCAACTTTAAGAGGGTGATCGTTTCTGCATTTTAATAGATCAATCCACAATTGACGGATGCGTAGTAATTTTTCATCTGGTGAGCTATCCAGAAAGCTAAGGAGTTTCTGAGATAAATGATGCACAAATTGATTATGCAGATAGATGCCACGTTTGTTAAGATCGACAACAGAGCTTGCCGTCATTAATTTTTGGATTTCCGGTAAATGATACTCAGTAGGGTCAATATGAGACACAACTTCTTTTTCAAATAAATCCCACCGGCGTTCGAGTTCATCAATTTTTGCATACGACATTGCTATTTCCTTATAATAAATCTCGGGAAACATCTTAACATGGTCATTTGGGTTTTAAAACGCTCACCTTGTCATCAAATAGAGTGGCTCGACAGGTTTATGTCCTGAATTTTGGATGGTTGTGGCACTTTGCACTAATTTGGTTAATCGTGATGACCCAAGTCAAACCATTGATTAAGGACTAAAATTAATTCCTGAATGCCTTCCTTTTTTAAGGATGAAAATGCCTGAACCGTTAATAAGTGCTCGACTAAGTCATAATGTCGTCGTACTTTGGCTATGGTATTTTTCACATCGCTGCGACTCAATTTATCTGCTTTAGTCAGGAGTATATGTACAGGTAATTCACGCTGAATGGACCAGTCGATCATGGTTTGGTCTAAATCTTTTAAGGGGTGACGAATATCCATAAGTAAAATGAGACCACGCAAACTTTTACGTATTTCCAAGTAATGCGCAAGGTGTTTTTGCCATTCTAATTTAACCTGCTTTGCCACCTGTGCATAACCATAGCCCGGTAAATCGACCAGTCTTCTTTCGGTATCTAAAGAAAATAGATTAATAAGCTGCGTACGCCCTGGAGTTTTGCTCGTCCTGGCCAATCCTTTTATTCCAGTTAAGGTGTTTAAGGCACTGGACTTACCGGCATTGGAACGACCTGCGAAAGCCACTTCGTAACCTACATCTTCAGGCAAGTGAATTACCTGGGCCGCACTTTTTAAAAAAGTAGCTTTTGTGTATGGATTTTTTGACATGTAGATAATATTTGGGAATTTATGTGCGGCAGTGTACCATTAGTTTACATTTTGTGATACGGGTCCGAATTGAGGTTCTTTAAAACTCCATGCGACTTTTAGTTTTTTTATTTTTTGGTGTGCTCACGAGTGGGCAAGTACTTGCAGAAGCTAATCCCTTACTCGCCAAACTTCCACTGTGCGCGAGTTGTCATGGTGAACAGGGCAAAAGTATCAATCCACAATGGCCTAATTTAGCGGGTCAACATCCGCGTTATTTGTTGAAACAACTGCAGGATATGCGTGACTCGCAAATACGCACGGCACCGACCATGAATGCTTTAGTGAACACCTTAAGCCCTCAGGAACAGAAGGAATTAGCAGAATATTATGCTAAAATGCCCGTGGCACATGGCACAACACCTGTGGAATTTCTTAAACGTGGGGAACAGCTATACCGGGGCGGAGACAGTAAAAAACATATCACCGCTTGTATTGCATGTCATGGTCCTACTGGTTCAGGAAACAATCAGGCCGGTTTTCCAGTGCTTTCAGGTCAGCATGCAGCCTACACGATACTGCAACTCACTGCCTTTAAAAAAGGAACAAGAAAAAATGATCTGAATCAAATCATGCAAGACATCAGTCAACGCATGGGAGAGGACGATATCGAGGCCGTGGCTCATTATATAGAAGGTTTACATTAAGGAATTAACTATGTTAAAAAAATTATGGGTATTTTTTTTACTCTTACCGACTCTGGTTTTTGCTGAAAATTTTGTACAAGGGAAGGACTTTCAGTTGGTGACACCACCTGCGGGTACCAGTCGTGATAAAGTACCTTTGGTACAAGAATTTTTTAGCTATGGTTGTCCCTGGTGTTTTCGCATTGAAGAACCTTTGCAGCAATGGCGTTCGCAAAAAGGAAATGCCATTCAGTTTGAACGGATTCCGGTGGTTTTTAAACCGAGCTGGGAACTTTATGCTAAAGCTTATTATACGGCCAAGACCTTAGCCATGAATGAAAAATTCACTCCCTTGTTATTTCGCGCCATTCAAGTGGATAAAAATAATTTAGAGTCTGCACCCAATATGATTAATTTTTTTGTAGCACATGGTGTAGATCGAGAAATTGCTAAAAGTGCTTTCGAGCATTCGCCCACGATCGAGATGAAAGTACAAACCGGAATGGCACTGATGGGTTCATATCAGATAAACGCTGTTCCAGCCTTTGTTGTTAATCATAAATATAAAACCGACCTGCAGCTTGCAGGAAGTCCAGAGCGCTTATTAAGTATTCTGGATTATCTCAGCAAAAAATCCTGATAATTAAATGACAGCCACCATCGGTGGCTGTCTTCTCATGATTCAAATTTAGGAACCATCACCCGGATTCTCTAGGCTTAAGATACCTGTATTAAAATCATAGGCGAACAACTCAGCATAACGCCCCCAGTCAATCATCGTACGTAATACGCGCTCCGCTTCCTTCTCACTGAGGTAATCTTCAAGCTTACTAATGAATCGTTCTTCAGAAACTCGGTGTCCTGCTTTTTCATCGAGCACGCGACTAATATAGCGTGCCAGCGGCACCTTTTCTAATAAACGTTGAGCAAAAAGTTGCTTGCGTTCTTGTAAGTCGGCATCCGCAAATTGTTTACCCAACTCACTTAATTGAATATCACCTGCAGAGACCTTAGCAAATCCCAAAATTTCCAACGTTTCCAAAATCGGAAACAAATCATCAATATTCATCATGAGCTCATCGGCAAGCTCAGGCAAATCGATTCGCTCCTCAAAGGAAATCATCGTTTCGATTAATCCCGTTAACTCCGAAGGCTCTACATCTGGTAGCCGATAGCCTAAGCCTATTTGACGCTCTCTTTGCGCCCTTTTTTCTTTTTCTTTGGGGCCGGTAGTCATTAAAGTGTAAATTTTATCAACTAAGGCACGAAACTCAGGCGATTCAGGATCGCGTGGTTGTGGTAACGTCACCGGCAATTCAGCGCGAATATAACCGGGATCATTACCAAAAATAACAATACGATCCGCAAGCGTTGCCGCTTCATCGATATTATGCGTTACCAGTAAAATTCCATTCGTATTGGTTTTTTTCTCTTTCCATAATTCCAGTAAGTCAGATTTCAAGTTTTCAGCGGTTAAGACATCCAAAGCTGAAAAAGGTTCATCCATAAGTAACACATCTGGATTGATGACTAAAGCACGGGCAAAGCCGACGCGTTGACGCATACCCCCTGATAGTTCTTTAGGAAAAGCGGATTCAAATCCATCTAAACCGATGATGTCAATTGCTTCAATTGCACGATGACGACGTTCTTCACGTCCTACTCCCTGAGCTTCGAGACCTAATTCAACATTTTCTAAAACCGTAAGCCAAGGCATCAACGCAAAGGATTGGAATACCATTGCAATCCCTGCAACCGGGCGAATAACCGGTTTGCCGCGATAGGTTACTGTCCCACTGGACGGAGGAATAAGTCCGGCAATAATACGTAATAAGGTGGATTTTCCGGAGCCCGATTTACCTAACAGGGCAACAATTTCCCCTTCATGTAATTTAAAATTAACATCCTCAAGCACCAACAAGTCTTGAGTCGATGCCTTCTTAAATGATTTACGTAAATTTTCAATTGCAATAATCGTTTCAGACATAGGAATTCCGCAATAATGACTCTATCACCAAGAGCCTAATTAAAATTAAATCGTTCTTCTGCCAAGCGATACAAAGGCCGCCAAATTAAATGGTTAAATGCGAGAACATATAAACACATCATCGCTGTGCCCAGAGCAATTTTTGGAAAATCACCAATTGCAGTACTGGCCTGAATGTAAGCACCAAGGCCTGTGGCCTTTAATGTGGTATTTCCCCAGCTCACCCATTCAGCAACGATGCTCGCATTCCATGCACCTCCCGCTGCAGTAATAGCACCGGTGATATAAAAAGGAAAAACTCCAGGCAGCGCCAATCTTTTCCACCACAACCAACCCTTTAAACTAAAATTATCCGCAGCCATATACAATTCTCGAGGAATAGATGAGGCTCCGGCAATTACGTTAAATAAAATATACCATTGGGTACCTAAAATCATGAGCGGTGTGACCCAAATTTCAACATTAAGATTAAATGCAACAATTGCAATAACGAAGAGGGGATAAAAAAGATTCGCAGGAAAAGCGGCAACAAATTGAATAATCGGTTGTATCCGCTGGGCGATACGGGGGCGCAAACCAATCCATACCCCTACGGGAATCCATAATAGTGAGCTTAAAATGATTAAGATAATTACACGGGTACCCGTCGCTGCACCTAATAAAAACACATGCACAATATCAGCTACTTTGAGCTCAGCAAGAATAAAGCGCAAGAGAACAAAGGTACCGCTAATAACACAAAAAAGAACCAGTGCGCTCCATAGCCTATCCAATTTTTTTTGGCGATTAAAATCCACTTCACGATTGGGCTTAGGCTCACCAATACGCAACCAGCGCGCATTGACAAATTGATCTACTCCAGCGGCAATGAGTTCCGAAAACTGGTTCATCAAACGACTGCTGCGCATCCAGTCCACGAGCCAAGATTGATACTCAGCATCGTCGGGTGAGCTTTCTGATTTAAATTTTTCAGACCAAGCAATTAAAGGCCGGAAAAATATTTGGTCATACAGAAAAATGACGATAACCATAGTCATGATGGCATAGCCAACTGCGTGTAAATCTCGCTGCTGTATGGCCAAAGCAATATAGGAGCCTACCCCGGGTAAGCGAATGTTTTGATGTGCGACAGAGATTGCTTCAGATAGCACCACGAAAAACCAACTAGCCGACATGGATATCATCATATTCCATAGCAAACCAGACATAGAAAAAGGAACCTCAAGTTTCCAAAATCGTTGCCATGCGGAAAGCCGAAACATGGAGGCAACTTCTTGCAAATCATGAGGCAATGTCTTTAGAGACTGATAAAATCCGAAGGTCATATTCCAGACCTGGGCACAAAAAATCGCAAAAATAGAAGCACACTCAGGACCCAATAAACTATGAGGAAATAAGCGGATAAACCCCGTAACTGTAATTGATAAAAAACTTAAGACCGGTATGGACTGCAGGATATCAATAGCGGGAACAATGACTTGTTCTGCCCGACGATTTTTTGCCGCTAAAACACCCACGCCGAACGTAAATAAAATGGAAAAAAATAAAGCAATGAACATCCTAAGTACAGTTCGTAAGGCATAAAAAGGTAAATTTTCTGGCGCGAGCGAGATAGGAAGTTGATCGCCCAGTTGGTAAGGAGTGGCCATTTGCGAGCCCGCCCAACCCAAAAAAAATAAAACAGCAAAAATCAATATGAGGAGAAACAAATCCCAGCGATTGATAAATCGTCCAATTCGGTCAGGATTAGCAGAGTAAAATCGACTATTACGCACTATGCCCCCTATGTTTACCGATAGACCGAAGCTCAATAAGATAGCATAAAAGCGAAAACATCGATAGTTTTCAACTGAAGAACTACGTGGCTACTGTCTCTAACAGAAACATGTACGCAAAAGAACTAAACGTTGAGCCGAGAGGTTCATGCATAATATTTTCTTATTTTGGGAACTTTTTTCAATTCAAGGTGTCTAAAAGTATGAGCATTTCCCCCGAATGCTTCGCTTCGCTTTGCCCCCCTCTTAAGCGGAGCACGTCTGGAAGTATTCCAGACCCAATTGCCCCGGTGAAAAACCGGGGATTTTTTTCTTAAAAACATCTAAAATGACTATATTCGACTTTAACATTACCTTCAGGAATATATGAAAACAATAACAACATGGATCATGGCAGGATTTGGTTTTTTATACAGTTTATGCGGTTTTGCTAATCCTGAACAAGCAGCGCTTTCGGTCTGGGTTAATGAGGCGATTGTTACGACTTACAGCTTTAGTTATAAAAATTTTATTCAAGACCAAAAACAAATTGCAAAATATTTTACCGCTGATGCCTGGATAGCATACTCAAATGCCATGAACGAAGCCAAATTACCTGAGTCCGTGCAAAAAAATCTCTACTTTGTTCGTGCCGTGGCCACTGAGCCGCCTACCCTAAATAAAATTGACGCAACCAACTGGAATGCAACCATGCCAGTATTAGTGGTGTATGAAAATGCGCAATACAAACAACGACAAAACCTCAAAGTTTCCATTACTTTCGCGCAAGCACCCGCGGGTCGTGGCATTAGAGGGTGGAATATTACAAGCTTTAGAGCAGTGCCAACCCAACCCCCTTGTCAATGTGCGGTCGAGGAAGAAACGCCAGAAACTAATCCACCACCTGCCACCAACGCAAAACCATAAGGCTTACTTGAATGAAAATTATGACGCCAATCAATATTAAAATAAAATTGAGCTTATGGGGCATTGATACATCAAGAGCAGATTGCGTTGGGTCATTGGGATTGTAATACACCTCAATCTCATCTCCTTGCTTAAAGGCTACTGCAACTTTATACGCAATACCGCGAGCATATTTGCTATTCGGGTTATTATGCGCTGTATCTAAGAATAAATACTCACCAACAAGTTCGTGCTCACCAATTTGATAGGTATATTCAATTTTAGGCCAAACACTATGGCCTACTTGCGTCCACTCACAAGCGGTGACACGTCCTTTTGTTTGTAACCAGTGCTGCGCAATCAATAAATTTGCACGTTTCTGCCAAAAATGGCGAAAAACGTAGAGTAAAGCCAATAACCATAAAAAATCTAAGGTCCAGCGCCATATAGTCAACCAATTCATAATAATCCTTTAAGGGCGGCAGTATCTGCT
>JAFKHV010000041.1 GCA_017306715.1 Legionella sp. | reverse complement strand
ATCCTAGAGAAGGACTTATTTTCCAACCAGAACTCAATTCCGTATAACGTTTATCGACTTCCCCCTTCCTAATTCGGGTAAACCAAAGATAAAACGCCAAGCGTAGTGCCCACAGAATCAGAAGAGAACCGATAACCAGCGTTCGTGAATTTAAGGGAGCAGAGCCCAGATAGAGCAAACCTGAAATCATCAAACCGAGTGACCAGGAAACATCGACAACGGAAGGATTTTTTAAAATACGATACAAACCCCACATGAAGCTCATCTGCATAAAAAGATAAAGGATTACTAAAAAAAATGAAGCCATGATCTTCCCCTAGGCGTGATCACCAGACGTATAAACCAACATAACACAGCACGATTATAAATTAATAGAAAAATCAATAAACAATATCATCAATTGCATGTTCGTTTTATCAAAAGTACCGTAAAGTAACCCTCGTATTTAATATAAGATACCTCGTAAATTAAGATGATTAAGGCATACAAACCTTGTCTCTCATTTACTCATAAAGGCAGTTTGTCACGGTAACGACAATCATTGTTAATAAGAATGTATGTGGAGGCGTGCGCTGTTCTCGGGCACTAACATACTAAAAATCAAATTCTGTTTGCCCCGAGAGGCAAGCAGAATAATTCTCAAAAAGTTATTGATGAATACTATGAAAAGCGAGAGTAAATGAAGTATAAGCAGGGGGTTCATCGGTTACAACATTTTTGGTAGTCGATGGGGCGAACGATTGTAATGCGTGGAAACCTTGAGTGCACTCATTGATTTGTGATTTCGCAATAAACTGCCCTTCAACTATGGCGCTATTCAAGCTTAGTAATAATAAAGTAGCAGCTAAAAACGATGCGGCAAGGAGTAATGCAGCGGCCAAAGGCGCTGCTGCAACCGAAAAAAATCCCAAAATCACGATTCCCGCTGCTGATGTCAAAGCAATAAAAGCATTTGCCACCAGATTCAATGCAGCAAAAAATACATCACTATTGCGTGTATGTCGTAGCTTATTGGTAAGTGCGGACTTTAGATTGGGTAAGTAATTTTGATAACATTCATCCTGCTTTCCATCGATTTTCTGCTTAATAATAGAGTGGATGTTATGCTCAACCTCATTCCATTCAAAGCGGACCTTTGCACGAAGCTGATGAATTGCGCGAGACATCGCAACCATTGAATCCCTCAGGGATAGCCATTCGCAAAAAAGATAATTATCCATCGTTTTTTCATTATCTTTAATATGTTTATCAATCAGCTTGATATACTCGGGAGCATTGAGTCTGGGGAGATAATGTACACTGTAAAGAAACATGGGCAATCTAAATTAAGAGAAACAGAGGTATATTATACCAGAAGGGATATGTAAAAAAAAAATGTTTTTTTGATTAAAAACAAACCAGGGGCAAGGTTGCCCCTGATTTCTTACTTCAGATTTTTCAATGATGCAGGCAAGAAATTACTTATTCCCGTACTGGAAGCATAAAACCCACCCGCACCAACATAACCAGTGGGTAATGCAGGGTATAGACTGTTGATTTTATAAGTCCAGGTCACTCCCCCATTCGTGCTAATCGCCAACAATGGGTAAGTAGTAGTACCATTATTGTAGCTACCGGCTGCAATACAGTTTTTGCTGACACAGGTAACCGTAGTGAAGTCACCACTCACAAGGGAATCACCTGCGCTGGTAGGATAATTGGGGACATTGCGGTAAACACTGTAAGACCAAGTTGCGCCATTATTTTGACTATTCGCAAGCAATGGAAACGAATTTGCGCCCACAGTGTAATTTCCAGCAACGATGCAGGTCGAGCCAGAACAATGTGCAGCGTAGAAACCTCCGGTACCTGTGACGGGATAATCACTTGGCAGTGCTGGCGAGTTTCCTGAAATTTTATAAGTCCAACTTATTCCGCCATTCGTACTAACCGCTGCAAGAGGCATTGTACCTGATGAGGAATTAGTATAACTCCCCGCTGCAACGCAAAGTCCGCCACTGCAACTTAGAGCGTTAAACATGCCATTATCAGCATAATCGGTAATAGTTGATGCCGTCGAGCTGCTTAAAGGAAAGCTCCACGTTAATCCATTATCCTGACTTAGGGCAATCCAAGGATAATAAAAAGTCATTCCAGAGCCACTGTCTAAATTTTGATAATTGCCTGCTGCTAAAAAGTTAACACCAGCATGGTTTCCTTTTATAAAATTCCCGTTATTCAAGTAATCACTAGGTAGTGTTGTTCCAGGAGCACCTAAATACATGGAATAGGTCCAACTAAAACCATTACCACTAACAGCGATTAAAGGACCATTACCACCTGAAGTGGAATATTGTCCGACCGCTATGCATTGGGTACCATTGCAATTCACACCCCTCATCCCATTAGAGGTAACATAACTAGCAGGTAATGAAGGCGTATTAGCATTCATCACGTAAGACCAGGTTAAGCCACTATCATTACTGGCTACTACAAGCGGATAATCTGAGCTTCCGTTATTATATTGGCCACTAGCCACACATAAGGTGCGAGAACAATACACGTCCATAAGATACCCTGTAACAAATCCTGCGGGTGCTGCAGGGGTCGTGGCCGTTATCGAATAACGCCATGTCAGACCGCCATCGGTACTGGTTGCGGCTAATGGCGCAGTACTATTGCTATTACCAACCATCACGCAGGTATTACCGGTACAACTGGAAGCTTGCAGTACTGGGGCTGGGATCAAGTGCGTATGCTGTGGGACTAATGCGGGTGGATATACTAAAGAATTTCCGGTAAGCGTATAAGACCAAGTTGCACCAAAATCTGCGCTACGTGCTATCAATGGAGCAAAGCCTGCAGCCTCCTGATATTGACCGCCAACTAAAAACGGAGGGTTCAATGAAGCGAGCACGACATTGAGTGGCGCTGCAGCTTCAGTACAATTATTACCTTTGCACAGCGCAAAATTTGCTGACACAGCACCGTTAATATCTAATTGTAAGGTACAACTTGCACGGGGCCCCAGGGTTACGGGGCTTGAGCAGTTTCCACTTGCGGTGTTTTGCGTCACTGTATTGGGAAGACCTACAATTTGGTAACCCACACGACTCGTATAGGTGTTGTTCGTTATTGTATAATAAGCGGATACCGAACTACCGCTATTTACCGTAGTAGGTAAGGTCGTGCCTACTTTAGGATAGATTGTAAAATTGGAGCCCGCTGACACTGCTGTCGAACCTAATCCTAATACCAACAATAGAGTGATGTTCGTAAAATTTGTTTTCATTGAAATCCTTTTCCATCAAATTAAATGACGTAACTTATATGAGCGATAAATTGATTTGCATACGCGTTGTTTACCCCTAAACGAAAGGGTACCGGTAATGCTTGGCCATTAACTGCAAGCCGTGGGTCTTTTAACGATACATCACCAAAACCACTAAAGCGGTAGCCTATTCCCACGCGTACGTGCTGATAAACATCGCTTTCAACACCCAAGCCCACAGCATAACCAAATTGGGTAGAGCTGCGTGCCTTATAACTTGCAGTTAGATTGATGCTTCCTGTTTCTTGCGTGATTGCGGTAAATCGTCCCATATTATTTACTGAAGTACCTAAGCCCAGAGAAAAATAAGGATGAAACCGCTCGTAAGTTGTTGTTAGAAGCTTCATTGATGCGAGAAACTGCTGTGCCTGAAAACGATATTTGAAATGATAAAGTGTCGAGGTCTCAGGTTCGATTCCTACAGTATGCTGACCACCTGGAGTTACAGGTCCGTAATAAACATATTCAAACCCTAATTGGCCAAACAAATTATACCAGGGTAAATCATGCTCATATCCGAGGAAACCACCTATAAAACCAGTACTCTCACCACCCCCTGAGGTGCGATAGATAAATACGTTATCATCATCACCCAAAAACGTTTGTCTTGTTCCCGCATTAATATTGGCATACCCACCTAACAAGGTAACTACGGAGCGTAAAACTGGGGACGTGTAGGAACTTATCCCTGACTCACCCGCATGGGATAACGAGGCGTAAAGACAAGCGCCAATTACACCGGCAAGAGCTATTCCTGAGCGCATAGATTTAATCCTTAAATTATTAATAACAATGATAAAATTTTTAGAAATCGATGTTAGCAGCAAACACTTTTGATGACAAGGATGGAAGATAAGGCTTCAAGAAAGTCAAACCGCGCCTTAAGCGCGGTTAATAAAATGCAGGAAATACGGTGTATCAGATTGTTTCACCGAGTTTTTGATTTTTCATTGCGGCGCGGTAGGACTGTAAATTCATTAAAAATTCCGCTTCAGCTGGAGAAAGGTGGCAACTATCAACGATTTCATCGCGATTACCGCCCATTTCCAGAATTTTTATGGCATGCTGATAACCACCATCATTATCGCGTTTATTTTCTAAAGTTTGTATTTGATTATCCATACTCACAAGTTGTTCATTAATTTCTTTGAGTTGCTTGGAAAACAGAATATCTGCATGAATAAGCACAGGATGATCTTTACTAAGCTGTTCAGTCGATTTTGCAAGACCCTCGAGGCGTTGCCCCAAGTCATTTATTTTCTTGCAGAGTGTCCATAAATAATTACCAATCAAAACAAACAATGCAACGTTAACACTTACAATTATACTATTAATCATTTTATTTCCTTATCTCCAACAACAACACTATGCGCCTGTTGTTCCACTCCGGGATTTAATAGACGCTTGGTTTTCCTGTTTGCGGCAATAATAATATTGACTCGCCGATTTAAAGCCTTCCCCACCTCGGTAACATTATCAGCAATAGGGTACTGCTCGCCATAACCTGTAACCATAATTCGATTGGAGGCAACACCATAAGTATTCAAAACTCGTCCGACTGCCGCTGCTCGTGTAGCCGATAATTCCCAATTGGATGGAAACTCTGGGGTTTCAATTGGCATGTTGTCAGTATACCCTTCTATCGAAACAATAGCATGAGATTTTTTCAATTTTGCCGCAAGTTGCATGAGTTTGATCAACGCATCGCCCTTTAATGTTGCCGTTCCGGATTCAAACAACGCTCCAGATTTAACATCTAACTCGATCCATCCTTCCTGGCGATTTATTTTATAATTTGCATCCTCTAATTCCGATAATGATTGATTGATTTCATCTAATCCATCTTGAAATTTTCCTTGAACTTTTTTGGTATGGGGTCCATCATTTTGATCTTCAATTGACTGTTCTTTATTTTCTTTGTCTTTTTTATTAAATGCTGTTTTCATACCTTCGGACAAGGACTTGTACTTAGTATTATTCAGCGAGGAAATTGCATACATCACGACAAAAAATGCAAACAATAAGGTAATAAAATCGGCATAAGATATGACCCAGCGATGGTGATCTACATGCTCCTCAACTTTCCGTTTTCTTGATCTCATCTTTCTTCTGCAGTAGTTGGCCGAAATTATTTAGCCGAAGTAAAAGAATACCAGGACTTTCGCTTGCTGCGATAGCAACCAAGCCTTCAACAATCATCTCGTTAAAATGAACTTGACGTGCAATGCAGGTCCTTAGTTTATTGGCTATAGGCAAGAATATAAGATTTGCCAAACCTACTCCATAAACCGTAGCCACAAAGGCCACAGCGATACCAATACCTAACTCACTGGGTTCAGCTAAGTGACGCATGACTTGAATCAAACCTAAAACTGCGCCCAAAATACCAATAGTAGGAGAATAACCTCCCATACTTTCATACACATGAGCGGCTCTTAGATCATTTGCTTCCAATCGGTCAACCTCTGCCTCTAACACCTGGCGAATGGTTTGTTTATCAACCCCGATGACTAAGAGCTCCAAGCCTTTGTTTAAAAGCGGTGACTTTTCCGTTTCAAGATGGTTTTCCAACGAAAGCATACCCATTTGTCGTGCTTTACGCGCCAATTCAAACATACGCGTGCGCCCGGCTTCAAAGTCGAGTTGCGGCGGTTTAAAAATCCAAGGCAAAATGCGTAATGCACGGGCAAAAATAGGACGGGATGTTTGTAATAATACAGCGCCAATGGTGCCACCAAGAACGATTAAAAATGCGGACATATTAAGTAAAGAACTAATTGTCCCACCTTCTAACACCTGCCCGAAGATAATTGCCCCAAAACTTACTATAAGTCCTAAAAAAGTTAATGCATCCATACCTTTTTTTATTCCGGTAATCGTGATTTAACACGATGAGTTGCCTGACTAAGAATTTGTGAAATCCTGGACTCACTCACTCCTAGCACCTCCCCAATTTCCTTAAGATTCAAGTCATGCTCATAATACAGTGATAGCACTAATTGTTCTTTTTTGGGTAAACTTTTAATCACCTCACTTAAATGATTCATTAAATCATTGCGAAAAGCATTTAGATGAGGCTCATCGGAATTTTTTCCCTCTTCCCCGTATAAAGAGTCGTCCGTGACTCCTAAATCATCAAAACCATAGAGATGGCTTCCTACTGAATCTTGAAGCATTTCATGATATTCATTTAACGAAATACCCAATTTTGCAGCTATCTCAACATCTTTAGCTTCTCGACCTAAACAATGCTCCAAATCACGCACTGCTTCGGAAATCATTCTTGAATTACGGTAAACTGAGCGGGGTACCCAATCATTTCTGCGAATCTCATCAAGCATATATCCACGAATTCGTATTCCCGCATAGGTCTCAAAGGATGCGCCTTTAGTGGAATCATAATGCCGTGTTGCTTCCAAAAGACCGAGCATACCCGCTTGAATTAAATCATCAAGTTGAACGCTTTGTGGTAAACGACCTAATAAATGATGGGCAATGCGCTTTACCAACAAAGCATGATTTTTTACCAGCGTTTCCTGGATTTGCCGATTCACTTTGCTATAAGCAGCCAAAGCATCCACCATAATCTCCTTATTTACCTGCACAACTTTGTGAATGTCTTATAACTCATCCATAACTAAACGCTCTAAAAAGAAATTAGCAGCGCCTCCCAAGGAGGATGCATACGGCCAACGCGACACCTCATAAGCAAGCTCCCGTAGTGACTGCGCAGCTTGTGACTCCGGATAGGCCAATAATACCGGTTTCTGACTTTTTACCGCTTTATGAATGTGTTCGTCGAACGGTATCATACCTAAATAGTCTAGCCTAACCTGAAGAAATTGCTCAGAAACTCGCGATAATTTGTTAAATAAATCATGACCATCGCGCTCTTTTCGGACCATATTGGCAACAATATGGAAGTTCCGATAATTAAAACGCTTGCTCATCACTTTAATGACCGCATAGGCATCGGTGATGGAGGTTGGCTCATCACAGACTACAACAATTAATTCTTGAGCTGCGCGCGTAAAATTTAAGACTCCATCTGAAATCCCTGCCGCAGTATCAATGATTAGATAATCAAGGCCCATAGTTAATTCAGCAAAGGCATCTAAAACAGGCATGTTTTGTTTTAAAGTCAATTCAGTCATGAATTCAGTACCCGAAGCTGCGGGAATAATTTGTAGGTCATGAGGTCCTTGCAGCACAATCTCATTAAGATCACATTCGCCATGAAGTACATGCGACAAATTATATCGGGTAGCCAGTCCCAGCATGATATCAATATTTCCCAGACCAATATCCGCATCCAAGAGCATTACGCGATGATTTTTCGCTAATTGCACCGCAAGATTTACCGAGACATTACTTTTCCCCACCCCACCCTTACCTGCCGTGATGGCAATAATCTTTAAGGGTTTAAGCTGAGCTATGTGGCGTAATCCCGCAGCCTGATCACTTAAATAATCATCAACTTTCAGCATAATATTCTCTCCCAACCGAATAGCGAGCCTTAATGGATTGCTGGTCCCGAAGCGATGAATAGGGAATATCGGTGGGAAATAACTTCTGTTCTTGTTGCGCAAAGAGTTCAACCAATTGATGACGCGTTGCCATTTTTATATCTTCAGGCACTTTCTGCCCATGGGTAATATAACTAACCCGCAAACCCGTCTCAATGACCGCGCTTAAAGCGCCGCCAATTGCTTGTGCTTCATCCAGCTTAGTGAGAATGCATTGATCAACGTAATTTGTCTCATATCGATGAATCGCATCAATCAGTACTTGATAATGGCTTGTTGCCGGTAATACCAATACTTTAGAAATAGATTGCAGATGCGTGCCTAAAATTTGCATTTGCCGCACCACCCGTTCATCTGAAGGGTTCATGCCCGCCGTATCGATTAATATTAATTTTTTATCACTGAGTTGCCGCAGCACTCGGGTAAGCGATACTTCATCCTGGGCCATGCACACTTGCACGCCCAAAATTTTACCATAAAGCATCAGTTGCTCTTGGGCTGCCATGCGATAGGTATCCATAGTGACCATTCCAAGTTTATCTGGACCGTATCGTAACGCAAAACGCGCGCCAATTTTGGCCAAGGTGGTTGTTTTCCCAACCCCCGTAGGCCCAAGAAAAGCATAAACCCCACCCTCCTCTATGCGACGTGTATCGCGAATCGGTAATTGCTCCGTGATATGGGTCAATACGGTTTGCCAAGCGCGTTGTTGATTTAGCTCAGGCCGGACTTGCTTGATCCATGCAGAGGCAGTGGTAGGACTCACCCCCATGTATAACAATTTTTGTAAAAGTACATTATGAAGTGGCTCGGTAGCAGCCGAGCTCACTGCACCACCTCGAAGTTGTGCTTCGAGCATGCCTCGCAATGTTTGTATTTCTAAACGCAAATCATCCAGAGGTGTTTGATTAACCTGTTTATCCACTTTACTAGGAGGTTCAGCACAAGCGACTGCAGCATCGGTTGAAAGCACCGTCTCATCATAATCAACGGCGGCGACTATCTCCACTCCACCTTCTACTTCGGTACTTGACAAGATCACTGCCTCTGTCCCAAGCGCCATTTTTATTTGTTGCATTGCTGCACGTGTATCTGCGGCAACAAACCGTTGTAATTTCATAAAGCTCCCCCTGCTTCTTACGAGCTGGTACATCCAACCCTTCTTCCGTTAAACATCTTAAACCACGAGTAAAAAACTACTTTAACGTAGTTACCCTACAGTGCCAATAATCCTTATTTGTTTGTTATCTGGAATCTCTTGATAAGACAAAACATGGAAATCTTGTGAGACACTTCGCGCAAAACGCGATAATACGGTGCGAATCCCTGGCTGTACGACCAATATCGGACTTTCATGTTTTGCGCGTTGTTGTTGTGCCAATTGCAGTAATGATTGTTGCATGCGATCAGCCATTCCTGGTTCTAAGCTAATGTTTCCTGTCGCATTGTTTTGTAGTGTACTCTGCAAAAGTTGCTCAAGTTCTGGTTTTAAAGTAATGATGGGCAACTCTTCATGCACCCCACTAATTTTTTGGGTGATTAATCGTGATAATGAAATACGCACCTGACTGATTAAAAATTCAGTATCTTTTGTTTTGGGTGCTATTTCGGCTAAAGTTTCAACGATGGTACGCGTATCAGTCAACGGAATATGTTCGGCCAGTAATCCTTGCAATACCTTGTTTACTGCGCCCAGCGATAAATTATCTGGTACTAATTCTTTAACTAACTTCGGTGAGGTAATACTTAATTTATCGAGGAGCTGTTGTGTTTCCTCATATCCTAATAATTGTTGACTATTTCGCTCCAGTATTTGGCTTAAGTGGGTAGCAACCACGGTTGATACATCAACCACCGTATATCCGAGCGTATGTGCTTGTTCTTTTTGCGGCTCGGTTATCCAAATTGCCTCCATCCCAAAAGCAGGATCTCGTGTTTGAATTCCTTCAAGTTCTCCAAAGACTTGCCCCGGATTAATAGCGAGCGAGCGGTCTGGATGGATGACCGCTTCCCCCATAACCACGCCTGCCAAACTTATTCGATAGTGATTGGGTTTTAAATCAAGGTTATCGCGTACATGCACTGAAGGAATCAAGAAACCCAACTCTTGGGAAATTTTTTTGCGCACGCCCTTAATTCGATTCAACAATATACCCCCCTGTGTCGTGTCAACAAGAGGAATTAAGCGATAACCCACCTCAAGACTTATTACATCCACAGGATTTACATCATCCCAGGACAAATCTGCAGTCAGTGCTTCGGCAGCTTTTTCCGCCTCAGCTTCTTTAATTGGCGTACGGATTTTTTTATCTCGCTCGTGCTGTATGAGGAGATAAGCCATCGCTGCAAGTCCTGCTGACAAGAGGATAAAAGCTACATGTGGCATCCCAGGAATAATGCCAATAATTCCTAAGATTGCTGACGCAATAATTAGAGACCGCGGGTTTGAAATCACCTGTGATATCACTGCATGACCCATATTTTGCGCGCTGGATACGCGGGTAACGATAATCGCGGCTGCAGTGGAAAGAACCAGGGAGGGTACTTGAGCCACCAGTCCATCACCTATGGTTAACAGAATGTAATTATGTAACGCATCGGTGAGCGTCATATTATGCTGAAAAATTCCAACGATTAATCCGCCCACAATATTGACTAGTAAAATCAGAATCCCCGCAATCGCATCACCGCGTACGAACTTACTTGCACCGTCCATGGAGCCATAAAAATCCGCTTCTTGGGCCACCTCCGAACGACGTTTAATCGCTTGCTCCTGATTGATTAACCCTGCATTTAAATCCGCATCAATTGCCATTTGCTTGCCCGGTAGAGAATCCAACGTGAAGCGCGCACTCACCTCGGAAACACGGCCCGCACCTTTGGTTACGACCACAAAATTAATCACGAGTAAAATCATGAACACCACAAGCCCTACCGTATAATTCCCGCCAATAACGACTTCACCGAATGACTGAATGACATGACCCGCCGCATCGGTACCATTATGGCCATTGAGCAATACCACTCGCGTTGAGGCAACATTGAGTGCCAATCTTAATAATGTTGCGAGCAAAATAACGGTCGGGAAAACAGCAAAGTCTAAAGGCCGCTCACTATAGATGACCGCTAAAAGCACCACTAAAGACAAAGCGATATTAAATGTAAAAAATATATCGAGTAAAAATGGTGGTAGCGGCAGCATCATCATGCCTAACATCATGATGAGCATTAAGGGGGTACCTAGGCCTTGTCGTACCCAATGTTGCACTTGGTGTAATAAATTATTCATTCAGCATCCTCCTCGCGTGCCAATTCATCGGGGATCGGTACGTTTTGCAAAATTTCAGGTTTATGGTCATAACGCTTTTTATCGCGCAATTGGAATACATAAGCCAATACCTGAGCTACAGCTATATAGAGTCCACGGGGTATTTCTGCATTGAGCTTCGTCGAATAATAAATTGCTCGTGCTAAAGGGGGTACGGCCAGAACGGGCACCGCATGATTTTGAGCCTCGCGAGTAATCTGAAAGGCAATAAGGTTTTTACCTTTTGCCACGACAACAGGAGCCTTAGCCCCCTTGTCTTTATATTTTAAAGCAATAGCATAATGGCTTGGATTGGTAAGCACCACATCCGCTTTGGGCACCTCAGCAAGCATGCGTCGTCGAGAAATTTCCTGCTGTGCACGACGAATGGCACTTTTTATTTCAGGTTTACCCTCGGTTTCTTTGTACTCGTCCCGTAACTCCTGCTTACTCATGCGCATACTTTTACGATGTTCATAGATTTGAAAAGGAACATCAATTGCAGCAATAAATAACAGACTGGAAGCCACCCATATAAAGCTCGTTGCAACAATAAGTGCGCCTTGATGTATCGCTGTTTCAATTGAGGTGTGGGCTAAAGACATTAGCGCCGGAATTTCTGTTTTTAACACGATTAATGCAACTGTCAGAACTACTAAAAACTTAAGAAACGCTTTAATCATTTCCACATAGCTTTTAAGTGCAACCATACGTTTAAAACCGCCTAAGGGATTTAAACGAGAAAGCTTGGGGCGCATTTGTTCCCTGCTAAAAACCCAGCCTCCGAGTATTAACGATGCACCGAGAGGAACAATAAATAATAATACGAACAGAGGCAACAATACCCACCCAATTGTACTTAAAAGATAAGCAACGTGCTCCATACTCACAGACACGGTGATGAGTCTATCTATATCAAAAGTAAAACTTTGCTGCATCATGAGCAGCATTTGCCGGGAAATGTGGTTACCAAATATAAAAAATATAGAGGCTGCAAAAATTAAGGCCATCATCGTATTAAAGTCTTTAGAGCGAATCGTTTGCCCTTTCTCACGTGCTTCACGCAGCCTTTTCGCCGAGGGGTCTTCTGTTTTCTCTTCATGATCCATGTCAGCCATCAGCGTATCATCCCCATTAAAAAGCGCATGCCGTCATCAATAATCTCCGTCATCTGGGTGGCTGTATTCGTTAAAGTAATATATATGACAACAAACCCCATGAGGAGGGTGATGGGAAACCCTAAAGAAAAGATATTAAGTTGCGGTGCTGCGCGGGTCATAATGCCGAACGATAAGCTGACAATGAGTAACGACAAGACTGCAGGGATTGAAACAATCAATGCTTTTTGAAACATCCATCCAGAGAAATTAAGTACTTTCCATAAAATTGCGGAGGAGACACTTAATTCTCCAATTGGCATCAATTTAAAACTATCCATAAGGGTTTGTATTAGCAATAAATGTCCATTTAGGGAAAGAAAAATTAAAGTCATCATCCCTAAATAAAATTGACCCACTAGAGGAACACTGGCTTTACTCGCCGGATCCATCATCACCGCAAAACCCAAACCCGCTTGCATCGATAAAATTTGCCCGCCAATAATGAATACCTGAAATGCCAGTTGCAATGCAAAGCCCATAAGAAAACCGAATAATATTTCTTGCACGACATAGACTAAATAAATAGCGGTAAAATTTAATAAACTTAGTTGTGGTGGGACCAGTGAGGCAGCAGTCCAGCTTAGTAGCATGATGATAATGATTTTGATTCGATTGGGTAATAAACCCGATGAGAAAATAGGTACCGTCAGCACCAATCCGCCAATTCGTGCAAATGGCCATAAACATTGGCTTATCATTCGTATAATTTTGGGGTAATCCAAATCCATCGCCTTTAGCCTATTATGTAGGGAATGTTGCTGATCAAATTATCGGTATAATTAATGAGTGTTTTTAATAACCAGGGTCCGGCAAAAACCATCATGAGAAACGTAACAAATAATTTAGGGATAAAACTCAAACTGGATTCATTAATCTGGGTTGCCGCCTGAAACATAGCCACTATTAATCCCACAATTAAACCTGGGATAATCAGTACAGACATTATAAGTAGCATCACATAAACACCGTCACTAAAAATTTTTACCACGGTCTCGGGTGTCATTTTCCCTCCTGGAAAAGTACCTATTGCGCAAAACTTGAGGCTAAGGAGCCTAGTATAAGCGTCCAACCATCAACCATAACAAAGAGCATGATTTTGAATGGTAAGGAAATAATTAATGGCGATAACATCATCATTCCCATCGCCATCAGCACGCTGGATACAACCAAATCGATTATTAAAAAAGGTAAGAATAAAATAAATCCAATTTGAAATGCGGTTTTTAATTCGCTGGTAATGAATGCAGGAATAATGATCGCAAGCGATAAATCATCGATTGAGGCTGGATTTTTTTTGGCAAATTTTTCAAATAATGCCAAATCATTTTTACGGGTTTGATTCAGCATAAATTCACGTAGGGGTTGCTGCACATTATTCAGTGCTTGATTGAAGTTTATTTTTTCAGCGAGATAAGGTTGAATTGCGGTCTCATTGATTTTATTAAACGTTGGCGCCATCACAAAATAAGTCATGAATAAAGCAATGCCCAAAAGAACCTGATTGGTAGGTGCCTGAGCCAAACCAATTGCTTGGCGCAATATGGACAGAACAATAATAATTCGCGTAAAGGCTGTCATCGCCATTAATAAACCGGGCAATAAAGTCAGTAAAGCCATAACGATCAATATTTGCAGATTGACACTATAGGCTTGTGCTCCTTGAGCACCTGACTGCACTGTGACCGCAGGCAATGACAATGAAGACGCCATAACGATACCGGGAATACAGACTAAAATAATACCAAACAAAAATTTTGATTTCATACTGAACGTTTCACCGCTACCGCTTTTAATAAATCTGCAAACGAAGGTTTACTCTCCGGCTCAAAACCTTTGGGTAACTCATCTTTGAAATCACACAATAGGCTAATTTGCCCCGCACCATGTCCCAATAATAAATATCGCTCACCCGCCTTTATTAAGACCAACTTCTCTTTTGGACCTAAAATCATATGGGCAAGGGGCTGAAAGCCTCGGGTACCGCCAAGATGCGTTTGTTGTAACCGCCTCACCAGCCAGGATAATGCAAGGATTATTAATAAGATGAGTATTAACCCCAAGACTACCCGTAACAACTCATAATGGTTTACTGCTTGCTGCATCATTTTAATCGCTTAATACGCTCCGCTTTACTGACTATATCCGTAAGCCGTACGCCAAATTTATCATTCACCACAACCACCTCACCGTGCGCAACTAAAGTGCCATTCACTAATACATCCAGAGGGTCACCAGCCAAACGGTCAAGAGGAACGATACCTCCCTGATTTAATTGCAAGAGATTGCGTATCGTCATTTTGGTACGGCCAATCTCAACGGTCACGGATACTGGTATTTCCAGAATTAAATCCATCTTGTCGTTATCCGCTTCATGCGGTAATGCATTGGGTTGGCGTGGTTGCTCAATCGCTGAATCGGTCATTCCCCTGTCCTCTAATAACTAATGTTCTTGATAATTTTTATTGCACGCTTATCATTGGCAGTGCCAACGCTTGCAGTAAATCCCGGTGTACCTTCAACATCTAAAGTAACAATTTCTTTCATTTCCATAGGCAAAAAATCTCCTACTTGCCAAGAAATAACGGAACCAAGAGTGCTTTCGGTATAAGCCATAGTCGAACTTATGGTTAATTCAACCTCCATAAGTTCTTCTTTGAGGGATTTTACCCAGTTTGGATCAATCTCATCTTCTGGCCTTGAAGCACCTAGCTCAAGCTGCTCTTTTATTGGTTCAACCATGGAGTAAGGTAATACAAAATAAAACGCTCCCGTTTCCTTTCCAAAATCTAAAGAACACTGCACTACAAGAAGTAATTCTTCAGGCTCTGAGAGATTGACGAGTTGGGGATTGGTTTCATCACTAAATTTGACAATATCGAGCTGGATGAGGGGTTTCCAGGCAGATACCAAATCGGCGATCAGTTTTGTAGTTACCACTTCCATTACTCTTAGTTCAGTTGCCGTAAAATCCGTGCGGTCTTTCTGTGCAAGAAATTGACTACTGCCTCCAAAATAATAATCCACTAAATCGTAGACAAACGTGCTATCAAATAAGATGGCGCCTTTCCCTCGTAATGGCTTAAATTTATAGATACCAATCAGGATGGGATTGGGTAAGCTTTCCATAAACTCGCGATGCTTAATGATTTGCAGCTGATTTTGCTTAATTTCGAAATCTTTTGCAGTTAATTGGTAAATATTGGCAGCAAAGGAGCGCACTGCTCGATCGTAAATACGTTCTAAGACGGGTAATTTTCCCTTTACGATACGATCAGGAGAGGAGAAGTTTAGCGTTTTTACTTCGCTCTCTTTAAAAGAAACAGCGGTGTTTTCGATTGTTTCAGTGGACGGAATTAACGGTTCTTCTAAATTTTCTAGGGCTGCTTTATCAACTGGAGGATTATCTTGCGTTGATGTGGAATCTTCATTTTCAACTTGGTCTACTGATTGCAACAATGCATCAATTTCTTCTTGAGATAAAACATTTTTTTCAGACATAGCAATCCATACTCTTATTACTTAAATTTAATCATTAAATTTAAGTGAAACATCATTTAATTCGTTTCGCGGGATTTGAGGTACAATTTTACCCAATTTATTTCTATCAGGAATTGTAACTATCCACTCGCAGTAATTTGGCATAAAACCGAAGGGTTCGTCAATGTATTCATGAAGAGAACCTAAGATTTAGTAAAAATAATCATAACCTTACATAGATGTTTTAACTATTATAATACTCGTAGGATGATATGGTGTTAAATTTTGAACAAAAAGACCATGCTGCAGCAAAAGCATTCAAATAACTTGATGCAGCATAGAACTTATTTAAGAGGATTTTAAGATATGCGGCATAGGTAATAGCGTTTGAATTAAATCAAAATATTGCAAAATGTAAATCACGAGAATAATTAATACCAAAATATTTAATAAACTTTTAATTGCGGCAGGCATTGGAATAAACGCATTCACCAACCATATACCCACACCGAAAACGATGATCACAGCAATCAAATTCAATAGGTCGTTCATAATTATCCTTTTTTGTTTTTGTAACTGAAGTATAGCATTACTAACAATAATAATTTCTATCGCTCTAAATGGTTTTTCTGCGCCCGTAATAAATCCCGGATTTCCATGAGCAGTAACTCCTCACGCGTAGGCGCAATTTCTTTTGCTTCCTCTTTTTTTAAGAGATATAAAAGTTTTATGGCAACAAAAATAGAAAATGAAATTATGGTGAAATCGATGACTGTTTGCATGAACTCGCCCCATTTTATCACGGCCTCACCGACCTTAACGCTTTTATCAGTAACGTTTACACCACCGAGCAATAACCCTATCAGCGGCATGATAATCCCGCTTACCAGGGAGCTGACTATTTTACCGAAAGCACCGCCGATGATGACTGCGACCGCTAAATCAATCACATTCCCTTTTATTGCAAACTCTTTAAATTCTTTTAAAAAGCTCATGCTATCTCCTTTAGGCTACTATCCTAATATTCATTATTCGCATTTACTTAAGTTTCAGCTTTCTTTCTGTCTTAAGTTTTATGTTAACTCAGCCTTAAACGCTTAATACCAGCATCTAAAAGTTCTTAAATATATTCCCTAGCTTACCTCAAGCCAAAATACCCACATTGATCCATCGGTGGATCCCGCGAACAAGTCGCGGGACGTAGCGAATATATTCTAGTTCAATTTAATACATAACAAAGGATTTGCCTACCACGAAGCTTTTACTCATCCCGACAATCAAAGCCTGAGCTTTTGAGTACCAATATCTGTTCAATCCAGGATGCATCTCACCTAAACAATACGGCATTAATTAAGACGTAACCTAAAGTTCAGCATAAAATAATAATGGAACAAATTAGCCGTAAATCAAGCACCCCTATGTTCCGCGACTTGGTCGCGGAATCCAGGATGGACTTTAGCCCAAAGGGCAAGGCCTGTTTCAATTTAATACCAACCAGCTGATTGCCTTCTCATGAAGCAGACATCAGATTCTTAAAAGATGCTTTAAGCTTGCTGTATCATCTTTTTAATTTCAGCAATTTTCTGGCTTAAATCCTCAGGGACGCTACCCCCTCCTTGAGCCATATCATCACGTCCACCGCCTTTACCGCAAAGATGACGAACTAAAGAGGCTGCAGAGGGTGCTTTACCTAAAAGTGACTTGCTCACGCCAGCAATCACATTTATTTTATCTTGATTTAAGGTATATAAAACAATAACTGCTGATTCCAGGCGCGATTTAAGCTGATCTATAGTTGTCCGCAAAACTTGACCATCTGCATCTTTTAGTTCGGTTATTAATACATGCATACCATTAATCTGTTCTGCATGATTTACTAAGTCTGCACCGGCCTGCTGTACGCGCTCCTGTTGAAATCTTGTGAGCTCTTTTTCTAGCTTTTTAGAATCCGCTATGAGCTGGCTGACCTTTTCCGTGATCCCAGCAATATTAGATTTCACCAAACCTGCAATCTCATGCAGCATATTTTGCTGCTCATTAATCCAGGCTAAGGCATAACTGCCAGTAACCAATTCGATACGACGTACACCACTGGCGATACCGTACTCAGCGACTATCTTAAATAAACCAATATCGCCGGTGCGTTGGGCGTGAGTTCCCCCGCAAAGCTCTTTTGAAAATTCGCCCAGTGAAAGTACCCGTACTTTTTCAGTATACTTCTCGCCAAAAAGGGCTACCGCACCACTATTTTTAGCCTCTTCAAGTTCCATGAGCTCGGTAACTACCGGATGATTCGCGCGTATTTCCGCATTCACCAAACTCTCAATAGTAACAATTTGCTCATGAGAGAGTGCTTCAAAATGAGAAAAGTCAAAACGTGCACGCTCAGCATCTACCAAGGAGCCTTTTTGTTGTACCTGCGGCCCGACAATTTTTTTCAAAGCTGCGTGCAATAAGTGTGTAGCCGTATGATTTAAGCGAATTGCTTGACGACGAGGTTCATCAATAATCGCAGTCACCAGCTCCTGAGTACCAATTGCCCCTTGCAGCACCTCACCGTAATGCACAATAGATTGG
Organism: Legionella sp.; assembly: GCA_017306715.1. Taxonomy (GTDB): domain Bacteria; phylum Pseudomonadota; class Gammaproteobacteria; order Legionellales; family Legionellaceae; genus Legionella. Next base: position 11,477 of record JAFKHV010000041.1, on the reverse strand, counting down.
CCACTTTTTTGCGTATCGTCGACGCGAAATGTAAATTCAGGTGTTCGAAGATATCCTTTATCACCCACTTGCCCTCCACTTTCAGCATAAAATGGGGTGTGATCAAGGACGACAGCACCACGCGCACCCGTTGTCAAAGTCGTCACTTCTTTACCCTCTTGGAGTAATGTGAGTACACGCGCTTCAATTTTGTTCTTTTCATAACCATGGAAATCAGATTGATGGGTAAGTTGCGTCACTGCATGATAATCCGTGGTGAATTGGCTTGCTGCTTGCGATTGTTCACGCTGTTGTTGCATGAGCCGGTTAAATCCTTCCATATCAATAGTCAGATGATGTTCACGAGCGATGTCAGCAGTTAAGTCAATCGGGAAACCATAGGTATCGTAGAGTTTAAAAGCAATAGGTCCGGTAATTTCTTCGCCGCCCAAGGTATGCATCTGCTCGTGTAAAAGCTTTAATCCTTGATCTAAAGTCCGCGCAAATTGATTTTCTTCGTGCAATAATATTTTTTCGATGTGCGCTTTATTTGCCCCAAGCTCTGGATAAGCATCCCCCATAACCTCGATTAAGGGTTGTACTAAACGAGAAAAGAATGGTGTTTCTAAACCAAGTTTATTTCCATGTCGAATTGCACGGCGGATAATACGACGCAACACATAACCGCGTCCTTCATTACCTGGAATCACCCCATCAACGATTAAAAAAGCACAGGAACGAATGTGGTCAGCTATGACCTTTAATGAGGTATGATTTAAATCAGTTACCGCACCTAAAGAAGCAATGGCTTTAATTAAATACTGAAACGAATCTATTTCATAATTGCTATGAACACCTTGCACCACAGCAGCTAAACGCTCCAGCCCCATGCCGGTATCTACCGAAGGTTTTGGCAAAGGATGCAAATTACCTTCTTTATCGCGATTAAATTGCATGAACACTAAATTCCAGATTTCAATGTACCGATCGCCATCCTCATCTGGACTTCCAGGAGGCCCACCAGGAATATCTGAGCCATGATCATAAAAAATCTCGGTACAAGGACCACAAGGGCCGGTATCTCCCATAGACCAGAAATTGTCTTTCTCACCACAGCGGGAAAAACGCTCTGGTGCGATCTTCATTTCTTTTAACCAGATCTCTTCCGCCTCATGATCTTCGTGATATACAGTAACCCAGAGGCGCTCTGCGGGTAATTTTAAAACTTGGGTGAGGAAATCCCAAGCATATTGAATGGCTTCGCGTTTAAAATAATCGCCAAAACTAAAATTACCCAGCATTTCAAAAAAAGTATGGTGCCTTGCTGTATATCCTACATTTTCCAAATCATTATGCTTACCCCCGGCTCGCACACAACGTTGGGCAGTGGTGGCTCGCTGATAAGGTCGGGATTCGAGGCCTAAAAATAACTCTTTAAATTGCACCATTCCCGCATTTGTGAAGAGCAAAGTAGGATCATTTGCAGGAATTAAAGGGCTGGACGCCACAATTTGGTGTCCCCGTTGAGCAAAATAATCTAAAAACGCATGTCTAATCTCAGAACTTTTCATCTCTAATTTATACCAATTGGGTTAATTTTAATTGATAACCAGGTCCATTGACTCTGTCAGTTTAAAGAAACTATCTAACAGTTACTCTTTCATTGCGAGCTGCCATGCTTTAGTGACCTGGGTAATTGTTTCTTGATCAAAACCACGATACAGTAGGAAACGTTGTTGTTTCTGCAATTCCTCACGGGACCAAGGGGCTTTGCTTTTATTTCTTTTTTGTAATACAGCCGTTGCATAGTGAGCCCAATCTGGTTTTTCCTCGTTCAAACTACGATGAATCACTTCTCGGTTAACTCCACGGGCTATCAGTTCTTGTATAATTTTTACCGGACCATAACCTTGCCGAATACGGGTTCGGGTAAAACTCTCCACAAATCGCTCATCACTTTGTAAAGATAATTCCTGACATCGTTCTAATGCTTCATGAATCTCTTCTGAAGAAAACTTTCTTTGCTTTAATTTCTGTTGCAACTCAGTCATGCTGTGATCGCGCCTGCCTAGCAGGCGCAATGTAGTGTCCCAGGCATTACTCATCTAAAGACTCAAGTTCCTCTTCCTTGACTGTATTTGCAAGGGGTAAATTACGTTGTAATAACTCTGAGCGAATTTGCTTTTCCAGTTCCGCCGCAATCGCAGGATTATCTTTTAAATATAAGCGCGCATTATCTTTACCCTGTCCTATTTTTTCCTGCTTATAGCTATACCAGGCGCCCGCTTTTTCAATTAAATTAAGCTGTGTACCCAGATTAATAATTTCACCTTCACGGGAAATACCCTCATTGTAGAGAATATCAAACTCGGTCATTTTGAAAGGAGGCGCTACTTTATTTTTGACCACTTTAACGCGGGTTTCACTGCCTAAAATTTCTTCACCTTTTTTGATCGAGCCGACACGGCGAATATCTAAACGCACAGAAGCATAAAACTTAAGTGCATTACCGCCTGTTGTCGTTTCCGGGCTACCAAACATAACCCCGATTTTCATACGAATCTGATTGATAAAAATAACTAAGGTGTTGGAACGCTTGATGTTTGCAGTTAATTTTCGTAAAGCCTGAGACATAAGCCGTGCTTGCAAACCAACATGAGAGTCACCCATCTCCCCTTCAATTTCTGCTTTGGGCGTTAAGGCAGCAACGGAATCCACGATAATGACATCAACAGCCGCAGAGCGAACCAACATATCGGTGATCTCTAAAGCCTGTTCTCCAGTGTCGGGCTGGGAAACTAATAACGCATCTACATTTACCCCAAGTTTTTGCGCATAGCTTGGATCGAGTGCATGCTCGGCGTCGATAAACGCTGCCGTACCACCCATTTTTTGACATTCGGCAATGACTTGTAACGTTAATGTGGTTTTACCTGAAGACTCGGGGCCATAAATTTCGACAATACGTCCTTTGGGTAAACCCCCTATGCCTAAAGCAATATCCAGCCCCAAAGAGCCGGTTGAAATGGCCTCAATATCACGAGCAACATTACTGTCACCCATGAGCATTACTGAACCTTTACCAAATTGGCGTTCAATTTGCGAAAGGGCTGCGTGTAAGGCTTTTTGCTTGTTATCTTCCATCATAATATCCAAATCGTTAGTTAAGGGAAAATTATCCCACAGATGCGCCACAGCAGCAAATTGATTCTACATGAAGGAGCAGGAATTAACGGGTGAACAATGAGACAAAAATTTAAGGAATTTTTACAAGAGGTTTTTGATACCGACTAATGCCTCATAACAGGCAGCCATACGAATATCCTGACGCGTGCCGGAAAATTGTTTCGTACAGGTGTGCACCGGAATCCCTGCACCTATCCAACCAAAACAAACAGTCCCTACAGGCTTTACTGGAGTACCCCCTTCTGGCCCTGCAATACCGGTTACTGAAAGGGCAAAATGTCCCTTACTGTGCGTCAGAGCACCTTCAGCCATTGCCGCAGCCACTTCTTCGCTCACCGCACCATATTGACGGAGTAAACTTGATGGAACGTCAAGTAATTCCTCTTTTGCAGCATTGCTATAAGTAATGAAGCCCCGTTCAAACCAAAGCGAACTGCCGGGAATTTCTGTTAATGCTGCAGACACTAGACCACCAGTACAAGACTCAGCAGTTACCAGTAACCACTGTCTTTTCTGAAGCTTGTCAGCAAGCTCAAGGATTAAATCAGGAAGATTGTTCATCATTAGTAAGCTAAGCCCGGAAAGAGTAAGCTCCGGGCCAAGTGATACGATTACTCCTGGACTTGTCCATCTTGAGTCGGTTGCTGTGGTCCTGGAGTTGTCTGTTGAGGTGCAGTGTGATCGGTGGTAGTTGGTTTATTTTGACCATGCTCACCACATGCAGTTAAAGCCAGTGCAAACAATCCAGTTGCTGCGATTAGCGCGAAACGTTTCATTTCATTCTCCCTATGTTCACGTTTTTTATCAATATCCTGCTAAGTTTAGCAAAAAAAAGCTAATTCAACCATAACTGAAGCGATTCCTACTTTTGCATAAAACCTCTTGCTGACTTATCAAAGTGATTTTGCTAGAATCAGGTCAATTTAATTTTAAGCAGTTTCTTTATGACGCAGGTAGCCCATACCCCCATGATGCAGCAATACCTTCGTATTAAAGCAGAGTATCCCGATATGCTTTTGCTTTATCGTATGGGGGATTTTTATGAGTTATTTTTTGATGATGCGAAACGCGCCGCACAGCTTCTTGATTTAACACTAACCCATCGCGGGCAATCTGCGGGTAGCCCCATTCCCATGGCTGGTGTGCCTTATCACGCGATCGAGGGGTATCTTGCACGCTTGATCAAAAAAGGTGAATCCGCTGCCATTTGCGAGCAAATTGGTGATCCCGCCACCAGTAAAGGACCTGTAGAACGCAAAGTCACGCGAATTATTACCCCCGGAACCGTGACCGATGAGGCCTTACTCGATGCGCGAAAAGATAATTTATTGGTTGTCATTCATCAACATAAACATAAAATTGGTCTTGCGTGGGTTGATTTAAGCGGTGGGCGCTTTCATCTGCTGGAAGTAACAAATACGCAGGATTTGCTTGCAGAACTAAGTCGCTTGCAACCCGCAGAACTCTTAATGCAGGAAAATTCGCCTTTAAACGAGTGCTGTTGCCATCTACCCGTGAAGTTTCGCCCTGGATGGGAATTCAATTTTGACCGCAATTATAAAATCTTATGCGAACAATTTGCGGTCGCTCATCTCGATGGCTTTTTCAATGAGGATCACGCGGCAGCACTCATCGCTTCTGGGGCATTATTGCATTATCTCCACGCGACTCAAAAACAAGCCCTGCCCCACCTAACAACGCTCACCCTCGAAAAAAATGATGATTATTTGCAGCTAGATGCTGCAACACAAAAGCATTTGGAGCTTTTTGAAAACGCCCAGGGGGGCACAGATAATAGTTTAATTTCTGTTCTAGATCACACCGCCAGCGCTATGGGTAGCCGTTTACTCAAACGCTGGGTTGGCAGGCCTCTTAATAAACCGGAAATTTTAAGGCAACGCCAGGAAGCAATTCATGAACTCATGGAAACGAACCTTTACTTGGCAATACATGAGTTGCTCAGCCAAATTTGTGATATGGAGCGTATAGTTTCACGAATTGCACTGCGCTCCGCACGCCCTCGAGACTTATACAGCTTAGGTCTTACCCTTAGATTATTACCAGAGCTTCATCAAGCCTTGGAAAAAATTCAGAGCCCTTTACTGAAATCATTACAACAAATACTAACCCCTTTATCCGAAACCGAGCACCTCTTGCGGCAAGCAATTAGGGAGAATCCGCCAGTTATCATTCGTGATGGAGGGGTGATTGCGGAGGGGTTCGATGAGGAATTAGATGAGTTACGAAACTTAAGTACTCACGCGCATGAAACTTTAGCGCAATTAGAACTAAATGAACGTCAACGTACCGGAATTGCCACCCTTAAGTTTGGTTTTAATAACGTCCAGGGTTATTATATAGAATTGTCTAAAGCCCAGGCAGATAAAGCACCCATTGATTATCATCGTAAACAAACTTTAAAAAATGTTGAACGCTACATAACCCCTGAACTTAAAGTCTTTGAAGAAAAAGTCTTATCCGCGCAAGCAAAGGCCTTGGCACGTGAAAAATGGCTTTATGAACACATCCTCGAAGCGCTGAATCAAGTCATCACCCCACTGACTGAGCGCGCTCGTGCACTGGCCGAGGTTGACGTATTAGCAAATTTAGCAGAGCGTGCACATACGAATCGCTGGTGTTGTCCGCAGATGATCTCTACACCCAAATTAGCCATTACTGCAGGTCGACATCCAGTCATTGAGCATCTGTTAAAAGAGCGCTTTGTCGCCAACGATCTGGACTTATATCCAGAACATAATATTTTACTCATTACTGGCCCAAATATGGGTGGGAAATCAACCTACATGCGCCAGACGGCACTCATTGTGCTGCTGGCTTATGTGGGGAGTTTTGTGCCCGCACAAAAGGCCATTATCGGCCCTATCGACCGTATTTTTACCCGCATTGGCGCGCGCGATGATTTAGCTTCGGGTCGCTCGACATTTATGGTAGAAATGACGGAAACTGCGCAAATTTTACGACAGGCAACGGCTCAGAGTCTGGTTTTAATCGATGAAATTGGTCGCGGCACGAGTACTTATGACGGCATGGCCTTAGCTTACGCTTGTTGCGCCTATTTAGCCGAACAAATTAAAGCGTATACGCTTTTTTCAACTCATTATTTTGAGCTGACGCACCTCCCGCAGCAATGGCCCTGTATTCGCAATGTACATTTACGTGCATGCGTTAATACCGGTAGGATTATATTCCTGTATCAAGTGGAGCCTGGATTTGCACAGCAAAGTTATGGGTTAGAAGTAGCGCAACTCGCGGGAATTCCTACTGAGGTATTAAATCTAGCGCGCGCGCATTTAGCAGAGATTCAAAACATCCCCACTACAGTCCGTGAAGAACCCATGCCACCTCAAGCACGTTCGCCTTATTCCACAATTTTGGCTGAAGTTGATCCCGATAAACTAACGCCACGCGAAGCGTTAGCCCTAATTTATCGCTTAAAAGAATTGGAGACCGCGCATGTCGTATGAACAAGACCATAAGTCAAGGAAGAAAACGTTCTTTCTTGTATGGGTCTTGTTGTGTGCCGTAATGAGTCTCTCAGATCTGCATGCAGCAACATTGAACATTCGCGGCGTTCAGGATGCAGCGAAAACGAACGTCGAAAAACATTTACAAGAATTAGAGCAAATTAAACGCCTGTCCCAATTTTCTAACGCGGAACTTCAAGAGCAAATTCTTGCTGCCTTAAAACCTTACGGTTACTTTAGAGCGACTGTAATAATCCAATCTTTAAATGCCTCTCAAATAGACGTGGAAATAAATCCAGGCCCTGTGACCCTTATTTCGCGGCTGGATATACAAATTATCGGCCCGGGAGCAGCAAATGAAATCATACAAAATACCCGCGTTCATTTGCCACTAACATCAGGAACTCCGTTATTAACCGAGCAATACAATCAAGCAAAACAAAATTTGCTTAATGCGGCGGAGAGTCAAGGCTATATGCACGCAAACTTTAAAACCAATGAAATAAGTGTCGATATCGCACACAACACAGCAGAGATTCACTTGCATTTAGATACCGGACCTTTGTATTACTTCGGTCCCGTTCATTTTGATTCCAACACGATTAGCCCAATACTGCTGCAGCGCTATGTCCCCTTTAGCTCCGGAAACGTTTATTCCGGTGATCAGATATTGAAGTTAAATAATAATCTGGCGAACAGTGGCTACTTCAGTTCGGTGCTCGTAAAACCAAAAATTGGTGATGCCGTTACCGTCCCGGTCGAAGTGCATCTAGAGCCTGTACCGAAATATTCTTACTCGCTGGGAGCTGGTTACGGTACAGATACGGGTCCTCGGGGACGTGCAGCGCTACATATTATTCCAGTAAATCGCGATGGGCATAAATTCAATGCTTTGGCGCAAGGTTCTTTTGTACAAAATGCGTTGCAGGCGCAATACGTGATTCCTGGAAGCAATCCAATTTATGATCAATACAGCATCACCGGCAATTATTCCAATCTTAATTACAGCGCAGGCTACAGTAATGCCTGGCTCTTATCACTCGCACAACAACATAGTTTGCGGCAATATAAACGCGTTCTTTCCTTAAACGGTCTTTATGAGGGTTTTCATTATACGTTGAAGCCGAATACCGAACAGTTTTTACTATATCCGAAAGCGACGTTTACTTTGAGTAAAAAGGAAGACCTTCTTTTTTCACCTACAGGATATACTTTAACCGCTAATGCACTCGCAGCAAGTACCACACTGCTCTCTACACTAAATTATGCTCAAACCTCTTTAGATGCTAAAGGTGCCTATATGTTCGAACCCTGGCGTTTACGTCTTTATGGTCATGCCATCCAGGGCTTTACAGCAATTAAAGATATTAATCAGCAACCCTTATCCTTAGCATTATTACTTGGGGGAATGGATAATCTTAAAGCATACAGTTTTAATTCCATAGGTCCTGGGCGGATGTTGAGTTATGTTGGTTTTGAATTACAGAAAGAAACAAAGAAAAATTGGTATTTGATCGGATTTTATGATGCGGGTGGCGTATATGATCCAAGTCCAAGAGGGTTTTTACACGATGCCGGTGCAGGTCTAATGTGGGTCTCCCCAATTGGTCCTATTAAACTGGGTGTAGCTCAAGCTCTGGATAGCCATGGGCGCAGGAGCAGTAGTCCTCGTCTGGTAGTAAGTATGGGGCCTGATTTATGATTCGTATACTGGTTAAAAGCTGTTATTTTCTAACCTTGTGGATGATGTTTTTATTTACTTTATCGGTGCTAATCATCGCCACACAGCCTGGAATTACTTTTTTAATCAGTTTAGGACAAAATTATTTACCAGGTACACTTTCATTAAAAAATGTGCATGGAACCTTAATAACTGGAATCGAACTGCAAGATGTTCGTTATAAACAGGAACAACTTTATCTACGTCTTGCCGATATAAAAATCGACTGGGAACCTCATGCTTTAAAAAAACATCAACTGATTTTCCAATGGCAAAACCTTAAACTGAATCAAGATGGAAAGCCCGTGTTAAATCTCCCCTCGGGCAGATTATCAAGCACCATAAACTATCCGGAAATTGACGCAACATTAAACAATAAATTAGACCTTCCAGAACAAGGACTTTGGCAACTTAAAGGGAATATAAGTGGCGCCCTACCCTGGCAATGGCGCATAAATGCTTTGCTTACCGAAGTCGTTAGCAATAAGAACAAAACACCGGGTTTTCATAGTGATATTCTCTTAACAGGGCAGTTACAAACAGCCAATCAAGGTACAGCACAAATTACGCTTAAGCCAGGATATTATCAGGTACCGGATAATGCCAGTATTCCACCCTTAACATTTAACGGGGGTGATATTAAGTTCACACTTACTCCTGCTCGATTACGGGGGGCAGGTGATTTAAGCATTGACCCGCAAAAGGCACTAAAACTTGATTTCTTAGCGCCTAATTTTAGTTTAGATACAGGTTTTACCTCCAATCAGCGATTTCAGGCCAAAGCCAATTTAGTCATTAATTCACTGGATTTCCTGCAAAACCTTTCTTCTGAAATCCGCGATATAAAAGGTAGGATTAATGCCGCAGTTGTCGTTACTGGGACTGTTGATAAACCCAATATTAAAAGTCAAATTGCTTTGGATAAAGCACGCTTTAATTTACCCCAGCTTGGATTCAAAGCAGATGATCTGAGTCTCACGCTTAATGCGCTAAAACAGCGTTGGGATTTAAATGGCAATATAGCTTCGCAAGGCAAGAAATTAACCCTAAAAGGCTCCGGACAAATCAAAGAGAGCTTGGCAGGCTACATCTATTTAGAAGCAAATAGCTTCCCTCTAATTAAAACTCCCGAGTATCAGCTGGATGTCAGCCCTAGATTGAAGTTACAGCTAGCCACGGGTTCATTAATTATTTCCGGATCGATTCTAGTACCGAATGCCACGATTCAAATACAGAATTTCACCAACAGCGTCTCTTTGTCCGAGGATGTGGTTATTAAGAAAGAAGAAAAACCAGCAAGCAATGAGGTACCACTGCAAACAACAATCGATGTGAATTTATTATTAGGTGAACAAGTAGCACTCAATGTTAAAGGATTAAAAGGTCATCTCGGCGGTAATTTAAATGTAAAACAACAGCCACAAGGGGCACTTAATGCCTATGGTGTCCTTTCAGTTAAAGACGGAACTTATAAAGCATACGGTCAGGAGCTGAGCATAAAACAAGGCCAACTAATTTTTACTGGCGGACCAATTACGAACCCGGGTATCAATGTACGAGCCGCCAAAAAAATCAATAATTCAGCAAATTATACTAGTGCCTCCCAGCTCTTTAATTTTAATAATGATAATTTGCAGAATATGGCCTTGACGGACAACATTACTCTCGGCGTCGAAGTAACCGGACGCCTGACGCAACCTAAAATACAATTGTTTTCAGACCCCGCCATCCTCTCCCAAGCCGATATTCTTTCGATGTTGGTCTTGGGTCGTCCAGCAAGCCAAGCCAATAAGGCAGGTGGGCAATTATTGTTGACCGCAATTAGTTCTATGAATGTAGGTGGTACAAATAGTACTCAATTACTGGAGCAATTAAAACAAACCTCCGGTTTGGATTTAAATGTACAAACGACGACAAATTATAATCAGTTCAACAACACCGTTACCGACTCTACTGCTTTTGTCGTCGGTAAATCACTTTCCAAACGGCTCTATTTAAGCTATAACATCGGCTTGTCTCAAGCAGATCCCAATGTCTTAAGTTTGAAATATATACTCAATAAGTTTTTCAGTATACAAATCAGCAACAGTGTGAATAGCAGTGGCATTGACGTCCTGTATACTGGAAGCAAAAAGAAATAAGTGATCATTATGAACAAATCAATCCTACCTTTACGTTTAACTCGACTACGCGCCCGCGCTCAATCTCGGGCACTGGTGCGGGAAACTCAGTTGCTACCTGATCAGCTCATTATGCCTCTTTTTATTAGCGAACAAATCGCAACTCGGCAGCCCATCCATGCAATGCCTGGACAATATCAACTCGCACTTGGCGATTTGGCTGAGGAAATTGAAGAGCTTAACCAATTAGGAATAAATGCCGTGCTCTTGTTTGGTATTCCTCAAGCAAAAGACTCTTGTGGCAGTGCTTCGTGGCATGATGATGGCATTATTCAACAGGCAATTCGTAAGATTCGCGCAGTGAATCAAGACATCCTCATCATTACCGATGTTTGTTTTTGTGAATATACGGATCATGGCCATTGCGGAGTTTTAACTCAGCAAAACATTAATAACGATGAGACCCTGAAATTATTGGCACGACAGGCAGTCAGTTACGCCCAAGCCGGTGCAGATTGGGTTGCTCCTAGTAGTATGACCGATGGTATGGTTCAAACCATTCGTAATGCTTTGGATGCACACAATTTTAACCACATTCCTATTTTAAGCTACAGTGTAAAATATAGTTCCTGTCTCTACGGTCCCTTCCGTGAGGCGGCGTTAGGTGCACCACAATTTGGTGATCGTAAATCCTATCAAATGGATCCTGGTAATCGTATGGAAGCTCTTCGTGAAGCTAAACTGGATGTCGCCGAAGGTGCCGACATGATTATGGTAAAACCTGCAGGTTATTATCTCGATATTATTGCTTTGCTCAAAAATCAACTACCCGAGGTCCCCTTATGTGCTTACCAAGTGAGCGGTGAATACTCCATGATTAAAGTTGCCGCGCAACATCAATTAATTCATGAAGAGCAGGCCATGTTAGAGAGTCTAACGGCTATAAAACGTGCTGGGGCTAATTTTATTATTTCTTATTTTGCTAAA
>JAFKHV010000137.1 GCA_017306715.1 Legionella sp. | reverse complement strand
TTTGATTTACTGCATTACATCATCGGAATGAACCTCCCCGACTGAGCCCCCCGACGTCATCTCGAGCCTTTGCGAGAGATCTCCCTGTTGTACTCGGATGAGGTGCGTAAGTATCCTTAAAATCTGATATCAGTTCGCTTTTATTCAATCGATCCATGATATATGTTGGATATCCTGTTGCTGCCAACTGAAAACTGATCCACCTCTTAGTAGGATTACCTTCAGGGCATCTTCATTTTGTTGCCTGTAAAAAATTTAAAATATACCGATTTATCTCTTCACGAACGTTGAGCGAGCCCCGATCACAAAGGTCAATGTGTTGCGCATTAAGAAGAATAATGGAAGTATTCAGGTTTTTATGAATTTTTACAGGAGGTAAAACTCCTTTGTCTGCTTGCGTATCTTTGGCCCGCAGAGAGAGTATCGGAATGCTTCCTGTTCGGGGGAATGGCATACGCAGACTATCCAGCGAAATGGCTTGTTTGACCCAATGAGGATGCTTTTGTAAAAATAATAGGACAATATCGCCACCATGAGAATGCCCAATTAAGGTCATTTTAGTTAAATCTAAATGAGATGACATTTTAGGAAGTGATTTCATCACGAAAAGAATGTTTGCGACCCCGCGTGCCCATAAGGGTTTGCGTTGAACGAAGAGATTACCGGTTACAGGTAAGGGGGTATCCGTTTTAAGATCGTGTTGGATACTCACTACAAAATAGCCCTGTGCTGCCAGTGCCTTGGCTAAAAAAGAGTACTCGGTATTTTTAACTGAATATCCGTGATTGATAAGAACGACAGGTATTTTGATCGCGCCCGAGCGAACTGAAAGCGGTGCTTTTCTGTTTTTGTACACCATATCGGGATTAGCCGATTTCTGGCTTTATCATAAAGTATTGCTTCTTGAGTTATAATCAACGGATTTTTATTTGGCACCCGGGACTGCTCGTTAGGGTGCAACTCAGTAGTCGTGGCAAAACTTAGGGCACTAAAACAGATTAGAAAAAGAGTAAAGTGCTTAAATATCATCTATTCATTCCTATTTTGGCTCTTGGCTGCTGCAACGCGTGTCAACGAGCGCCACGGTCCTCGATTTCAATGCGCGGTTCCCTAGCTCTTGTGGCAAATTAATTAAGCCAACTTTATGTTTTATTATTTTTAAGTCCGCACTTCTCAAAACTGGAAACGCTCTTTTTTTAGTAATATGTCAGATTACACTGTACCTAATACAATTTAGTTGGGATTGTGATGGTAATTATGGAGGGTGCTCCCTATTTTAAACTACGCTAATCCAGGCTACCCAGTTTATATGGGCAACTGCTCTATTGCATCAAACCCGTATTTGAAGTAGCCGTAATACGAGAGCTGACAACAATTAAATCATTACTTTAACACCATTTGCAATGAACACATGTTCTTTAAGCTCATTATTAAGGTTTGGTGTGGAATAAGATTTTTTTAATAACTCCGCAATTTGTAATTTAACCAAAGAAAGATTGGTTTGGTTGAAACTTCTTAACACTTCTTCCTGTAAAGTTGCTCCATCATGACTAGCTAAAAGAGCATATAAAGCTTTTAACTTATCTCCTTGTACGATTTCTGGAGAATTTAAAATTCCTTCATAATATTCTGCTCTGTTATATCCTGTTTTGCCATGGTATCTCGGAGCAAAAAATCCACCATGAAAAAACTTAATTCCAATTCTATTTTCATTCTTATAGGTATCTATTCCTCTAAGAGCTTTTTTAAAAAGCTCATCGAGATTATTTTCATTAATATTTAAAATGGATAAATGATGCTCCACAACAGTTTCTTTATAGGCAATGGCCATGGCATCAAAATTTTTGCCAGGTTTTGATTTAAAATTAGTGTCCTCATACTTAAACCCGTTCGACTCATAGGAAATCAGACCTTTCTTTGAAAATCGGCCTTGTTTCACAATATGCTCGCGATGTGGAATGATCAATCCGGGGATAATTTCTTCAACCATTTGCTGTGGTGTTACATATGCTACAAGAGGCAGATATTCGGGTTTAAAAATATGCCGGGTGCGAATAACTTCTAATGTATCAGCCATATTGACTAATTGTCTAAAAAAATCAATTAAAGGATGCCTCGATGAGTGTTTATTAACGTACATGTCTTTATCATCTTTATACACAATAGTATCGGCTATTATTATTGCTACGTGTTCAGCAATATCACATCGCTCTATTAAATAATTTTTACACGCGAGACCACTTACAGGGTCCCATAAATCCATTCCATCTCCTTGCCGTCCTGCATCATGAAATAGAGCAGCAATTTTAATCAACTGAATGAGCTTCTCTCGTTCAATGCCAAAATATCTAACGGACTCATTCATAAACTCCGCATAATCTGGAACATACTTAGTATAATATTCATCAATTTTATCGATTAGATTGGCAGCGGACAGAGCATGTAGAAGACCATGTGAAGCTCTCACTGAAAATCGAGCGCCATCTGGGGTTTTCAAATCCCGAAGGGGATGCGGAAAGGGAATTTGCA
>JAFKHV010000136.1 GCA_017306715.1 Legionella sp. | reverse complement strand
TTTAACGGTACACCAAATGCTGTAGTTACCTATACCAATGGTACGACCAACGCGACAGTAACCTTAGACGGTACCGGAGCAGGAAGTGCAACAGTTGGTCCGTTAACGGCTACAACTACTTACGATTTAGTGAGTGTTGCTACGGCAGGACCACCGGCTTGTTCACAACCACAAACAGGAAGTGCTACCATTACAGTAAAAACATTACCGACAGCTACGATCAGCGGACCAGCTTTAGTATGCTCCGGCAGTACCGGTGTGGTAACGATTAACGGTACACCAAACGCTATCGTTACGTATACAGACGGTACGGCAACTTATACCATCGCTTTAGATGCAGCGGGCACGGCTACCTTTACAACGGCGCCATTAACAAACCCGACGACTTATACTTTAACCAGTGTTGTAACTACTGATGTACCGGCTTGTACAAAAGCCTTAACCGCTTCGATTACTATCGGTATCCAGCCATTACCAGTTGCTACGGTAACCGGACCAGCTTCGGTATGTTCCGGCAGTACAGCAGAAATTGTGTTTAACGGCACGCCAAATGCTACGGTGACTTATACTACTGATGGCGGTACTACTACACAAACGGTTACCCTTAACAGTTCCGGAACAGCTACGGTAACTTCACCGGCATTAACCGGCCCGATTACCTACCAGCTAATCAATGTTGCCTCTAACGGTACACCAGCTTGTAGCCAGCCACAAACCGACAGCCATACGGTAACTACCGTTGTGGCCCCAACAATCAATAACCCGGGCGTATTGGAAGTATGTGATGCTAATAACGACGGCTTCGAAACCTTTAACCTGAGTACTGTAATTCCTCAGATAACAGGTGGTGATCCGAACTTAACCGTTACTTTCCATGAAACCCCGCAAGATGCGCAGTTAGGAAACTATCCTATCACGATGCCATTGTATACGAACATTAACCCGAACACGCAGATTCTGTATATCAGAGTGGTGAATACCGGTGTTAATGCCTGTGCTTCCTTTACGACCCTTACTTTGGTTGTAAACCCACGTCCGATCATTGCACCAGTTGTAACGGATTATGTATTGTGTGAAACCAGTACTCCGGGCGACGGCTTTGAAGTATTTAACTTAAATACTAAAGATACTGAAGTAATTAACGGACAACCAGGCGTTACCGTTACGTACTATACCACTCAGGCAGATGCCTTAGCTGGAAATAATGCTATCGTTACCCCGGGAACATATACCAATGCGACCAATCCGGAAACGATCAACCCATTACCGGTTGTGCCAATGCCAGTACCGGCTTACTCATTATGTGACTATACCGGACTACCGTTATATGAAGAATTCGATTTATCGACTAAGATTCCGGAAATCATCGGAACCACAACAGGATTAAATGTAACGTTCTATTTCAGCCAGGCAGATGCTCAGGCAGGAGTAGCCGGTACCGAATTACCATTGTTGTATACCAACCAGGTACCTACGGTACAAACCATTTTTGTACGTGTAGAAAACACCACCACGCATTGCTTTAGCGTAACAGCTATGGATTTACGAGTAGAACCGCTTCCGGTTTTAGTCATGCCAACAGCAGCCGTGATGGTATGTGATACCAACAGCAACGGCTTTAGCAGCTTTGACCTGACGGCTTTAATTCCGAACATGTTAAACGGAGAGCCAAACGTAGCGGTAAGCTTCTATGAAACCCAGACCAATGCAGAAAACGGCTTAGACCCTATTACAACGAACCCTTACGACAACATTAACCCGTTCACCCAAACCCTATGGGTATTGGCTACCAACACGGTTACCGGTTGTAAGAGCGTTTACTCGTTCAACCTTCAGGTAAACTCCGCACCGGAGATCCCAACGTTGATTGACTTAACCAAATGTGATGAAGACAATAACCCTCATGACAACCAGACCTATTTTGACCTGACGGTACAAACCCCGATCCTGTTAACGGCACAAACCGGTCCTGCAACAGACTATGAAGTACGTTACTTTGTATCTCAGGCATTTGCCGAGGCAGGAACACCGTTTATCGTTAGTGATGCTAACTTTATGGGAACAGACGGTCAGGACATCTGGGTACGTATCAACAACCTGGTAACAGGCTGTCATAACATCACGCGCTTCAAATTACATGTGAACAGTCCGTTACTGTTAACCCAGCCGGATCAGATCACCAAATGTGATGAAGCCTTACCGAATGACCAACGCACAGAATTTGACTTAACCATCAGAGAAAACCAGATCACAGGCGGAGCAACAGGTTATACCTTTGCTTACTATGCCAGTACGGTTATTCCACCAGCTGCGGGTACTTTAATTACCACTCCTACAGCTTATACGAACACTGCTACAGCCCAATCGATCGTGATTGGTGTGACCAGCAACGAAGGCTGTACGAGCTATATTCGTATGACGATCCGTGTAACTCCGTTACCGGAACCGAAATTCGATCCGCAGCCAATAGTAACCTGTGATGATGCTTATCCAAACGATGGTATCACTACTGTAGATGTAACAGTTAATGCAACCTATATCCAAAACGGAGACCCTACTTATGTATTGACCTACCATGCGAGTCAGGCCGATGCAGAAGCAGGAGTAAACCCAATTGCTACGCCAACCAACTGGTCTAACCAGGATGCTAACGGAAATGCGCTTCAAAGCGTATGGATCCGCGTAACTACAGCTCCGGCAAGTGCGGCAGACAGATGTTCTTTAGTAGTAGAACAACCAATTGTGGTAAACCCATTACCGGCAGTTGGTCCGATGACTACCTACTACCTGTGTCAGCCAGGCACCAGCGGCAGTGGCATCTTTGATCTAACCACCAAAGACCCGCAAGCCTTGGCAGGTCAGAACCCGGCCGACTTTACGGTAACTTACCATGAAAGCCATGCCGATGCCCAGAACAATACCGCTATTATCACTACGCCATCGAATTACCCGTATACGAATGTAATTCCGGCGAAAGTTATCGGTGTTCGTATTGTGAACAATGCAACAGGATGTGTGAACACAGCCTTCTTTGAACTGTTAGTAGAAGAGGAAGCGACAGCCACGGCTCCGGATCCTGCAGATACAACAGTTTGTGATGAAGACGGCACCAACGATGGCTTCCATACCTTTGACCTTACAGACTTATTGGATGCTCAGATCATGAACGGTCAGACCAATCCGGATTATGTGATTCATTATTATGCCAATGCCCAGGATCTGATCAATAACAACCCGATTCCAGCCAGTACAAACCCGGCGGATAACGGACATGTTGTTTTCACCAATACGATTGCTTACCAGCAAACGATAATCGCTCAGGTTACCCACACGACAACCGTTTCCGGCTGTCCTGCAAATGTAGATGTGATCCTGGTTGTTAACCCGCTACCGGAACCAACACCAAACGGCGGATTTGTATGTATTGACCAGGAAACCGGAACAGTACTAAGCACCCATATCATCAACAGTGGCCTGGATGCAGCGACTTACAGTTTTGAATGGTTTGATGGCACAACGCTAATTGCAGGAGAAACCGGACCAACATTAGAAGTGAACCACCCGGCGACTTACTCAGTGGTAGCTACAAACATTGCAACAGGATGTCAGAACCTACCGGTATCGGTAACGGTAACCCAATCGGAACCGGCAGCAGTTACAGCTTATGTATCGAATGCGTTTACCGATAACCAGACCATTACGGTTGAAGCGATCGGAATCGGAGAATATGTTTACCAGCTGGATGAAGGCGATATTCAAACGAGCCCTGTATTTGAGAACGTAACCCATGGTTCGCATACGGTAACGGTATATGACAATAAAGGCTGTGCTAGTGTAACGATCCCGGTAACGGCGAT
>JAFKHV010000135.1 GCA_017306715.1 Legionella sp. | reverse complement strand
TAAGGGAACTGATCCTGTTGACTTATACCAGTTCGTGCTAGAAGAAGTAGAGACACCTCTATTTCGCGCAGTAATGGAGCACTGCAAATATAATCAGTCACGTGCCGCAATCATGCTGGGAATTAGTCGTGGAACATTAAGAACTAAGTTACGCCGTTATTTTGATGATAAGTATGTGGGAACACGAGATTAATTAACTCGCAGATTAAAAAAGAAAAGGAGCTTCGCTCCTTTTTTTATTTACATAATCAAAAAAGAAAGTTCATTTGTATATCTTTTATATATTTTATTTGTACGTGACAAAATCGATCCTGCCTGCGCAGGCGGGCAATCAGCCACCATCCATCCATCGATCCATCAAAATAATCCGCTACCTAAATCAAGCCAGTGGGCCTAGTGTAAACAAATGGACTCCTTTCCTAGTTGAGGCAATACTAATGCCTTGTTGAGGAATTTAAAAGGAGGAGCTTATAATGAACAGGACCACCCTTGGTATTGACCTTGCAAAAAATGTTTTTCAATTGCATGGAGCAAACGATTGCGGAAAGAAAGTATTAGGTAAACATGTTAGCCGTGAAAAATTTGCAGAAACGATTCAACAAGTCCCCGCAAGTTTTATGCAGAAGCTATTTGTGAAGCAGTAATAAGATCAACAATGCCTTTTGTTCCAATAAAGACAATTGAACAACAAGATATCCAATCTTACATAAGGTTCGGTCAAAAATCATTAAAGATAAAGTTGCTCTTGGAAACCAAACTTGAGGATTATTGATGGAATATGAGGTAGCAATTCCTCAAGGTGATTCATCTCTAAAAAAAGCACTTGCAGGTTTATCCGATTTCAAGAACAGCGATCTGACCGAACACTCTATGTTTATTTTTAACGAGTTATATACCGAGTTTCTAAATCTTGAGTTAAGGTGTTTGGATGATAAGTTATTGGTCTTCTGGTTTATGGAAGAATTAAAATAAACACATTCCATACAGTAGCTTTCAAATCATGTAAAAGGTATATGCCAAAAACGAAAAAGCCGGCGTTTAGATGTTTACTGGAACTGATTAAAAACACCAAAATTTCTTAAGAGAATACTTTATTAATTTCCCACAGGAGCAAGGTTCACTTGCTCGGCTTCTGGACTCTCATAGTCGATTAAGATTCATGGATGCCTCGATTTGGCCGTGAGCATCGAGCCACCCTAACTCCTGCAATACCGAGCGCGTGCGATGGCCCTGATTTTTGAGTGCATGGTCAAAGATATCATTTAATGAGGTGTTCTCGGCCAAATTCAAGCGTGAGCGGCGAAAAAAGCCAAAACAGCAGCTGGCACGGTCATTGGCGAAGCGCTGCTCATAACGTTCACGGAAACATTTTAGGGCATCCAGTCGTTGATCTCTAAGTTCCAGGGTTTCAAAGTCGTTATTGATTTCGTCCAGCTTAGAAAAAGCGGGCTCGATGTTGGGTGCGTTTGCTGCGCGCGGCTCGGGAACCCTGAGTTCTTGTGGTACGATGTGTGCCAATCTTCTTTTAATGGGCCGGACTAAATCTTCAATCGTAGGTCCCTGCTCCAATTTTTTTCTAACAAACGGGGCGTCGGACGGCGCAGCAATGGGGACCATTAAGGGTGCTTGGGATGCTGTGGCCCAAAGGCAATAAGCGGGCGTGGTTATGTTTCGTGCATGCGGATATCTGGATTTGAGAATGTTTTTAAACGCAGGTATCGGATACACATCGGCCAGCAGAGAAGCGTTAGCGGTTCTTTTTAATGCTTCATGGAGCGCTAAAGCTTCTTCGGGATTGCCTGTCGTAAACTCAGGACGAGCCGCCTCCTGCAGGAGCTGGCGGAGTTCGCTTTCCGTCAAGAGCAGTTTTTCGCGTTCAAACGTGTATTTTTCCTTTATGGTATAAACCTGCGTTTCATAGAGGCGGTGGTATAGCGCCATGCAGGCATTGGTTTTTATCTCTGGAGCGGGTGGGCTTTTTTCTAAAATATAAAGACTGTAGAGCAGCCCATCCCTATATAAACCCATTTCGTGTAATTGAGGTCTTATGACATCGGAGCTGAACAAAAAACTCAAAACCTGATGCGCTGCGTCTTGAAAAGAGGGATTCGTAAATGCCGGTAAGAGGGCATGAATCGCAGCTTCCGCATCGCCTGAGGTGTGATGTCCTAAGGCGGTGAGCACGCGATAGGCTTCTTGAGGGTAGCTGTTGTCGGCCAGCTCCGAGCGATTGGGGACTAATCGTTCGATGTGCTCAATACAGGATGCAATCTGTGCGCTGTGGGTAAGGATTAAGCCTTTGTCCAGCGCATCGTTAAGGGGCGCTAACGCATAGGCCAACTGTTGGTTGCGCTGCAAATAGTTGGCAATCCGCTCATCGTCCTCATCCAGGGTCAATTCCACCAGCGTATAATTTGCTCTCAAAGCGATGCTTAAGTACTCCATACCGATTGCATCCACCGCGTTCTGCTCGAGATGGAGATGGGTTAAGTGGCTATTGGTTAATAAAGACCGTGCCAAATATTTGATTCCGTTTTTAGTGATTTGATTGCGGTTTAGATTTAAGTGATGCAAGCGGGGATTATGGGTGAGCGCCGCGGCCAAG
>JAFKHV010000040.1 GCA_017306715.1 Legionella sp. | reverse complement strand
CTGGCAGTGGCATTTGAAGCCCGCATGGGCATCAGTACTTGACTCTCTCCCAAGGTGGGCAGCTAGCAATCACTCATAGAGTAATGACAAGCACTCTGTGATCTTCAAACTTCCTAAAACTATAAGCTGTTCGCGTATCAATATTTGAGTGAGAATTGCATAATTGCTAGTTACTGCTGGCATCTGATTTCATAAGGAGGAACTTAATGTTTATTGATAAAATAATTTGTGTGGGGAAAAATTATCTTGATCATGCCAAAGAGCTTGGAGATGCAGTCCCTGAAAAACCCGTATTATTTCTAAAGCCAGCAAGTGTTCTTAAACAAGCTTCCGCTTGGGGTGAACAAATCCATCTAGATTTTTCTTTTGAAGACACGGCGGTACAGCCCGAGTGCGAAATTGTATTACGCATGGCTCATGATGGATATAAAATGACCAATGAAGAAGCTAAAAACGCTGTTTCACATATTACTCTTGGGTTAGACATGACCTTAAGAGCTCGCCAATCGGAACTAAAAAAACAAGGCCATCCCTGGACTACAGCAAAAGTATTTAAAGATGCTGCTATTCTTGGTCCATGGATTCCCTATAATCAATTTAAGGACTATATGGAGACTGAATTTCAGTTGCTTATTGATGGCACTCTTCGGCAATATGCTAAAGGGGCAGACATGAGGATGAAACCAGAAGATTTAATTGTTTATATTAGTCAATTTTTCCCTTTAAAATCAGGGGATGTTATTTATACAGGAACTTCAGCAGGAGTGACTTCAATATCAAGAAATACTACTGCTGAAGTATGCTGGCACCATTATTCTTACACTGTAAAATGGGAGTAGTGCATTAATACTGCACTGCCACACCAGTGACATTGGTAAATTTTGTTCAGCAAGCATACTATTTGCAAAACTATAAGCAAACTAAGGTCGTGTTTATAAAGTTCGCTTTTTGGATGTATAACTAAGGACTTGGAATTAAATACAATTTAAAGTGTACAAAAAAAAGGGGTAATGTATAATGAGGTGACAATCCGCTGACGAGATTCTATTATGCCATTACTGTCATCTGAAAAAAAACATTTATTTGTTGACAAGCTAATTAGGGTCCGTCAGCAACTTGATGCTTTTATACCAAAAAACACGTTGCAATCATTAGAGTTGTTTGAGAATCAATTAACCCTAAATGAAATGGAGAAATGTTTTTTTGACTCTGCAAATGAAGAAATAAACACTAATTTAATAGATCTCTTGTCTCTACGCTGGAAACGAATTTGTGACAGCAACATGTGTTATACCCAACAACCAGGTAATTTAGTTAATGAATTATGCTTAGAAATTGCAAAAGAAATTGCCCCACCGGCATCAACAGCATCAGAAATTGAGGCATTAAAACCGAATACTGGCCCCTATTGTCTACTTATGCCTAGCCTTGAAAAAACTGAAGATGTTTATGGTAATAATATTCATAGTCTAGGCCTGCATGAATTTGTCTTGTCTGACAATGCGCGGGTATTTATACCGTTAGCACAATGTTTACATCAAGCTTATGTTTCTGATGAGGGACAATTGCGGCAGACTGTGGCGATCGATGAACGATATCCTGAGTTAACATCTACAGAGATTAAACGGGTATCCAACCACTCCAAACAAGCCGGTAGATTTTATCAAGCTGTGGTTACGTATAATAAGAAACGACTACTTGGCGATGACGATGACGATATAGGTGCTAAATTAAGTCAATTAGTTTTAGCATTAAATAATGGTGGAGTGCACGGTGGTCGTAGCGCAGGTGATGAGCACAATGCAGGTTCTGCAGCAAATTTAGGTATTATTACTTTTTATAATTATTGGGTTGCTCTTTCTGAGCAAAAAAAATTAGCGCTTTTTGCCGAAGAACCAGAGTTGAAAAATATCCTTGGTAGATTATTCCGACCTAATGATGTTGATTATAAAGACGTAGCCTTTTGTGTCGAGCTAATCGCTAATCAACTTGATCCCATCATTAAAAAATACAATGCAAGACCAACTATTTACAAGCTTCGTCAAGACGTGATAGAACAAGAGGAATTATTTAAGACGATGACACAGAATCGTCATAGTCTGGAAATAATTCAAAAAGAAGTATCACCTAAACATATTCTTCATCATATTTTTAAATTGAATATAGATGAGCAAAAAGTCATCTTTAAGCATCTGGGTTATGAAAATGCATTGATGTATAGTCTGGCGCATGAGCCAGAATCCTTAATCGAGTTTCAATTAGATGAAACAACTAAAGAATACGCAATATCCGTTCCAGTAAATGAGAAAAATGACTCCGCATTAATTGTAGCTGCAAAAAAAGGAGAAACAGATGCGATTAAGTTATTGCTCAGTTGGGGCGCTCAAATTGAATCTCATGATTTAAATAAAAGTACAGCATTACATTGGGCTGCTAATAATGGGCATGTCGATGCCGTAGCATGTTTACTGGAGCATGGTGCCCTGCTTGAGGCGAGAGGGCATGGAAAAAATTCGGCACTGAATTTTGCAGTTATGTATGGAAAAAGGGCTGTAGTAGAATTATTACTTAAAAAGAATGCATACCTTAACGTCAGAAACACTAGTAATGGTAAAAACGCTCTAGGCATAGCAATAGCATACCATCCTGAGTTAGTTGAACCTATTCTAATGCACCTTGCAGCATTGCCGGAAGCTGAACAAGCTAATTGCTTGCTTAATGTGGGTGGTGGGTCGTATCCGAATGTATTATTTTATGCGGCCACTAATAAACCCGCATTATTCGATACGCTCGTAAATATTTTACAACAATCTAATCCGCATGCTGTTTTAAATACTACCAATGATAAAGGATATAACTCATTAATACTTGCGGCTCAAATAGGAGCATGTGAGAGTATTCGTAAATTATTAGCATTACAGCAAAATATTGAATACCACGATTTAAATAAAAGTACAGCGTTACATTGGGCTGCCAATAATGGGCATGTCGATGCCGTAGCATGTTTACTGGAGCATGGTGCCTTCCTGGAGGCTAGAGGGGATGGAAGTAATTCGGCACTGAATTTTGCAGTTGATAATGGGCAAAGTGCTGTAGTAGAGTTCTTACTTAAACAGAATGCGCAAGCGAACGTCAGAAGTAGCCGTAGCGGGAAAAACGCTCTAGACCTGGCACTAGCAGAGCATCCTGAGTTAATTGAACCTATTCTAATGCAACTTGCAACATTGCCGGTAGAGGAACAAGCTGAGTCTCTGCTTAATGTGCCGGGGGAGTATGATAACATATATGCTTATGTTGCTGTAGAACGACCAGAGTGCTTTAATCGCTTATTAAAGCAATGGAACGCGAGTGCTCCCGCTATAACAAATACTTTAGACAAAATGCAATTTGCTGAACATATTAAGCAGATTTCTGAGCATTATCAGCTCATGAAGAATAAATCGCTCAGCAATTCAAATTATACCGAGGCAGCTTTGGCAGCAAAAATATTATTAATAGACTGCGGCAAAGCAACATCAACCCTTTTACAAAGTGATGTGGCTACCGATATAAAAATATTATCATTTAAAAATACTTGTAACCATGCTATTGAAACAGCCAAACCTGTATTAACAAAATATCGAGAGTGGGGAAAAGTCCTTGCAGCCTTTCTACTTGCCATCATCACATTTCCTGTATCACTTCCTTTATATGCCTTGGGGCTTTTTTCGATAAAAACCAAATCTGAGCAGTTAATCGATAAATTATATGAAGCCGGTGATAAACCAAATCCTAGTTGATGTGGTAGCTTTTATCTTTTCTTTTATTAATAAATTAAAACGATTTATCCGATTTTCGGGAACTATTCCAAAAACTATAGAATGGTAGTACTGGATATAGTAAATTAGCTGCCTTAGTAATACCCCAATAAATTTAAGGTAGAACATGTTAGATATAAAATTTATCCTCGAAAATAAAGAAAAGATTAAAGAGATCATTCAAAAAAGGGGAGTGAGTGCTGATTTAGATAAACTTTTAGAAATTCATGCTACGCGAAAAGTGCAGATGACTCATTTGGAAAATCTGCGTGCTGAGGCAAATCAGATAGCTAAATCCATACCTAAGTTACCCGCTGGAGAAAAACAAGAATTTATCACCAAGGGCAGGGCTCTAAATCAACAGATATCCGCTCTTGAGGAGGAGTTACGTCAGATTGATGAGCTTTATCATGAAGCGATGCTCACAATACCCAATTTACTGGCTGAAGATACCCCTCTTGGCGAAAGTGATGCTGAAAATGTGGTTTTAAGAACCCATCTTACTCCGCGTAAGTTTAATTTTGTACCTAAAGATCATGTGGAAATAGGTAAAAATTTAGATTTAATCGATTTTGATAGTGGTACTAAAGTAACAGGGGCTAAATTTTATTTTCTAAAAAATGAAGCGGTACTTCTGGAATTGGCGTTAAAGTTATTTGCGATGAAGATCGCTGCTGAATTAGGATATACCACGCTGATTACTCCTGATTTAGCAAAAAAATCGATTATGATAGGAACCGGATTTTCTCCTAGAGGTGATGAGTCGAATATCTATAATTTAGAAGATTTAGATTTAAGTCTAATTGCTACCGCAGAGATTACGGTTGGAGGAATTCATGCAGACGAAATTGTTGATGAACAAAAATTACCCTTAAAATACGTTGCCGAGAGTCATTGTTTCCGCAGAGAGGCTGGAGCGGGTGGTAAAGAAAGTAAAGGATTGTATCGAGTTCATCAGTTTTCCAAGATTGAGTTATTCCAAATCACAAAACCTGAAGACGGTGAGACTGCTTTAGAAGAAATTTTAAAAATTGAGGAAACGATTTATCAACAGTTAGAACTTCCCTATCGCGTCGTTCGTATTTGCGCAGGTGATTTGGGTGCTGCTGCTTATAAAAAGTATGATATCGAAGTATGGATGCCTGGTCGCGATTCCGATGAAAAATACGGTGAGGTTACCTCTGCTTCAAACTGTACAGATTTTCAATCACGCCGATTAAATATCCGGTATAAAGATAAAGAGAATAAAAAAATATATCCCTACACACTTAATGGCACCGCAATAGCACTAAGCCGTACTTTAATGGCTATACTTGAAAATTATCAACAAGAAGACGGAAGCGTACTCATTCCAGAGGTATTACGTCCCTATATGGGTAAAAACATCATTACTAAAAAGAGCTCATGACCTAGTTCTTGTCAGAATATTTAATCATAGTGTCTCAACGTTTAGACACTATGATTATCATGCTTAATAAACAAATTTGAAAAACAAAAATTTCTTAAAGAAAGGGAGGTCGTAAACTAATGAATATTTGGTGGTCGTTTCTATAAATAAAAAGACTGGTTTACGCGCCCTTTATTTTTGGATTGGATATGACAAAACTTTGCTTTATTCTTGGCGATCAATTAAATGACGAGATAGCCTCACTAAACTTAATTAACAAAGAGCATGATGTTGTATTTATGTGTGAGGTTGCTGATGAGGCTGATTATGTGCCCCATCATCCGAAAAAAATTGCCTTCCTATTTTCAGCGATGCGCCATTTTGCTCAGCATTTAGAAAAAAATGGTTATAAAGTCCTTTATACGCGCCTGGATGATCCGGATAATGGCGGCAGTTTTGCACGAGAATTACTCCGTATCACCGAGAAACTAAATCCCACCGAAATTATTGTGGTGGAGCCAGGTGAGTGGCGAGTGCTCCAAATACTGGGACAGCTAAAGACCAAACTCAAAATACCGTTAACTATCTTGGAGGATAATCGTTTTTTATGCAGTATTAATCATTTTAAAGAGTGGGCCAAAGGTAAAAAGCAGCTCCGTATGGAATACTTTTACCGCACGATGCGCCAAAAATATAATCTGTTGCTTGATAAAAATGCTAAGCCAGTTGGAGGTTCTTGGAATTATGACAGCGAAAATCGTCGCAATGCGAACCAGGTACAAACTTTTCCAAGGCGTCCTCAGCATCAGCTTGACCATATAACTAAAGAGGTACTTGCCTTAGTTGAGAAAAATTTTGCCAATAATTTTGGGGAATTGTTACCATTTGCTTTAGCAGTCACCCGTAAGCAGGCTTTAATCGAGCTGGATTTTTTTATCACTCATTGCCTTCCCAATTTTGGCGACTATCAGGATGCTATGAGAGATGATGAAGCAATTTTGTTTCACGCATATTTGTCCTTCTATTTAAATGCGGGGTTATTATTGCCTCTAGAAATTTGTCAGAAAGCGGAGCAAGCATACTATGATGGGGCGGCACCTTTGAATGCAGTTGAAGGATTTATTCGTCAAATATTAGGATGGCGAGAATTTATTCGCGGTATTTATTGGTTCTACATGCCTGAATATCGTGAAAAAAACTTTTTTCAGGCGCGCCGTAGTTTACCTGCACTTTATTGGGGTGCGGAGACCAAAATGCATTGTATGAAAAAGGTAGTGCAACAGACGTCCACGGGTGCCTATTCACATCATATCCAGCGGCTCATGGTGAGCGGAAATTTTGCATTATTAGCTGGTATTAATCCTGAAGAAGTATGCGCGTGGTATCTTGCAGTTTATGCAGATGCGTATGAATGGGTTGAATTGCCTAATACACTCGGCATGGCGCTTTTTGCTGATGGTGGGCTGGTGGGAAGCAAACCTTATGCTGCGAGTGGAAAATATATCCATAGAATGAGTAACTTTTGTAGCGCATGCCATTACAATCCAAATCAAATGACTGAAGAGAGAGCCTGTCCTTTTAATGCTCTGTACTGGGATTTTTTAGAAAGAAATCAGCAAAAATTAGTGGGGAATCCGCGATTAAATTATGCTTATTTAAATTGGCGAAAAATGACCGATGAGCGTAAACAAGCGATCCTGAGCAAGGCAAAAAAAATTTTTTCTTTACTTGATTCAGGAGTGCTTTAATAACAGGAAAGTTATTGTTTGTTAGGACCTAAAGTACATGCTGCTTGTTGAACAAATTGTTGACGCGCGCGAATTTTTTTGGCAACGATGGCTTTACTTAAAACAGGAGAACAGGTTTCTTTTGGTTTATTAGCTGCAGACCACCAGGAAAAAAATCCTACGCTTTTCTCAACCAGCGCTTTCGTACTTCTGAGTTTCTCTTTCTCCGGCTCCTTAAGCTTGTTAGATTTTTCACTAATATATTGCGTGTAATCATTTATTGCAGGCTTTTCTACTGCAGACTTTTGTTTACGCATGTTAGTTAGCTTATTACCCATATCCTTTAGCTGTTGGCGTTTTTTATCATGTTGCTGTTGCAACTGTTTTTTTGCATTTTCGATGGTTTTTTGACCAGCAGTTTCCAGCTGGTTAAGATTATCCTTACGGTTGCCAGGGTTTAATGCAGATAATCGTTGTTGTGATTTTTCTAGAGTGAGGACGTTGAATAAGCTATACAAAGCCGATGCTATCTTCGTTTGAAACCATGCTAGGATGCACGCATGAGCACAAATACCATTGGTCTGTAAGGTTAAATGCTCTGATGCATCGCTCAGGGTAATGTTCTTAAAAAAAGCATTCATTTTTTCGGATGGTTTTTCTGAAGAAAATATGGGCTCAAGCATTTTATCAATAAAAGCAGTGTTGAGTAGTTCGAGCTCATAAGAAGCGGTTTTTTTAATAGGTCGCTCTGAGTCATTAAAAAAAGAATAGAGTTCCGTTTTAAAACTCGTAGTCTGTTCATTTCCTTCGCCTGTATTAATGATATTTGCGAAAATTTGTCCCTTTGTATCTTTTACCCATTCAATAATTAAAGCATGACCACTATTATTGTCTTCCCCATAAACGTAAGGTGATATGAACGATTCTCCGGGCATTAAATTTAAGATTTTCATCTTAATATTAAAAACAAAGTTTTCTTGGAAGTCTCTGATTTGATGATCATTAAGTCGTTTTCGGAGCACAAAAAAGGTATCTAACTGATAAGCGAGTATATAGGCATATTCTAAATTACTGATTACTTGATTGAACTCTTCAGTGATACTCTCATCATTCGTATTATATTGCTGAATAAAAGCCTTGAGATCTTGATAAAAGTGTTTGTAAGCATCTGAGGGACTCATTCCGTGAAACTTACTCTCTTCAGCAAATTCTTCTGTCCCCATCAGATGGTGAGCTAAGTATTTGATTTTCTCCTGATTAGGGTAACGCTCATAGCCCAACTGTTCACTGAGTTTCGGTTCTTGAATTAATGAACTCATTGGTGAAACATATTTTATTGATGCTAAGCTCTTTTTACTTACACCTAAAGCATGGCGTATGGATTTCTCCTCTTGAGATATGAAGCCAAATAATCCTATAAACCATTGCCACCATGATTTATGCTGATTATTAATTTTGATAATCGATTCTAGTGTATGCTTAAATTGATTAAATGCTTTAAATTGCGCAAGCTCATTTAATTTCTTTGTGCTTAAAAATTGAAGAATTTCTTCGGCTTCTTGCTTTAAAAGCACAAGGGATTTTTTTTCATGTTTGCGAAATTCATTTAGTTTTTGAAATAGTGCTACATCGAAATTCATGGGCTACATCTTTTAATTAGTATTGAGCTTATTATAATTATTTTTCATTAAGGAATTATGAAATAATAAAATTAAATGGTGATTTTTCAAGCGAACGATGTACTTCATGCTAATATTCTCTATTTACTAGGGAATTTTCTAAGCTTGCGAATAAGTCAAACGAGTCCTTTTCAGAGGGATCTCCTAACTTATTGATTTCAATAGAGGTATTTTTTGGCTTAAAAAAATCGAATAGATATTCAGGTGAGGATTGATAATTGTACTCATTAAGAGTTAAATCCTGTGTCTTCAATTGAGTTGCACCGAAATTATCATCAAATTCAGTATTTTCATCATCCGATGTTAGTGGATCTGTCATTATAGAATCTTCCAATTCATAGGGAACAGTATGGCAATTCAGATCTGTTTGATAAGTCTTAAGAACATTTAAGAGCTGTTCTTGTTCCATATTGGTCAGCTGGATAAATAATGCATTCCCCTCTAACACTAAATTTTTAACCGTTTTAGGAATCGCCCGAAACAATTGTAAAAGATTATCAAAGTGCCATAGATAAAGATGATTATTTTTTAAAGATAGGCTCGTAATGTGAGGGGGTATGGATTTCATGCATTCTATAAAGGTGTTGTGTTCCATTGCATTAGGCAAATAGTTGTCAAAACTTAATGAGTGAATACATTTAGGTGTTTGCACAATCAGTTCAGGCCATATGGCTTCTTCAAACCAACCCAGAGTATTAACATTGCTATTATCGAGCACATCTAAAAGAGATTCATTTTGCCAAAACTCTTTAGGTATTAAATTTAATGTACGTATATGTTGTGGAAAAGAGAGTACTGGACATAATTTTTTTTGTTGCTCTTTTATCATCCAGTCCAGATTGACATAAAGAGTGGTAATTTGTTGCGGTAGACAAGACAGCAAAACATTAAATAATTCTGTGGACCATTCTTCATAGATACACAAAGCTCTTATATCTAATGATGTTAATTTTACATAGTTTGCTGCAAAATGGACTACGAAATTAAGTATATGACTGAGCCTATTTCCGGATAAGCTTAAATGTTCTATGGAATCTGGAAATAACAGGAAGATTTCCTCCAAATATTCTACGTCTAAAAGCGGTGGTATTAAATAATCTATTTCTAATTGTCGAAGGCCAAGAGGCAAAGACCCTACGATATTTTTTAGAGTTTTAGGATTGGTTATTTGATTATTTTCGAATAACCCGCGGCAATTTAAACCGTGGACATAGGGGGGTAAGTTCTTTAGAAAATCAATTAACTTACGTATCACTAAGTCGTCAGGATGATCCCAGCTTAAATAGAGTTTTAGGAATTGTGTGTGGAATTGTTGTTCTAATTGATGAATAAGGGCATGGGTGCTGTAGGGCATGCCGTCAGCATCTGTGAGGTAGAGTAAATATTCTTTCATCGAGTTTAGGCAAATGCGTCATTTTAACAATTTTTATTCATAATTGATATAAAAAGATCTAAATTATCCAGTATAAGTCAGAGCGTATAGTTATCTGTTGAGAAAAAAATATGAAAAAGCGTCTAAACTTAACCATAAGAACATATTTAGAATGTTCGATGCACACAAAATGTTAATTAATGTGTTTGCTTGACTAATGTCGTATTAACGTGTTTGGATATAATGCGCAAGCCAAATTTTTTTGCAAGTTGTTTCCAAGTCGCTGTTCGCGATGGTTGTTTAAGGAATAAAAGTAAAGCGACTATTTTTAAACCAGGGAGGAAAAAAATGCCATATATTATTGCGTGGTTGTTAGGAGTGCCGGTGAGTATATTGGTTATAATCTGGCTATTTTCACATGTGTTTTAACCTAACCTAAGGAAAGAATAATGATGACGGAACATTCAAAAGAAGTCACCTGCTTTAAGTTGAATACGGTACATCTACGCTGGTCAGCAATTTTTGCTGGCGCATTCGTGGGTATTGGCTTGGTATTTTTACTTAATATCTTCGGGATTGCTATTGGTTTAAGTGCATACAGCGCTGGTGCTAACGGTTCGACAACTTTAGCAGTAGGTGGACTTATCGGTGTTGCTATCGGTGTGATTGCCTCGATGGGCTCTGCTGGTTATGTCACTGGATATTTGAGCCGATTTCAGCATTGTTTTTGCCATCATGGCGTAATTTATGGTTTTTTAACCTGGGCTATGGGCTTAATACTTGCTGCATTATTGTTTATCCCGCTAAGTTTTTATGTGACTTTTTATCAAGACACCCTAAGTCCTAATCCTTTGGGAGTTAGTAGCGCGATTGGTTCAGGAAATACAGTCTCTACTCCTGCTACAGCAAATGAACAAATTGTAGCTCCAGGTAGTGAAACTGCAAAAAATCTAGCTTACAGCGGGTGGATATTATTTGGCCTCTTCTTTTTAGGTGCGTTTTCTAGTTGCATTGGCGCATGTTGCGCGCTTCGTTGCAATGAAAGGGATCATGTCCACCATCATGAAACCGTGATACCGCCTCGAGAATAATCGTAAAGCCCTGGCTTTTGAGCTAGGGCTTTAATCGTACTGATATAAGGTACGCTAATAATGAAAGAGCCCCTAATTATCGGTGATGATCATGTTCATCCCGGCACTCAGAAAACCATTTATTTTTCGACACCAAAACTTTATGACTGGACACCTATGGTTTTACCCATTCATATTATCAATGGGCAAGAGCCTGGTCCTTGCCTGTGTGTTACTGCAGCAATTCATGGTGATGAGCTTAATGGTGTTGAGATTATTCGTCGCTTATTAAAGAAAACAGAATTGCATGCGATCAAAGGGAGCTTGATTGCAGTCCCTATAGTCAATGTATATGGTTTCTTACATCATGAGCGCTACTTACTCGATCGCCGCGATTTAAATCGTTCCTTTCCAGGCAGTCCCCAAGGTTCTTTAGCCTCACGTCTTGCACATATTATTAGCAGTCAAATTTTATGCCATGCGACTTATGTGATTGATTTGCATACCGGCTCGAATCATCGTTATAATTTTCCGCAAATACGCGCTAATCTTGATTTACCTGGATTGGAAGATTTAGCCAAGGCCTTTAATGTGCCTGTGGTACTACACTCAGTCTTTCGTGATGGTTCCATGCGCGAATATGCCAATGCCCAGGGTATTCCTTTTTTAGTTTATGAGGGAGGGGAAGCGTTACGTTTTGACGAACTATCCATTCGGGTTGGTTTAAATGGCATTCTCAGTGCGATGACCGCTTTGGAAATGTTTCCCAAAGGAATATTTCAAATAAAAAAATATAATCCAACAATTGCGCGTACGAGTTATTGGCTACGAGCACCGATGAGCGGTATATTAAGGCCTATTAAAAAAGCTGGGCAGCGCGTTACCAAAGCGCAAACCATCGCCATAATAGCAAACCCAACCACTACCGAAGAGTATGAATTAAAATCTCCGCTTTCTGGCATCATTATCGGTGAATGCAATCTACCTTTAATCCATGCAGGGCAGGCATTATTTCATATTGCCAGCTTTAAAAAACTCAGTCGCGCGGTAGAAAATATTCAGGAGGTATTTAATGATAACGATGAGGAGATATAAATTAAGTGTCCATAAAAAACCGACATGAGGGCGTTGACATCCTCGATCATAAACAAATATATTCAGGCTATTTGCATTTTTATCAGTACCAGTTTGCCATCCCTAATTTGCAAGAATCCTCCAAAAAAATTACGATGCAGCGTGAGGTAGTGCAATGTCGCGACTCAGTGCTTGTTCTTATTTACTTACCTCGTCAAGACAGTTTTCTATTGTGTCAGGAGTTTCGTCCTGGAGTTTGTATGCATCAAGGTGATGACTCCCCATTTATTTTGGCCGGAGTTGCGGGGGCGATTGAGGCTGGGGGAAATCCAGATGAAACTGCATTACGTGAAGTTTACGAAGAAGCAGGGATACGC
Organism: Legionella sp.; assembly: GCA_017306715.1. Classification (GTDB taxonomy): domain Bacteria; phylum Pseudomonadota; class Gammaproteobacteria; order Legionellales; family Legionellaceae; genus Legionella. The sequence continues at coordinate 19,381 of JAFKHV010000040.1, read as the reverse complement.
CTTGAAACAGTCAAATTAATTAGTAGTGTTTATCGCTCACCTGGGGTCATGACTGAAAAATCTTATATTTATTTTGCTGAGTATGGGGGGGAGGTTGTGCAAGGAATCTATGGCTTACCTGAAGAAGCAGAACAAATTGTTACTCGGATTATTAAGCGTGAAGAACTATTTTTACTGCAGGATACCGGTAAAATCAATGAAATCGCCACCGTGCTGGCTTTAAATTGGTTTCGTTATGCTTATCCAAAAGAGCCGTAATCATCATTCAATCTTTAGAATATAAAGAATGAAGCGATCAAAAAGATGAGTTGGCAAAATATATTTTAAAAAATTTAAAAATTTAGGCATGAAACCAAAACGATAGACCGCTCGCGGATTTTTAGAGCGAATAATTTTTTCAATTAAAGCTACAATCGCTTCGGGTGGTTTAATAAATGGCATGCTTTGCTGATTTTTTCCAGAAACTAAAAGTCTTTCATAGTCTTTTTGATACTTGCTGGATGCAAAATCTAAATAATTTTTGGATAGTTCGATGGCATTTTCCCTAATTTGCGTTTGCATAGGACCTGCTTCTATTAGAACAATTCGTATCGGACTATTAATGGCCTTCATTTCTAAACGCAGAGCATCATTGATGGCGCGTAATGCATATTTTGAGGCACCATATACCCCTCGATAGGGAAAGACACAAATGCTAAGCATGGAGCTGATGTTAACGATTTTTCCAGAACCGGCCTGGTGCATGAGGGGCAGGATTAATCGAGTAATTTCACACAATCCGATATCATTTACCTGGAATTGATGTATTAAAGCATCATAACCTACATCTTCAATGGCACCTGCGATTGCGATACCGGCATTATTGATTAATAGATCAATTTGACCCTCAGTGATACGTTTTGCTTCCTCAACACAGGCCGCAATCGATTGTTTATTCAGCAGATTAAGAATCAATGGATGGATATTAGGATGAATTATTTGCTTTTTTTCATCCTCATTCAAAACCGTGGCAAGAACCGTATACCCTCTTGCGGCCAGAGATAGAGCCATCTGCAATCCAATTCCAGAAGAACAGCCCGTGATTAGTATATTCATGTGCTCTATCCCTGTTCGCTAAGCGCTATCTTTTTAACAAGGGGAGGTATCGCTCTTTGAAGCAAATAATAAAATAAAGCGTCCCTAATAGAGCCAGTAACGCCATGGGTAGGCTTGGGAGATTTAGAAAGAGTGCAAACAAAATGTAATTCAGCACAAAAGGAACAAGGAGGCACAAGACAATCAGTGGAATAGCATAATTGGTCAAGAATAAAATACCCATAGCGATTTCCACAACTTTCATAAAGACAAACAAGTAGCCAGTCGTGCTCATTGCTGCCAATAACTCATGGCCATGCGCAGAGGTTGCTGATTTCGGTAACAGGTTTAGTGCAAACAGGTCATTAATCCCATAGGATAGGAACAAAAGTCCGATGATAATTCTTATAGCATGGTACGTTTTAGTGTCATAAAACATAATTCCTCCGTGATTAATTACGACGTTCCGCTTTAAGTAGCTTATCAATAAAACGTCCGCCTACCGGACCGCCAAAAGCAATATTAGGACATTCCTCGCCTAAATGTTTCTCAAAGCGAATAATGCCTCCATGACGATGGTGAATCAGATGACGTGCTTTAAGACGACGAAACCATTTAAACTGATTCAAAAATGAATGTTTAAAATGAACATTATCATGTATGTAATAAAACATAACAGCGTACAAAATACTGGTGATCATAAAAATAAGTGCATATTCAAAGGGGATGAGTATAAGAACTAGTAGTTCACACACCCCAATAAAAGCCAGCCATATAAAATGCTCGATGATACTGTAGCGATCCAGGTCGGAGTGATGAGCAATTTGCATATTCCGATGATGAGCAAACAGATGATATTTATAAACCGGTATACCAAAAAACTCGCAATGGAGAAAGAAATGGATAAACCAGCCAATGCATACAGCGATAAAATAGCTTAGTACAATTAACATCAATGTAATCATTAACAATCACCCTTTTCACACTAATTATTCTGTTACCTATGCACGTTTACCCTATCATCCATCAACGAATAAGGGATATGGGGGTGACCTCCATATTTTTCTTAACATTTACTGCCGTTGCTAACAAAATAATCGTTCCGTTAATACCTATAGTTATAAATATAGTACTTAAATGGACAATTGGGTTAATATTTAGATAAAAAAGCAAGATAAATTTTTGTAAAAAGTATGCAAGGGAGATGCCCAGGAAGCTTGAGAGCACAGCATAGAAGCCATATTCCCATAACCAGATACCCAATAACCGTCCAAGGCTAATACCAAATACTTTGAGTATGGCTGTTTCTACCTCACGTTCTTTACGAGTAGCCCAAAGCACTAGGTTTTGCGAGATAATTCCCACAATAAGGACGAAACATAAAATCCACACCACCAAAACCGATAATTGTTGAAAGAAATGCTTGGCTTGATCGATGATTAAAGCAATCGAGAGAATCGATAAAGCGGGAAATTTTTGCCGTAAGTTATCGATAATTGGCTCTTGCTGGGGCAGTAAGCGGATCCCAATTAGGTAGGTAATGGAATAATTTGCAATCATCGATTTAGGAAAAATAATATAAAAATTAGGCTGTTGGTTTGCCCAAGCTACTTTCCTGACGCTGGTAACCGGCACAGAAACTATTTGGTCAGCAAGGCGAAAAGATAAAACATCACCCACTTTTATAGAAAAGTTTTTCGCTAATCCCTCTTCTACAGAGGCTTGTGGAACCATTTCTTCTGCGGGTGTCCACCATTTGCCCGCTATAATCTCGTTATCCTGGGGTAACTGGTTGGTTGCAGTAATGTTTAATTCTCGGGTTAGGGCGTTATTATGGATGCTTTCGCCTCCCTCTTTTTTTGTCAGCTGAGTACCATTAAGCTCAGTTAAGCGTCCACGTAAAATCGGATAAACATGAGCAATATGAATTTTTTGCTCCTCAAGGAACCGATTTAAAGGCTGTAAGGTCTCTGGGGCAATGTTAAAAATAAAATAGTTAGCTGTATTGGGGGCAATCTGTTTTTGCCAGCTATTGAGTAGGCTGTCATATAGGAGAAAACTAAAACAAATAGCAAAGGAAATCAGCGTAAAAACAATAATTTCAATATAACGCTGCGGCATGTATCGTGCGATATTCAAGGCGGCGATATTGGGTACAACCGGTAATTTATGCGCCACTTTACGTAAAAACTTACCTAATATGAAACAAAAAAAGCGAATCAGTGCTACAACGACGGTTAAAAAGGTTAAGCCAAAAAGCACAAGCCGGAGGTCATTTAAATAAAAATAAAGTAAAGCAAAAATTGTTGCGGCTTTAACTGCAAAAAATAAGCGATGAGTTACTGAAGGAGGAGCCTGCTCATGACGCAATACCCGTAAGGGGGGGATACGACCTAATCCTAACCAATGTTGTATCCCAAAGACAAACAAAAAAAGCCCGCAAAATAAGAGGGCTTGTATTCCTATCCATCCATTAATGGAGCCTAATTCGTTGGCCAAACCAGTCGGTAACATTTCTCCCAAAGCGAGATGCCATAGGTAGTGCATTGCGAACCCCAAGGGTAACGCAATTAAACCTGCTAAAATAATTAACATAAGAAATTGCAGCAGCAAAACCTGAATGACCTGGGATTGTGGCATACCTAAACATCGTAATACCCCAATCGAAATGTCATTTTTACGATTGTACTCTTTTAAGCCGACATTCATTACGCTGCCAGCTAACAAGAGTATGAGAAAGATTCCAATTTTCAGATAATTCATTGCCTGTGAAAAACCTGCTTTTACTTCTAATCTACCCTCCAGGGCAGTGGTTGCATTTTGACCGCGTTCAAGCTTTGGCTTCACCCATGCGGTAAAATCGTTAATCGGGCCTCCAATCATCAGTAAATAGTCGGCGCGGCTGCGGGGTCCAAGAATTTGCGTTTTCTCTAAATCATCCAAAGACATAAAGACGGTTGGGGCAATTTTAAACTGATCGGCTTGGCCATCTGGAATTTCATACAAAAAACGCTCAAAAACAAAACGTGCAGCACCAATTTCGATGGTACTACCTGGGGCAATCTTTAGTTCATATGCCACTCGGGGTTCAAGCCATACTGTTCCTGGCGTGGGTTTCGCCTGCGTATTTTCTGTTTTATTGGTATCGTTAGCTGCGCTTACTTTAAGTTTTCCGTACAATGGATAGTTATTATCGACCGCTTTTACTTGAATATTTGCAAAATGAGGTTCGGGTAATTTACTCGCAGCAAGGGTGTTGATGTAAACTACTTTTGTCGTTTTTAATCCCATGTTAACTGCTTGTTGCTCCCATAAGGAGGGCAGTGGCCGTGGACTTTTGATAATCAAGTCACCACCAAATAATTCAGCCGCACGTGCGTTTATTCCCTTTTGCATGCGGTCGGAATACCACGAGAGGCTTGATATGAGCGCAATAACCAAGATAATAAGCAGTAGGATGGTATTTAAGCCACCCATGCGCCAGTTGCGGACAAGCATCAAACCTGAAAAATGTGCTAATTGTCTAAAGTTCATTTAATCTTCCATGCTCAATGGTAAATTGACGTTGACAACGAGCAGCCAACTTTAGGTCGTGGGTAACTATAACCAAAGTCGTTTTTAGTTCCTCATTAAGCTGAAACATTAACTCGCTAATCAAAAGACCATTTTCTTCATCAAGATTTGCGGTGATTTCGTCAGCAAAGAGTAGGGTAGGTTTCGTCACATAAGCTCTGGCAATAGCAACTCGTTGTTGCTCACCTCCCGATAATTGATTGGGATAATGATGAAGACGGTCACTTAAACCCACTTGCTCTAAAATTGGGGTTGCCAGAGTTTCGGGGTGTTTGATGCCCTGGATTTCTAGAGGCAACATGACATTTTCCAAAGCCGTGAGCATGGGCAGTAAATAAAATTCCTGAAAAATAAAACTTATTTCGCGCGCACGTAATTGCGATTTCTCATTTTCATTTAAATTAGCTAAATTATTATTAAGCAGGTACAGTGAACCACTGGTTGGGTTATCTAAGCCTGCTAATATAGCTAAGAGCGTCGATTTTCCAACTCCGGAGGGGCCACAAATGGCGACAGTATCCCCTGCACGGATTTCTAAGTCGACATCATGCAAAATCGTCAAGGACTTTGAATACACGCTAACTTGCTTGCCAATTTTTTCTGCTACTATAACCAAAGGATTATCCATGCGATCACTTCTTATTTTTTTATCCATATTCGTCTCATCAGTAACTTTTGCATCTAAGAACATCTTAATTATAGGAGATAGTTTAAGTGCAGGGTACGGCGTTGAGGAAAATAAAGCATGGACTTATCAAATTAAAGCAAATCTAAGTAAAGCCCATGCGGAATATTCTCTTATTAACGCCAGTATCAGTGGTGAAACGACAAATGGTGGTTTAAGCCGGTTACCTGAGTTATTACAAAAGTACAAGCCTGCTGTACTCATTATTGAACTGGGGGCAAATGATGGACTACAAGGTTTACCCCTAGAACAAACGGAGAAAAATCTACAGAAGATGATTGTGCTTGGTAAAAAGGTACAAGCGAAAATCCTTCTCGTTGGTATCCGCATCCCGACCAACTATGGACCTGCGTACACAAATAATTTTGCGGCAATTTATCCAAGACTTGCTCAACAAGAACACATAGCACTTCTGCCTAATCTCCTTGCAGGAGTAGACGAAAATGCAGAGTTATTCCAGGATGATGGATTACATCCAAATCAGCAAGCTCAGCCGATTATCAGTACGAATGTTTGGAATAAACTGTCGCCCTTACTTGAGTAGATAAAATTATTTTTTCGATCGGATAATTAAATCTGCACCCTTTTCTGCAATCATGGTGGTAGGCGTATTTGTATTACCGCCGGGTAGGGTGGGCATGATGGATGCATCGATAATGCGAAGATTATCCAGTCCATGAACATTCAATGTTTTCGGACAAACCACGGCCAGCGGATCAATGCCCATTTTGCAGGTACCCACGGGATGATAGATAGTCTCAGATTTTTCGCGAATATATTCTTTAATCTCTGCATCGGATTGAACTTCTGACCCAGGCTCGTACTCACACAGTGCGTAAGGAGCAAAGGCTGGCTGTTTTAATAAATCCCGTGCTTTTTTTATTCCCTGAGTTAATGCATGCAAGTCTTTCTCATGACTTAAATAATTTGGATCGATTAAAGGGGGATCATAAGGGTTTTTACTGCGTAAGCGGATGCTGCCACGGCTTTGTGGATATAAATGACAAGTCATTAAAATAAATCCATGATGTCTGAAGACAGGGTACAAGGAGCGCGCACTATTGGTGTACATGGATGCTGCAAAGTGCCATTGCAAATCAGGCACCGCCTGCTCAGCGTCCGATTTGACAAAACCAACAGCTTGCGTGTAATTGCTTGTTAATTCTCCTCGGTGTTTGGTGAAATACTGCCAGGCAGCTTTCAGCAAGCGTGGCCAATTAGCCGGACTGAAGCTCAGAGAGGTACGTGTCTTATCAAGACAGGTTACATGAATATCGAGATGATCTTGAAGATTTTTTCCAACTCCTGGCAAATCATGAACCACAGGAATACCCAAAGCCTCTAAATCCGCGCGTGGTCCTACACCAGATAAGAGTAAGAGTTGCGGAGAGCCAATAGTTCCTGCGCTTAAAATGACTTCTTTTCGCGCCAGGAGATCTTCTGTTTTTCTTCGTTTTTCAATACGCACGCCCATTGCTTTTTTATCAGAAAATAAAATTTTAGTTGCGTGTACATGGGTTAAGACTGTTAAATTTTTGCGTGTTTTAATGGGGTGTAAATAGGCTTGTGCATTACTGCAACGTTGGCCATTTTTTTGGGTTACGTAAAAATAGCCCACCCCCTCCCCGGGATGAGTTATAAAGTCGTCAATCAAGGGTAAACCTGCTTGTTGCCCTGCGTTATTAAATACGTCCATTAATGGATTGCGATAAATTGTATGTTCAATCGATAGGGGGCCATTAGTACCATGTAAAGCATGTTTTTCACCGTGAAATTGCTCCATTTTTAGAAAATAGGGTAATAACTCCTTATAGCTCCAACCGGTATTCCCGAGCTCGGACCAGTGGTCATAATCATGAGGATTACCCCGTATATAACACATTGCGTTGATTGCAGAGGACCCACCGAGGGTTTTACCCCGTGGCCAATAAATTCTGCGTTGGTTGCAGTGCTGTTGAGGTTCGGTCCAATAATGCCAGTTTAAAAACTTGCTTCGGAGCACCATGATGATGCCCATGGGCATATGAATAAATGGACTCCAATCCGAGGGCCCAGCCTCAATAAGACAAACTTGATTATGTCCGTCAGCAGATAGTCGATTTGCTAGAACACATCCGGCAGAACCACCACCAATTATTATATAGTCAAAGGTAGGTGACATAGTGTTCCTAAAATTATACTCTTATCTAATGTTATAGACGTTTTTAAATGAAACGCTCAAGATGAGCATTTACTCGATCAAAGCTCGTACTGATTCAGGGTAAGTTACCAGGATTGTGATCATGATTATTTCTTCGAACATCCACGCCATAATTTTTGATTTTGATGGGGTGATTCTTCACAGTGAGCCTTTGCATTATGAGGCGTGCTGCACTGCGTTGTCTCCTTTGGGAATTGATCTTGATTATGAAGAATTTGCCGATGGATATTTGGGCTTGGCGGATAAGGATATGTTTCCGAAACTTTTGGCTGATAAAAACTATTCCATTGCAACCCATGATTTAACCTGTTTAATTAAACAAAAACAAAACTATTATGTTGATTTAATTAATCGAAAAACTTATTTACCACTCATTGATTTTTTTGAACAATTTCTTTTTAAAGCAAGTCAAAATATCGATAAAATCGCCATTTGCACGGGTGCAGCCTTCAGCGAAATACAGGCTGTTTTAAATAAAGTACGTCAGGGTAAATTATGTCGTTATTTCTCAGTCATTGTCACCTCGGAACACGTTGCCCAGGGTAAACCCTCCCCTGAGGGATATTTATTAGCAGCACAACGCTTAGAAGTTTCACCTAAGCATTGTTTGGTAATAGAAGATACACACCATGGGTTAAAAGCCGCACAGAGGGCTGGTATGCAAACCATAGGCTTGATGACCACTTATACCCGAAACGAGCTGTTAATCGCTGATCGAATCGCCCACGGGTATATCGAATTGCTCTAAACGATGGATGTATTATTTACCTTGACAGTCGAAAACATTGCTTTCTAAAATGGTAGTGCACCATGATTATGGTGAGCCCAATTAATCCTCATTAAAAAAAGGAATTTACAATGAATAAAGTTAAATTAACAGGTGTTGCTCTCGCAGTTAGCGCTGCATCAATGTTTGCTGTGGCTCCAGCGTTTGCTGCCGATGATGCATCGACTGCAATGGTTCAATGTAAGGGCGGCAATTCCTGTAAAGGCCAAAGTGAATGTAAAACTGCTGACAATGCATGTAAAGGTCAAAATTCCTGCAAAGGCAAAGGCGTGGTCAAGATGACTAAAGAAGACTGCGACAAAGCAGGTGGAACAGTAGTTTCTGAAGAATAACCTTTTTATCCAGGCATTATATTGTGCCTGGATCTATGGACTTTTATGGTGTCAACTCAATCAGAGCAATCTCGATTGCCTTTTTTAGGTTTTGGTTTAGGATTGCGTCCAGAATATTACCAGCAAATTTTAGATGAGCATGTCCCCATCGATTGGGTGGAAATTTTAAGCGAAAATTACTTAGTTCCTGGTGGCAGGCCGTTATTTTTCCTGGATAAAATCCGGAAACAATATCCCGTTGTTATGCATGGTGTTTCCCTCTCTCTTGGGAGTACCGACCCACTCAATTTAGATTATCTTAAACAATTAAGGGAGCTTGCGAACCGAGTTGAGCCGGAATGGATATCCGATCATTTATGCTGGACTGGAGTGAAGGGGCTGAATATGCACGATTTGTTACCTCTACCTTATACACAAGAAGCAATAGATCATGTAACCGCCCGCATCGCTTATGTGCAAGATTGGTTAAAACGACCCTTGTTAATTGAAAATGTATCGAGTTATTTAACCTATAGGCAATCCCAAATGACAGAATGGGAATTTATAGCGCAAATTCTCAATAAAACAGGCTGTTATTTATTATTGGATGTAAATAATGTTTACGTGAGCGCCATCAATCATGGCTTTAATCCACACGAATTTATAAACAATCTACCGACGACACAGGTAGCGCAAATTCACCTGGCGGGACATACTCAAGTTGCTAATTATATTATCGATACGCATGATGCTCCGATAATTGAGCCGGTATGGCAGCTCTACCAAGACACCATAAAATTACTCGGCCCTATTTCCACCATGATTGAACGCGATGACCACATGCCGCCTCTGTCTGAGTTAATTTCAGAGCTGGCACATGCGCGTAACATCATGAAGCGGGTAACCCAGCAAGAGGCACTGATGTATGAGTCTTAGAAGTCTACAAGAAGTATTTCAAAGTTATTTATGCGATGAGACCCCCGCGATTATGCAGGAAGTAGTTGCTGATGAAAAAGTTGCTATTGCTACTCGTTTAGAAATTTATAAAGATGCTTATGAAGGTCGTTTAACAGATTGTTTACGTGCAAACTATCCCAACTTATGTGCTTATCTTGGTGATGAGCAATTTCGACTTTTAACCAAAAGCTATATTAAGAACTTTCCTTCTCCATTTTATTCTATTCGCTGGTATGGGGATTTTTTAGCAAAATTTGTTGCCGATTTTTATCCCCAAGACCTCCATTTAGCGGAATTAACCGAATTTGAATGGAATATTACTCTTGCCTTCGATGCTGCGGATGATTCCAGATTGAGCATTCACGATATGGCAGCGGTTCCTCCTGAGCAGTGGGGGGTGCTGCGATTTAAGGTGCATCCAGCAGTGCAAATCATGAATTGTCATTGGAATACTGCGCAACTGTGGCAATCGCTCACGGATGACTTGGATTTGCCAGCATTTCTCTATCAGCAACAACCCACATCCTGGCTTATTTGGCGCACAGAAGAGTATTTTATTAAATTTATAAGCTTGGCATCTGTGGAGGCGATTTTGTGGGCACAACTGGTAGATGGAAAAGATTTTAGCCAGCTTTGCGAGCAACTATGCACCTGCCACCCCATAGAAGAGGTGGGTATGCATGCAGCTTCCTATCTGAAAGGTTGGATTGAACGAGGATTATTGGCGGCAATCATTTATCCCTCATGACCTATAAGCTTTTTTTTTGCGCATCAGTGTCAGCAGCGGGGGGAGTAAAGATATAAAAATAATCCCATAAATAACAACAACAAAATTTTCCTTGACCAATGGAATAGAACCTAGGAAATATCCTAAACCCAATAAACCACCTACCCACAGAACCGCACTGATAATATTATATCCGGTAAATTGTACTAAAGGCATGCGTCCTATACCTGCAACAAATGGCGCGAAGGTGCGAATAATAGGAAGAAATCGTGCAAAAATTATGGTTTTTCCACCATGGCGCAAGTAAAACTCATGAGCCTCTTCGAGGTATTTCTGATTCAACAATCTGGAATCTTTCTTGTAAAAAATATGGGGACCTAAGCGTTTACCGATAATATAATTGACCTGATTGCCAACGATTGATGCAATAAGTAGTAGCGGCATCAAGATCGATATAGTTAAAGAGTTATCTGTTTGCGCAGCAATACTGCCTGCTGCAAAAAGCAGCGAATCACCTGGTAAGAAGGGAAAAACAACCAAGCCAGTTTCTACAAAAATAACCAGAAAGAGCAGCAGATAGCTTAACCATCCAAAAGAGGTGACCAAAATATTCAAATAAACATCAAGATGGACAATATAATCAAGTGTTTGTTGAATAAGGCTCATGAATGCATTCCTATCTAATGAATAACCAGCGATTGTGCCATAGTGACTCAACAATTGTCGATGGTTATTGTCTGAGAAAGCAGTATAGTAATATCCTAATAGGAATTAAAATATCTGGATTTACTATGACAACGATTTTTCATCTTGCTTTTCCTGTGCATGATTTGGAACTTACAAAATCGTTCTATCATCATCAGCTTGGTTTTGCTTTAGGACGTGAAACCCAGCAGGCACTAATTTTAAATTTTGGTTCTCATCAAATTGTGGCGCATAAAGTCTCTGACTGCAATCCACCCCAGGCAAGTATTTATCCTCGACATTTTGGTTTAATCTTCACCGAAGAAGTCGCATTTGCTGAATTTGTAGAACGTGTTTCTACAAACCAGGTACCGTTTACTGTTCCAGTCAAAGAGCGTTTTAAAGGCACGCGTATTGAGCACCAATCATTTTTTCTAACCGATCCCAGTAATAATCTGTTGGAGTTCAAATACTACACCCACAGTTCCGCAATATTCGGGGAAACAGGATACGGTCAAATCGGCGAGACTAACTAGGGTCATAAATTTTATTTGAATATGCAGAAGGGCCTCGCTAAACTAGGTGCGAATAATCTTTATAAACAGGATGTTTTGTGCCAATAATCCTTTATTCGGTCGGCATTTTTTTAAGTGCCGTGCTTCTTTTTAGCATTCAGCCCATGGCCGCAAAGGCACTTTTGCCTGTTTTTGGCGGGACACCGGGAGTTTGGACTGTATGCATGCTGTTTTTTCAAGCGATACTTTTATTAGCTTATGGATATGCAGTTTTATTGAGTTGGTGCCCAAGACAACGATTATGGCGTATTGTGCATACCACGGTATTACTGGTGAGTCTTTTAACATTACCCTGGGTTTTTCAAGCTCATAATACCAGCAGCGTTCCTGAGTGGTCCATTCTGCGCTCCTTAATGACCCAGCTTGGTCTTGCGCTTCTGGTAGTTGGGGCATCAGCACCGTTAATCCAATTTTTATTCAGTCAAACGGCTACAATCCGTGCTCGCGATCCCTATTTTTTATACATAGCATCCAATGCGGGGAGCCTTATTGCATTGATGAGTTATCCTTGGTTCATCGAACGCTATCTGGGATTGAATTTACAATTTAAATTCTGGTGCTGGGGCTATGTTGCTTATGTGCTCTTAATTATTTACTTAATGTTTGTGCCAAAATTTAATTTTTCGTCTCATACTCAGCAGGAGCATGAATACTCTTGGAGGCAATTAGGGTATTGGGTTTTATTAAGCTTTATCCCCTGTAGTTTGATGTTGGGCGTCACGTTATACATCACTACGGATGTCGCCGCAGCACCATTATTTTGGGTATTACCTTTAGCTTTGTATTTATTAACCTTTATTTTAGCGTTTAGTGAGAGCAAGGTTGTACCTTATGCCTGGTTTCAACGCAACTCATTTTTCTTTCTGATTTTTACCTTGCTTGGATTTATTTTAAATGGGGGGCAAATCCGCGCTTGGCAAATTATCCTGGTCAATTTATTTAGTTTTTTCACCTTTGCTTTATTGTGTCATCGCCAGCTCTATTTAAGAAGGCCACCACCACAACGATTAACTGTTTTTTATTTTTGTCTATCCTTAGGTGGTTTTTTAGCTGGAATGTTCAATGGCATTGTGGCTCCGCATCTTTTTAATCAAGTATATGAATATCCTCTAGCTTTACTGTTGGTAACCATTGTTTTATTTACGTCAGGTGCCATTAAAAAGCAAAGTAAGCTGGCTCTATTGTGCAAATTTTCTGTAATCGTGATGTTGCTTTGTGCGCAATATGTCTTACCAGAAATTCATTGGCCGGCGAATCTGACTAATTTTCAGTTTAGCGCCGTCTTGTGTTTAATTCTCATTGTTCTATGGCAAGATAACTTGTGGGCGGCAACGGGGTCGTTAGCTCTATTATTAGCTTTTATTTTTATCCCCCAATTACAGCAAGATAATATTTTAGTGCAGCAGCGTAATTTTTATGGCATGAAGAAAGTGGTTGCTCGAGAGGATGTGCATGCTTTAATCAGTCAGTCGACGGTGCATGGCTTACAGCTTATGAGTGAGGATACGCCAAATGGATTTCGCTCTTATTATGGAGCGATTGAAGCCGTTGCAACCGAATTTAAACAGGAGCTTGAGCGATTGCAGGTAACGGTCTTAGGATTGGGTATTGGTACCATCGCGTGCCAATTTCGTACTCAGGATCAACTAAATTTAGTTGAAATAGACCAACAAGTAATTAATTTGGCTCAAAACAAAAAATATTTTACTTATTTAGATAAATGCGCACCGCAATTAAATATCATCCTGGGTGATGGGCGACTCGCTTTGCATCGTATCCCGGATGCATCGCAGAATTTACTCTTTGTTGATGCCTTTAATTCAGACGCTATTCCGATGCATCTCATTACATTAGAAGCATTTAATTTATATCAACAGAAACTTGCGCCTAATGGGGGCATACTCGTCAACTTAAGTAATCGTCATTTGCGTATTTTACCGCTAATTACCGCGATAGGCAGGGAAACTGGGATGATGGTATTTCATACATTAGCACCGGGCAATCCTGCACTAGGACAGTTCCCGGCAGAGTGGGCCTTGTTAACCAAAAACGAACAGTTGGCACATGTGTTGCTGCGAAAAAAGTCCTGGCGTTTTGTGGCTGATCAAGAGCAAATCTTATGGACAGACAATTATTCCAATATCATTCCTTTACTGAAATGGTAATGGAGCCTAAATAATCGCATGAATTCCATTAGGATAATTCATGTATAAATCAGCCGTTATTGAACCTCGGCTAAATTTCCCTTGGTTTCTAACCAACTCTTACGATCGGCAGCTCGTTTTTTATTGAGCATCATATCCATAATTGCCATAGCTTGCCCTTCATCTTCAACGGTTAGTTGCACAAGTCGTCTTGTATTGGGATCCATGGTAGTTTCTCGTAATTGGATGGGGTTCATCTCGCCAAGACCCTTAAAACGTTGCACGTTGATTTTAGCGCGGCTTTTTTGTGCCAGTTGTTTTAGAAGAGTATTTTTTTCCGAATCATCTAAAGCATAATAAATTTCTTTACCGGCATCGATGCGATACAAGGGGGGCATCGCCACAAATACATGTCCCGCCATAACTAAGGTTTTAAAGTGACGTAAAAACAGGGCGCAGATGAGCGTTGCGATATGCGCGCCATCGGAGTCCGCATCTGCGAGGATACAAATTTTTCCATATCGTAATCCAGTTAAATCCTCAGAGCCTGGATCAACACCAATCGCTACGGAAATATCATGAATTTCTTGTGATGCGAGAACATGTGAGGAATCAACCTCCCACGAATTAAGTATTTTTCCGCGTAAAGGTAAAATCGCTTGGAAATCTTTGTTTCTGGCTTGTTTGGCCGAGCCTCCTGCAGAGTCCCCTTCTACGAGAAATAATTCCGCTTGGTGGAGATCTGTTTGTAAACAGTCCGCCAATTTTCCAGGTAATGCCGGACCTTGACTAACCCGCTTTCTGGCTACTTGCTTTGCTTGTTTTAAACGGCGCTGCGCACGTTCGATAGCAAGGTTAGCAATAGCTTCCCCTTGATTACGATGTTGATTAAGCCATAAGGCAAAAGCATCCTTAACCACATTACTTACAACAGCTGAAATTTGTCGGGAGCTTAAGCGTTCCTTGGTTTGGCCTGCAAATTGTGGTTCTTTCATCTTTACTGAAAGAACATACTGACAGGGTTCCCATAAATCATCGGCACTGAGTTTCACGCTGCGTGGAAGTAAATTGCGTATTTCACAAAACTCATTTAATGCTTCGAAGAGGCCTGCGCGTAAACCCGTAACATGAGTTCCACCTTGAATTGTTGGAATAAGATTTACATAACTTTCGCTAAAGCTAACTGGAGTGCCATTAGCCCAAAGCAGAGCCCAGTCGACCGTTGCCTCAGGGCTTTTGTATTCTCCAATGAATGGTTCTTCGGGTAAATACTCGCCATCATTGAGTGACTGATTCAAATAATCGGTGAGACCATGCTCATAACACCAGTGACTTTCCTCTTGCGCCATTTTGTTTATAAAAGTCATGGAAAGACCAGCACAAAGCACGGCTTTGGCGCGTAAAATATGGGTTAAATGTTTTATAGAAATTCGGGTGGTATCAAAATAATGGGCATTAGGCCAAAAACGAATAATAGTACCTGTGTCTCGCTTTTTAGCCACTCCCGTTTCCTGTAGTTCAGATACTTTTTCACCGTTTGCAAAAGCCATTTGATAGATGATGCCGCCGCGTTTAATGGTGACCTCTAAACGTTCCGATAATGCATTAACAACCGAGACTCCGACACCGTGCAAGCCCCCAGAAAAGCTATAATTTTTATCCGAAAATTTCCCGCCAGCATGGAGGCGAGTCATGATAACCTCGACCCCACTCAAACCCAATTGAGGATGCAAATCTACTGGCATGCCGCGGCCATCGTCTTCAACTTCAACAGAACCATCTTCATGGAGTGTGACTTTAATTTGGGTGGCAAATCCAGCCAATACTTCATCCACACTATTATCAATGACCTCTTGCGCCAAGTGATTAGGGCGTGTGGTGTCGGTATACATACCAGGACGGCGTTGTACAGGTTCAAGCCCACTGAGAACTTCAATGGCCTCGGCAGTATAATTTTCAGACATGGCTTTACTCAAATTGGAGAAGTGGAGGTATTTTATCATATATATGATACAGTAAAAAAATAACTCGAGTAACAAACTTATCCCGTGATTCTAGATATTAAAGATTTATCGGTAGCGTTTACGCATCATTCTTCCAAATTAGTGGCATTAAATCGGCTTAATTTTCGCTTAATCCAGGGTAAGACTACGGTTTTATTGGGAGAATCGGGTTGTGGAAAGTCACTTACTTCGGCCGCTATAATGCGTCTGTTACCTCATAACGCAATTTACGAAAAATCCAGTCACATAAATTTAAATGAAAATGATTTATTAGATTTACCCGAATTTATGATGCGTCAGCTTCGAGGTAAACGGGTAGCGATAATTTTTCAAGAACCGATGACTGCGTTAAATCCGGTTATGACTGTTGCTGAGCAAATCAAAGAGGTGCTGGATAAAAAATATGTAAATAAAACTGACATGGAGCAGCGCATCCTCGCACTCCTAAATGAAGTGGAGATGCCTGAACCGGAAATAAAAATGCACCGTTATCCCCATCAATTATCTGGGGGACAAAAGCAAAGAGTCATGATTGCGATGGCCTTGGCAGGAAATCCGGAACTATTAATTGCGGATGAGCCAACCACTGCTTTGGATGTTACCGTACAAGCGCAGATATTAACTTTGTTAAAAAAATTACAACTTCAGCATAAGATGAGTATTTTACTTATCACCCATGATTTGGCGGTAGCTCAATTTATGGCCGATGAGGTATGCGTCATGTATTTAGGCGAGATTGTGGAAATTGCACCGGTGGAACAATTTTTTACCAAAATAATGCATCCTTATGTACAGCAACTTATGGCCAGTATTCCAACCTATGCAAAACGTGCTTATCAATTACCGGTAGTCCCAGGAATTGTTCCTGCTTTGGAGCACATTCCTCCCGGATGCCGCTTTCATCCGCGGTGTGTGCACGCATTTAGCCGCTGTAAACAAGAAAAACCAGAATTGCAGAAAATTGAGGGTCGCCTGGTACGCTGTCATCTGTATCCGCAGACACAAAATTTAAACCTGATTCAAAAAACGTATGCTTATTGGCCGATGCGAAAGGAACAGAATGAGACGGTACTGAGTGTGAAGGGTTTATGTGTTCATTATTCCCCACGCACATTTCTGTTGCAGAAAAAGCGTTCCTTAACTTACGCAGTGGATAACCTATCGTTTACGTTACAAAAAGGTAAAACTCTGGCCCTAGTCGGGGAGTCAGGATGTGGCAAAACCACGACAAGTCGTGCGATATTGCGTTTAATTCCAGGTGTTACAGGAGAAATTATTTATCGCGGTCAGTCCGTTATGCAATTGGAGGGCAGGGGGCTACGTAGTTATCGTCAACAGGTACAATTAATCTTTCAAGATCCATTTTCAGCTATGAATCCACGCATGATGGCTGGGGAAATTATCGCTGAAGGGATGCATGCTCAAGGCTTGGGTAAGAAATTTATTCACGCACGCGTTCAGCAGTTACTGGATATGGTGCATTTATCGCAAGACAGTTCTACACGTTACCCGCACCAGTTTTCGGGTGGGCAACGCCAGAGAATTTGCATTGCGCGTGCCTTGGCGACTAATCCCGAGATTTTAATTTGTGATGAGCCAACAAGTGCATTAGATATTTCCGTCCAGGCTCAAATCTTGAATCTTATTAAAGAATTGCAGCTAGAAACAGGGGTTTCCTGTATATTCATTACCCATAATTTAGCGGTGGTTTCTTATCTTGCGGATGAAATTTTGGTAATGAAAGAGGGCAAAATGGTCGAGCAGGGCAGCACCCAAAAAGTGCTATCAACACCGCAACAACCCTACACCCAAAAGTTACTCGCAGCGGCCTCTTTGGATCTATTAAAGTAAAAAAGTTGCACATCTAGAATAAAAAATTTAAAATGGTGCAAAAAATTTACTACTGTTTTTATGTCTGCCTCAAAAAATGAATTCTCCGCGGTGCGCTATGGATTCACACAATTAGCCGCCTATTTAAAAAATACTGATAAAAAATGGACATCATGGTTGTTGCTCTTGACTATGTTGCTGAGTGTTTTAGCTATCGTTGGTCTCTTCGTAGCATTTTCATGGTGGTACACGGGATTTTGGGCTGCACTCACCGCGAAAACGTTAATTCCTTTCTTGTGGAGTATGGGTGAATTCGCTGTTATCCTTGGCGGTATGGTGAGTGCATTTTCTTTGAAGAATTTTGTGACGAACCGTCTAGCAAATCTTTGGCGTCATTGGTTATCCAATGACTTAAGTACAAAGTTACTCGATGAGCATAAAAATTTCCTCCATATTGAACGCAGTGCGAGCAATTTAGATAATCTTCATCAGCGCATACAGGAAGATGTAAAAAAGTTTGTGAGCCATTTTTTACATTTAACTTCTGATTTTATAAGGTCTGCATTAAGCCTGGGCATTTTTATTGGAACCTTATGGGTGGTAGGAGGTGCGTTTACATTTACGGCGTTGGGTTTAACAATAGTCATCCCCGGTTATCTGGTTTGGGTCGCGCTTATCAGTGCGATGACCGCATCCTTCCTTACCCATATCATTGGTAAGCCCCTAAGCAGTTTACGTAAGCAAGAGGAGCGTGCAGAAGCAGAATTTCGCAACAGCATTACTCCTTTACAAGACGATGCCGAGAACATTGCTGAAGAGCGCGCGGAGGAATATTATCGCGCCACTATTAGCCATCGCATTAAAGAAGTGAGCGAGATTACCAAAAAATCAATTGCAGTCCAGACCCGAGTTGTTGCCTTCCAGAATGGGTATTTACATGCAAGTAGCATTATTCCCTATGTACTCGCCGCTCCCCTCTATTTCACAGGCTTAATTGAGCTTGCGCAATTGATGCAGGTGGCTACTGCTTTCTCCCAGGTGAATTCCTCTTTAAGCTGGTTCGTAGAGTCCTATCCGACGTTAATTAATTATCGCACCCGTGCTTTGCGTATTCATGAGTTATCGCAACAGTGTGATATGGATCATACACATTCTTTAAGGAATAACATCCGCGTCGAAGAGCGTCCCAAGGATACGATCAAAGTGAAAGGATTAACTCTTTTGCGTCCCTATCCAAGGGCTGATAAGGATGAACCCATACTAACGGCACTGAATCTCACATTAAACCCCGGGGAGCACACAGTAATTAAAGCCCACTCTGGATTAGGGAAAAGTACCTTATTTAAAGCAATAGCGGGTACCTGGTTTTATGGTGAAGGAAGGATAAAAATACCATCAGATAAAACAAGGTACATTGTCCCGCAGTATCCCACGATGCCATCGGGTACCACACTTAAGGAATTACTAACCTATCCTGAAGAAGCTGCAACCTACAGTGATGACGATTGTTTAGACGCATTAGAAAAAGTTGGACTCAATGAGAACAATAAGTTTAGTACTAACCTCGAGGAGCGAAGAAATTGGCGGAAACTCTCAGGAGGCGAGCGTCAACGAATCTCGTTTGCCCGAGCATGGCTGAAGAAGCCAAATTGGTTGTTTTTGGATGAAGCAACATCTGCTCTTGATGAGGAGAATGAGACCTTACTCTATAAGTTAGTAACTTCGCGACCCCAAGAAATGACGGTGGTTAGTATTGCTCATCGCAGTACGGTCAATTTTTTTCATCAACGAATTTTTGAATTGGCTCCTAACAAAAAACAAGAGCCCGTCA